>DATMOO010000159.1:0-15268 GCA_035568275.1 Candidatus Sulfotelmatobacter sp.
TGCGGCTGGACGCCGACGGCATCGAGGACGTGGTGGAGAGGCACGCCGATCCACTCGGCGATATAGGACCAGCCCTCTTCGCACTGGATCATGGTGATGTGGCTGCGAGACGGATAACTCTTGAGTTGGGCGAGGGAGAACGAGGCGGGGCGGTCGACGAGGCCGTCGATGGAGAGGCGCCAGTCGGCGAATCCGCCGGCCTGAAGGCGCTTGAAGACGTCAGGCAAAGGAGCCATTTCGTTGGCGAGCGGAGGCTTGGAGATTTGGCTGTGAGAGAACTCGCGAGCCAGGGAGTGACTGGTGAGCAGGCGCTGGGAAGCGTAAGTGAGCGTTTCGCCGAGGCCGAAGATGCCGCCGTGGTCGGGCGGGACGAGTCCATACTTTTGCGCGAGGCGCGCGGCTACGTCGAGGCCTGCGGCAACGGCAGTGGCGGCGAGTCCGGTGCCGATGAGTTTGCGACGGGAGAGATTGTTCATGGGTGCTCCGTGGGAGTGGTGGTGGCGGCGCGGCCGGTGATCATTGCGCGCGTTCTGCTCCAGAATCCGGCGAGAAAAACCATGGCGACGTGGACGAGAAGGAAGAGAACGAGAGCCAGGGAGACGAAGAAGTGAAGCGTGCGGGCGGATTGCTGGCCGCCGAGCGAGTTGACGGCGACGGGAAACGCGGAAACAAAGGCGGGGGACATGGCCAAGCCGGTCCAGATGACTAACGGGAACAGCACGAAGATAACGAAGAGGTAGGCGAGGCGCTGAAGGAGATTATACGACCAGGCTTCCGCGGCAGGTGGGCGACGGAAGCGCAAATTCTTAGCGATTGCGGTCCAGAACGCGAGTAACGAACGATCGGATTTTGGGGGAAGCAAGTTTTTGCGCAAGTGCCCGGTGAAGAAGGCGTAGAGCACGTAGAGCAAGCCGGTCAATACGACAATCCAGGCAGATTGAAAGTGGAGGTAGCGGCTCCAGCCGTTCTGGTCCGGGAGGACGTAGCCGTAGCCGGAGGGGACGAGAGCGCGCGAGGAGGGGATGTGGAGTTTGAAGAGCGGCGTTGTTAGTACGTTGCCGGCTTCGCCCCAGTAGAAGCGCGGATGAGAAATGACGATTTCCGCGCCGGTGACGAGCAGGGCGAGAAAGCAGAACGTGGTGATCCAGTGAGTGACGCGGACGAGGAGAAAGTGGCGCGAAGGAATTGTCGCGGCCGGGACGGAGGAGGCAGGGGCTTGGACAGAAGCTGCCAGCGGCGCGCCAATGGATTCCAATTCCGCCATGTTTTCTTGGCTCCCTGCTGAGGGTACGACTCGCTCCCCGAGATAGGGGTCATACTACCATGGCGGATAGTCGTTGGGTTTTTCTGGGGCGGGTGGCGGCGCCTTAACTCTTGTCTCGAGGAGCATCGCGACGCGGGATCTCTCTACACCCAACGACCGAACGTTCCGGCCCTGTCGGAAGGGACTCCTATCCCGAGTGCGTTTCTTGCATCCCGAATGCTTCTACGGGACGACGAACGGAAGCGGGCAGGTTCTTCGGGGTCGGTTGGTCAACTAGAGTGACTCCAGATACGAGCGCATGACGTTGGCGACGCGGCAGACTTTGGCCGCGGCAGCGAGTTCGTCAATCGAGGCTTTCTTCTGCCGGCGGCATTCCTTGAGGGCTTCAATGGCGACATCGACGCCAACCTTGCTGCGAAACTTGAAGCAGTCGGCCACCGTCTTTGCCGGGGAAAACACTCGAAGAGTAGCACCGGAAATAGAATATTCTTTCGTTCCAAAGTGAAGGGCAGGCCCGGACATGCGCACGATGCGAACGGGGGGAGAGGAAACTTTGGGAGCCCAAGCTTTGTGGCCGATCGGTATCCATCGCAGTCGAATGCTAATGGACCGAAACTTTGCCGGCTTTTCCCGGCTCATTTCTTTTCAGCAGGAATGAACAGACAAACATGATTCCAGACGTCATCGAAATCAGCCAATACATCTCGACGTAGGAGACCACCGCGGCCTGCGCTTGCACCAACCCGTACATGCGAGCCAGTGCTTGTTGTTGCGCCGCGTGCACGCTCAATCCCGCCTGTGTAAGCCGCGTCGCTAAACCGGTGATAGCTGCGTGGAAGCGAGGGGAAGCGGTGTACCCCGCCAAAACGGATTGATGATATTGGCTACGTCGAGCGATGAGTGTGGTCACCGCCGACGTACCTATGCTCTGACCGATGTTACGCATGAAATTCATGAGGCCAGCTGCGGCATTGGTTTTTTCTGGCGACAGACCGACGTATCCCGCAAGCGTGAGGGGCACGAATAGAAAGGCGACGGGAATGTACTGCCACACACGTAATAAGGTGGCTGAGCTGAAGCTCATGAGTAGATCGATCTGTTTGCAGGACACGTACATGCTCACCGCCAGCGTGATCCAGCCGAAGGCAATCAGATGACGCGCTTGGAATCGGGAAGTCAGCTTGCCCACCATCGGGAGCACCACCAGCACTACCAAGGCCCCTGCGGAAAGCACCATTCCTGCCTTTTGCGCTGTGTATCCCATAAGCGTCTGCAGGAGCTGCGGCATCAGGACGGTGGAGCTGAATAGCGCCATGCCCAACATCAAGAACATCAGGCTACTAGTCGCGAAATTAAAGTTCTTGAACAAACGGACATCCACGACAGGCTCTTTCTGAAACCATTCCCAAATCACCAGGGACACTAGGCCGACGACGGCGACCACAACCAAGGTCGTAATGAAATGCGATCCGAACCAGTCGTCTTCCTGTCCCTTGTCGAGGACGATTTGTAGCGCGCCCACCCCCAGCGTCAGCAGCGAAAATCCAATGAAGTCGAACCCTGCGAGGCGCTTCTTTAGGCGCGCTAGGTAAGGCGGATCCTCGACGAGCTGATACACCAGTCCAAGTGCCAGAGCTCCCACTGGGACGTTGATGTAAAACACCCACCGCCAGGAGAAGTTGTCCGTGATCCATCCTCCCAGCGTCGGACCAATCGCGGGAGCGCAGATGGCCGTGATTCCGTACAACGCAAAGGCCAGACCGCGCTTCTCGGGCGGAAAGGTATCGCCCAGGATCGCCTGCGCCATAGGCTGCAAACCTCCGCCGAATGCACCTTGCATCACGCGAAACAGCAGCAGAAACCCTAGGTTGGGTGCGATGCCGCACAGGAATGAACTAATTGTGAAAAACACGATGCACGTCAAGAAAAAGCGTTTTCGTCCAAGCCACGCAACGAGCCATCCACTGATGGGCAGAACGATTGCGTTGGAGACAAGATAGCTCGTCAACACCCACGTGCTCTCGTCATTGCTGGCGCCTAAATTCCCCGCGATGTGCGGCAACGCTACGTTAGCGATACTGGTATCAAGCACCTCCATGAACGCGGCTAGCGAAACGGCAATCGCGATGATCCAGGGGTTGCCTTTTGGAAGCCAGATGCTTTCGGGCGAGGCTTCTGTTCCAGCAGGACTCATCGAACTCTCACATCGGGTTCAACCGAGAGGCCCGGTTTGAGCAACCCTTCCGCATTGAACGTCTGGCCGTGAATGCGGTCAAAATCAAGGCGCACCGGCACTCGCTGCACTACCTTCACGTAATTTCTTCCCAAAATCGCGAGCATCGTCATTGACTTGATCTCTTTCTCTCTTCCGCGTTCTGAACGGCAATTTCAACATTTGGAATCGGAGCAACCTGGTCCTGAAGACGATTCCAGTCTCGTGTGAAAAGAGCGACCTTTTGGAGTTCACGTTCTGCCCTGAGCCAATCATCAAGCGCATCGCCTGCATGGCCGTCACGCTCAAGGTAGATTTCGTATGCGCGGCGCCTGATCTCTTCGTGACTTGAAGCGTGGTTTGCAAGTGCATCTTCTGTGTGAGGCTGAATGGGAGTTGCGTCATGCTCCAAAGTCTCGTTTCTCTGGCCTTTCAATTTCATGCCCGAGTCCTCTCCTCTCGTAGTTGAATTGCTCTCGATCTCAGCAGACCCCTGACACCTCCGCGCCACGAGCCACGACCGGGGTAAGTCGTGACTCGTGGCCACAATGACGGTATCGCTGGTACGAACTACCTTCAGAAGGTGATCTTGGCGAATACCTGTACAATGCGCATCCCTTCGGCTGCCGATGCGAAAGCTCCGTAGGGCGTCGTCGGGGAAACCGAGGCGGTCGTGATCATGCCGAAAGAACTGGACAAGTTGTTGCTGACTGGAGTATCGAAATTGGGATGATTGAGAATGTTGAAGAAGTTTGCGCCAAGCGTGAATCGGTACCGCTCATTTAGCGCGAAGGTCTTCTTCACATTCATGTCGGTGTTGAAATAGCCCGGTCCGCGGAACGCATTGCGGGCGAAGGCATTGAAGTCGGTCGGGTTCGCGAACGTGCTCGTGTTGAAACACCGCATGGTCGCGCAAGACGCGCCAAAGCTGGTAGGAACGCCGGCAGGCGGGGCGAACAGAATGTTCGCGAGGTTGGCGCCGTTCACCGTCAGGTTGTTAGGCACGAACGCGACGCTTTGTTGTCCATCCACAATGCTGAAGGGAAAGCCTGTCCGGTAGAAGAATGTGCCGGCAACCTGCCATCCGCCCACCAAGGTATTCATCCAATGATTGGAGAACTTGATGGGGAGATCCCAGACGTAGTTGGCCGAGAGCTGGTGGCGTAGATCATAGTCTGAGGAGGCATAGCCGGCATTGGGGTTGGAAGGATTGATCTGCGCAATGATGCTGTTCGCGCTGCTGTAGGGCAGAACGCCGCCATTTGAGACGTTGTCTGTGGCATGGCTATAGGTGTAATTAAACCGCGCGGTCAAGCCGTGCCATAGATTTTGCTGCACGGAAGCGGTCACGCCGCTGTAGTTCGAGTAGCCGTTATTGGTGAGTTGCTGGACAGCCGCAACGCGCGCATCCGGCGCTGCACCCACCGGTAGCTCTGTGAACCCGCTCCCACAAATGGCCGTGCTGCAGAACGCATTGAGATACGGATTGGTAAGCAGAATGTTATACCCGTGGTTTCCGACGTAATTTATGGAAACCAGAGTGTTCTTGGCGAGTGTGTGTTGGACCTCAAGGTTCCATTCCACGAACTTGGGGTTGAGCGTCTTGGCAGTGACGTCGAAGAGCGGAGGCAGGGCAGCGGCACAGGCAGGAGCTGCTGCCTGGTATTGCGCCAAAGTCTGGCCGCCACGGAAGGCAGTTTGGAACGCGCTGTTGCATGATTGTACGAGACTCACGCCACTCCCCGTTCCCGCGGGATTCACGGTACCGCCGGGGATGGAGAAGCTCGTGACCTCCGGAAAGTTCGTTGTAAAGTTGTCGAGAAGGGTGCCAGGGTAGAGGTCGCTGAAGAGCCCTATGCCTCCGCGAATGACTGTCTTTTCACCGAAGGGGCTCCATGCAAAACCGGCGCGTGGTTGTAATACCACCTTCTCCACGCCGCGAAGGATGCTGCTTTGGCCTGCCGTAACCAATTGGTTGAACGGAATGGCGGCATCATGAGAGAGGTTCTGGAAGGGCAGCGTTGGTATCGAAACACAATTGGATTGGCATACGCCGCCCGAATTGCGATCCGCCCGGAGTGCCAGGGTCAGCTTCAATTTCCGGTTGACGCGGACCTCGTCCTGGAAGTACAGGCCAAAGCTGTAGATGGCCAGAGGCTGAGGGGATGACTGGGCAAAGTTTAGCGTTGTGCTGGTGCTAACCGTGTCGGTGGCAAAGCCCGCCAGAGAGGTGGAGATTGCGGCAGGGTTGGTCAGCTCTGAGGCGCGAAAGTCGCTTACGTCGTCGCGGCGGAAGTTGACGCCCATTTTGAAAGTGTGAGGGCCCCGTTCGATGGAAAGGTCATCGACCAACTGCCACTGTTCGACGTTGCGACCCTGCGGGAAGAAAAAGCCGAAGGGGAATTCTCCGCCTGCGGCGCCGAGACAAGACATGCTGGTGTTAGAAGAGCAGAGAATTTCCGGGAAAACTTGGTTTGCGGCGCTCAAATTGGTGGACTGGAAGATTGCTGAGTACCACAGGTTGGAGAAGATGAAGTTGTTGGCTACTGTAGGGCTGAAGATGTGGGTATAGTTCAACTGACCTTCATCCTGAGGCTGGTGGCTGACGGCGTTAAACGCCGGATTGATGGGGTCAGCGAAAGTAGGTTGCGTCCCGCGATCGAACTTGACGCGCCCGAATAGCTTGTCTTTTTCACTAAAGGAATAATCGACACGTCCGATGAGCAACCATTCCTGATTCCCGCTGCTGCCCGCCAAGGTCACTGCGCCCAGGCAGTCCGTGGAACCACCCGGCAATGCATTCACGGTTGCACCTCCGATGCCAGGACAGGTATTGGCGGTCGGGACTGCACTGGCCGCTCCCTTGGCGCCGTTGTACAACTTGAACGCCTGCTGATAAAAGCTTGTGGCCATAGCGGGAATTTGCGAAAGAACAAAGCTTTCAAACGCTGGCGTGGGTAAGAAAGACTGCGTTGCCGTTGCGAAGATGTACCGCAATCCCTCGGTATCCACGAAGAAGTAAGCCTTGTCCTTCTTAATCGGTCCACCGAAGTCCGCAGCCCACTGATTATTGTTCTGGAAGGGTTTCGGCTGTCCGCTGGCCTTAAGGAAGTAATCTTCCGCGTTCAGGGCGCTGCCGGTGTAGTAGTAGTTGGCGCTGCCGTGAAAGGTGTTTGTACCGGAGCGCGAGCTGTAGTCAATTTGCGCTCCCGCCATGCGGCCGTATTGGCCAGTGTAACCGTTACTGACCACGGCAACTTCCTGCACATCATTGCTACCGAGCAGCAGGTTGCTGGCACCGGAGTTGTTTAGGTTGAGAAATGGGTCGTTATAGTCGTTGCCATTCACAGTGAAAAGATTGGACGTACCAGGCAAACCGAAAGCACTGAAATTGCCAAAGCCGGGGCTGCTCGAAGTATTCATGGAAACGCCCGGCGCGGTTTGAGCTATATAAGTAATGTCGTTGCCAGGATTCGGAATGTTTTGGACAGTGCGTGTATCAAAGGTAGTGGCAATGTTCGCGTCTTGGGTTTGCAGGAGGTCCCCTTCGCCAGTCACTTCTACCGTGGTCGTCACGGCGCCCAACTCCATGGCGAAGTTCACCGTGGAGTTTTGGCCGAGAAGCACCGTGATTTTTTGTGTAGCCGTTTTGAACCCGTCCCTTTTCGCCGTAAGCGTGTAGTCGCCAGGTTTTAGGAGAGAAAAGACATAAGCTCCAGTTGAGGAGGAGACGGCCGAGTACGTATCCCCTGTGGTGTTGCTGGTGAGTGCAAGCGTTGCACCGGGCACGGTTGACCCAGTGGGATCAGTAATGGTGCCACTGAATCCTCCTGTGACGATAGTTTGTGCCGGCAATACAAAAGGAAAACAGAGCATTGCCAAGCAACAAAAAGAGACGATGATTAACAAATTCTTTCTCATGAATTTCCGATCTCCCTTTCGAAGTAAATTAAACGCCTCTCCGTCATGACTCCTACGAACACACCATCACCGGACACACCACCACTCCCTATCCGTCACCAAACAAGGTCAGCGAAGTCTTACTTCAGAACCAATAAGCCAACATGGATGTTGATGGCACGGTGCGCGCCGCCCATCAACTTGCGCTTAATGAGGCTTTCACTCGTCAGCTCCGAAGAGTCGGCACGCGTAATCAACGCCGCGATGCAATTCATGGGAGATTCGGCGCATCGGTATTTTTATCTTTCTCTTTGCTTTGAATTTTCTCCATACAGGCCCTCCTTCGCCCCCGGTTTAACCACACGGATTGCAGGCGGCGTGATCTTGCGGGATATGTCTCGTGCCACCGGAAGTCCAAGATGGTTCGACAAAGCGCTGCAATCTCTCGCGCAGTTTCCTTCGCCCATGAAACAATCGAGCCTTAACCGCGTTGACGGAAATTCCCATGATTCGAGCGGTCTCTTCCGTCGATCGCTCGTCAAGCTCACGCAACTGGAATGCTCTCCGTGTTCCGTGCGGCAGCTCATTCAAAGCCGCGAACAGAATTCGTTGCCGCTCGCGCTGTGAATAGCCATCTTCTGGGTTCAAACCTGAATCAGGGATCTCCAGAGCGAGTTGTGCCTCCTCGACTTCAGTTGAATCATCGATCAACACCTCACGCCGCGCACGACCCTTCCGCAGCAAGATAAGGGCTTCGTTGATGGTGATGCGAGTTAACCAAGTGGAGAAGGCGGATTTCCCTTCGAATTGGCGCAGGTGGGTGAATGCTTTTTGCAAGCTTTGCTGAACGACATCCTCGGCGTCCTCTCGCGTTCGGGTCATCTTCCGCGCTGCGGAGAAAACCCTTCGCGCGTGACGTTCGACCAGAACTTCGAACGCCTGGCGATTCTCGTTCTTCGCGGCAGCGACGAGAGTTATGTCCCCTTTGTCGGAGAGGGTATAGGCAGAAGCGACCGCAGCTTCTTCTTTGCCGACATCGTCTATGAATTTCGGAAACACAGTTAGGTCCCTTCTTGGTTTCATCTTTCACACCTCTGTTGAAGTACATGCTTGATGTAAATACCGGTGGCAACGAATTGCGCGCCCTGCTTCGCCATGGCCCGCAAGAGTCTCACTCCCTTCTCATCGATAAACGTGACATCGTTGAGATCGACAACACACGGTCGGTTGTTTTCAGGTCGAGGAGCCTTCTTCCAGGTTCTTCTCAGTTCGCCAACCCACAGGCCGACTAAGCAGCCATGCAGAATCCATCGCTTTTCCGTCGGCGTCTCATCGATAGTTATCCTCAACACGTTTACCGCTCCTTCCCGCCTAGAGGATTCGCCCGCCTCCCAACGACAGCGGGTGCAGGCGGACGATTCGTCGAAGATCTACCTGGAGCTTGCCGTGCCCGCAAACTCTTACAACGATTCTGAATTTGTTCTAGTGCGTACCGTTTCGAGCCCGCTTGCGCATGTGGACTTCTGACCCGCCTCGTTCAAAATGTACATCGTCCATAAACGCTTTCATCAGCTGGATGCCGCGCCCATGGTCGGCAGCGGGGTCCGATGTGAAGCCGTTACCCAATATCTTTCCGTAGTCGAACCCTCTTCCCTGATCCGTCACGACGATGGATACTTCGTTGCCGGGCCCACAGCGGCAGCGGATGTGTACTTTTCTTCCTGGATCTTCCTGATTGCCGTGCAGGACCGCATTTTCCAGCGCTTCGCGGAGCACTAGCTCGACATCGAACTCGTCTCCTGGAACGCATTGCGAAACTTCAATTAGCCGCATCAGTCGGTCCACCAGCGGTGAAATGGCTTGAATCTTGCTGGGCATCCACGAGTCAATCTCCATGATGGAAGACCGGGAGTGTTTTCCCGAGAAGTGCGATTGAGAATCCGATAGTCCGTTCGCGGTTTGTCTTCGAGCCATGGCAGATGCCTCATGCTTAGGGAAATTGCATCATTGGGGCCAAAGCACAAAGAGTTCCCAAAGTCCCGCAACGTACTGATTTGTATTGGGATGGTGATTCGAAAGAGTGTTCTTTAGATCAACGGTGCCAGCACGGCACTGCCGTACTTGCGGTAGCGTGCCCGATTTGTGGCACAAAAGAAAAGGGCTGGGCAAGAGAGAACCCAGGCGACGCTGTTGACGATGGATGGCCCGTCGATTACCAAGTCACCGCTAACGAAATTCCAGAGGATTTTTCCTGAGAACTCCATTTGGGATTCCGATGCTTGTTCAGCCTTCGCACTCCACTCATGCCAACGCTGCACTCTCAAGGAAAATAAATCACTGGGGCCAAAGCGCGGAAAGTTCCCGAACTCGCGGTACTTATTGACTTGTAGTGGGATAGTGAGCCGAAAAGGTATCAGGCGATGATGTCTGGATCAAAGTATGCCGGGATGGAACGCATCGAGTTGCGCGATACATTCCACCCCGACAACAATGGCAATCAATCGACTCAATTACTGGTCATTCCCTTCGGTCAACTCCGTCGAAACCGAGGTCAAATAACCAAGCAGCCCTCCCGAGCCACGGTTTGGTCCCGCCGTGAAATATATTTGTGCGGCGGGCGCGGCGGCAGCATCGCTGTTATTCGGGCTGACATTTCCGGGGCTGAGTGCCCAGACGCCATTAATGGCTAGCGGCTTTCCGCTGGCATCCTGCAGCAGTCCGTCAAATTTTCCCGTAGCCATGTCGTAAGCGGCGATAAATCCGCTCGACTGGGTGTCCCCGCCACCCGCAAACTGCCCGATGAGCAGGTCGTGGCTGAAGCGTCCGAAATCGAGCGGAGCAAGAGCCACGCCCCACGGCGCGTTCAGCCAATCACCGTGTTCGAGACGCCGCAAGAGCCGGCCTGTGGAGCTATAAATGTCCACAAAGCCTAGGCCTGGGCCGTCGGTTTCAAAGCGCGCACCTTCCATGTGGAGCGCATACGTGACGACAATGTCGTTGCCGATGGCTTGCACGTTGAAAGGCACATAGTCGCGCGGCAGTTTCTCATCCACAAAAGAATTTTCGGAGGAGCGGTCGTCGTCATCGCCTTCATCCCCATGGGAGTGGTCTATTGAGAGTTTTACGGGCTGAAATGCGTTGTCATAAACATCGACGCGACCCTTGGTGAAGTTAGCTGCGTAAAGGAAGGACTTGCCATTGATGAAGGCGCTGGTCAGGCCCGTATAGCTGGATCCGTCGGTGGCTTTGACTACCGTCACAGCAAGCGTCGCAGCCACAGCTGGATTCCATCCAGCAATCGTCCCGTCATTCGTGGAGAAGAGGAATAACGCTGGTTTGGCTGGAGCCAGTAAGAAATCTGTTTGACTGCCGTTGAAGATGGTGCCGGTGGGTGTGCCTGTTGGGGTGTTCTTGTTATTCGGATCGGCTGGTGGGATGGTGACGATTAGGGACTGCTTGGTTCCTGCGCCGTTGTAAAGCGTACTGAAGCCCGTCGCATTGTCAGAGACCCACCACGGGCTGCCAGAGCCGCGGGATATCCCCCAGGGATTAATCAACTGAGAATCGGTGACGGGAGCGACTCCTAAGACGTTGGAAACAAGATTGGTCTGGGTGTAGTGCTGCCCAAAGCAAGTGGCCCCCATGTTCAGAGCCAAGATTGCACCGGCGGTAAAACGTAGCGACATCTCCATCTGCAAGTCTCCTTTGTATTTAGAACAGGTTCTCTAACTGGGTTATCGGGACCGAAGATCACAATAGCCATCGTTGATGGAAGCAGCGACTCCAACGTCATCAGTCTTGCTTACGCTGATCGCCGGAGTGGTCGTCGGAGTGGTCGTCGGAGTGTTCGCCGTGATCCCTTTCGCCGGCTAGAGTAAAGGCATAGACTTTGTTGTTTCCGATTCCAGGTGGGATATTCCGGTAACCCGATCCCCAATAGAGGGTGCCATCGACAATCGATGGCCCATCGATTACCGTGCCCCCGCTCGCAAAATTCCAAAGGATCGTTCCGGTTCTCGTATCCAGCGCGTACATCTGTCCTGAATAGGAGCCGGCATACATAACGCCATTAGCGACACTCACCGAGCCCGTGTCGATGGTGCCAACAGTAGGATCTGCGGTCTGCCAGAGAATCTTCCCAGTGGCAACATCCAGCGCGCTCCATGCGCCCCATGTTATGTGCTGTCCCGAGGGCACTAAGGTGTAGGGGAGATGATCGCTATTCGAGATAGCAACATAAATGCGCTGACCATCGGTCGCGGTGCCCCACTCGATGCCTCCGAGCGCAGCGCCTGGCCCGACTGGTGTGCTCCAAACGATGTTGCCGTCATCGGGGTTAAGTGCCCAGTAGATGCCGCTTTTCTGGCCAAAACCAATGATATTGCCCACCAGGTTGGGCCCTGCCCCACCAAAGTCGAAATCCGGGCTGGTGGGTACGGGACAGTTCGGGTTCCCCGAAATTGGGGGGGTAGTTCCAAAACCGCAGGCTCCTGTGAAGGTATCAAGACCTTGCAGCCTCTTTGACCACTTGATCTGCCCAGTCGTTAAATCCAATGCAAGCGCGGTGTCGAAGAAATCGTCAGCTGCGGCGCAGTTCGCCGTGGGAGTTGCGTTCTGGCAAGCTTCCACATCCGCGGGTGCGGTGTAGTTGTTGCCGGTTGCAACGAAGAGCGTACGGCGCTTGGGATCAATCGCGGGTGGTTGCCAAACCGCACCGCCGCTGTATCCTCCAGGCCGTCCGCCATTGTCAGGCATGTCGAAAGTCTTCCAAAGCATCCGACCGGTTTTCACATCAAGCGCTACAACACTCCCACGAAAGCTGCAGCACGGATATGCCGGATCGAGTGCCAGAGTTTCCTCGCTCGACGAAACTCCTATATAAACAACGCCGTCGAAAACAACCGGAGATCCAGTAATGATTGCCGCCGGATGAGTATCCACCTGTGTCATCCACCGAAGCGTTCCTGTTTGCCGATCGACGGAGATCACGTTCGCGCCGTTGTGTACCTGCTTCGAATTCGGAATGTCTCCAATGATTATTTGGTTCCCGTCGATGGCAGGGCTAACACGAGAGATAGCTCCATTGACGCCGTCGTAATCGGAGATCTTGTGAGACCAGATAAGGCGGCCACTGTTTTTCTCGACTGCGAAAAGACTGCCACCCCAATCCGGGAAGTAAACTGCGTCACCGTCCACCGTAGGAGTAGCGGAAACATCGCCGCCCGTTGTGAACACCCATTTCGGCGTGAGCCCATTTACGTTGGCAGGAGTGATGGAGCGCTCAGCTGGTTGGCTCCGACTGTTGCTTAGATTCTGCCCGGCGATTCGCCATTGGCCAGACCGGGACTCATCTGATTGGCCTTGTGCGATTAGCGTGGAGACTAACAAAAGAACAGTGATCAACGCCCCCTTTGACAACAATACGTTACGATCCTTCATAGGCATCCGCATTCTTCTCCTTGAACTCGGTTTTGCGATTACGCTCGCCCGATATTCCTTAGCAGCGTTGGAGCGGAGGTCTGAGTTCTTTCGGCATCAGATCTCTTCTCACTCCGGAGAATAGTGCAGCACGCCTGCCAAAGCGCGGAGGCTTCACAGGGTTGGGGAACTTATTAATTTGTACTGCGATAGCGAGCCGAAAGACCGTTCCCTAGACCGAGGTGCCAGCGTGGCACTGCCGTATTTGCGGTACAGCGCCCGTTTTGCGGCACACAAGAAGGGTGTTGGGCTGGAGAAGGCGTTTCCGAATTGCGCGAAGTGAGAGTGCAGCGCGGCCCGGTTAGGCAGAGCGGCGTGCGATTCCGAGTTTGCGAATCCCCTGTTGGAGACAGAATCGATTCATGGGGAATGAGATCCCGCAAAACGCCTCTTGAGCATGCAGTCCTTGTGGCCCGCTTCGGGGTTCGAACCTGAGGCCACCCCGACATTTTCGCTGCAAGAAGAAGCCTGCCCCGGGCGAGCGGTCCCCTGAGGCGATGAGTCTTGTTTGTTCAGCGCACTTCGACGAGCACTAGCGACACGTCGTCGACCGGCGGCCCATCGCGCCAGGCAGCGACGCGATTGATAATACCCTGCTTCATTTCGCAAAAAGGCAGAAGCGAGGTCTCGCGAACGATGTTCTGCACGCCTTCTACTTCGAGCATTTCGCCATGCGCGTCGAACACGTCGGTGAGGCCATCCGTGTACAGCACGACGCGGTCGCCGGGTTCGATCTGTATATTGAGCGCTGCGTCGGCGTCTACGGCATCCGGCAGCGTACCCAGAATCGTGCTTCGGGACGGGAGCAAGCGAGGGTCGGCTCCCGGCTTAACAATCATCGCTGGCGGGTGTCCGGCTCCAGCGTACTCCATGGTCCGACCGGTGCGGTCAATTCGGGCGGCGGCCAAAGTAAAGAAAAATCCTTGCGCGGCAATATTCTTAATCACAAGAGAGTTCAATCGACGGAGCATGTCCGCGAGCGGGGCCCGATTACTCAGCTGCGTGATCGTTTCTGAGTAGATGCGGTTGGCGACTAGAGCGGAACTGATGCCGTGACCGGAGACGTCGCAGACCAGTAGGTTCAGATGTTCTTCCTCCAAGGGGGTCACCAAGCCGAAGTCGCCGCCGATCGTGTGCGCCGGTTGGTAGAAGGTGTCGACACGCAGGCTTCCCCAGAGTAAGGGCTTGGGTGCCAGGCTCTGCTGTACTCGAGCCGCCAGTACCAGGTCCTGCTCAATCTCTCTCTGATGCTCTTCGAGCCGCGCGTTTGCTGCGCGGAGCTTCTGTTCAGTACGTTTCTGGTCAGAAATATCGGTCAACGTAACGATCGCGCAACGCCCTCCCTCGGGCCGACGCATCGCGCGCACACTGACCACCACGGGCAGTCGCTCGCCGGCCCTCGTGGGCAAGAAGAACTCCTCTCGGCTCCGCCCCAGTTCCAGGGCTTTCTGATGGAACGCTTGGGCGAGAGCGAACTCTTCGGCCCGATCATACAATTGCCGGGCATCGGTGCCGATGATCTCGCTGCGAGGAGTCCCAGTCATTTCCTCGAACACAGCATTGGCAAAAAGAATCTGATTGGAATCGTCCGCGATGACGACGCCGTCGTTCAGTGTTTCGAGAATGGTCCCCATCTGTTGGAGCCATTGCGGTTTTTCGCTCCTCAAGACGCTCTCCTTATGCCGAACTGCAGCAATCGAGAAGGCCTACGCGCAATTCACGCCGAGCCTTACGCTGCTTTCGTCACCGCAGAACATCTCCCGCAAGAGTGTGGACACTATTTAAGTACTCGACGTTGTATTCGAGCCAGGGCAAACACCTTGCTCTGAGGGAAAATGCATGGCGAGTACCAAAACTCGGGGCGCTTCTGAACCTGCCGAACTTGTTGAATTGTTGAGAGATAACAAGCCAAAGGAGTGTTCTGCAGATCACGCTGCCAGCGTGGCACTGCCATATTTGCGGTAGCGTGCCCGTTTTCTGTCACAGAAGAAAGTGCGGATTTCGGAGTTGCGCGAAGTGAATATGGGGTGCGGTTCGGTTACTGAGAGCGTCGTGCGATTCCCAGTTTGCGAATTCTTTGCTGGAGGGTGGATCGCTTCATTCCAAGATGTGCTGCCGCTCCGTTGAGGCCAGCCACAACCCAGTCGCACTGCTCCAGGGCTTTGAGGATCTGCTGACGTTCTGATTGCTCCAGGACATCGTGAAGTGTGCCGTTTGTGGGCGATTTCGGAGAGGTTTCTTTTTCTAACACGTGGCCGTGCTTGGGAAATTTCAGATCAGCCACATCGACGATCAGCGCGGAGCCCGTCGAGACAATGACGGCGCGCTCGATCACATTTTGGAGTTCTCGTATGTTTCCCGGCCAATGATATCGGCACAGGGCATCCATTGCTGCCGAGGGAATCGTTTCGATG
>DATMOO010000160.1:0-3516 GCA_035568275.1 Candidatus Sulfotelmatobacter sp.
TCGTCCCTATGGCGACGGCCTGCGTTGCACGCCGCTGAGCGTGGCTGCGCATAGCTTGTATGAGAACTCCAACCCGTACCTGCATCGTGAGTGTTCCGGAACTTTCGACCTGACGAACTCCACCTTTGAAGCGATTGACGATGTGACGGTCGGGATTCGGGGCAGCGAATTCATAGTCGAACCGTACACAGTGAAGCTTGAGGGTGCGGCGCTGGCGGGATATCAGAGCATTATCGTCGGCGGGATCCGTGATCCTCACGTCATCCGTCAATTGGAGAGTTGGCTCGCCGGGGTGCGCAGCTATATCGACGAAAGCATATCTCATATGCTCGGGGACGAGCTAGACAAGAGTTCGTACAGTCTGATCTTTCATACCTACGGTATCAATGCTGTGATGGGCTCTTTTGAGCCGGACCAGAGGCATCTGCCCCATGAAGTGGGCATCGTCCTTGAAGCAACAGCGCCGACACAAGACCTAGCGCACAAGCTTGCCCAACTCAGCCGCCAGCCGCTACTGCACTACCCAATCAGAGAGTGGAAGGGATCGATTACTGCATTTGCATGTCTTCACAATCCCGCAGTCGTCGACCGAGGCCCGGTATATCGCTTCACCCTGAACCACGTCGCCGTTCCGTCCACTGCCGTCGAAATGTTTCGGACTCACTTTATTGACTTGTGTGATTCAGAAAAATAATGGTCTTAGCTGATATCGCAACGCTGATTCGTAGCAAGAATGCAGGTCCCTTCATACTCACCTTCGACATTCTGTTCGCCGACCTCGCAAGCTATCGGCGCGTCAAGGATTCCGGAGCGCTGAATCCAGCAGCTTTTGCCAAACTCTACCGCTGTCCCATCGAGAAGGTGCGGTTTTTCGAATGCGAGAATGCCCTTGCTTTCAAATTCAGCATCCCACGGCCGCTTACGCAGGGTGAACTCGGTGATGGCGATATGCACGGCGGCCAGCAGTTCATTCCCCTGATAAACCTGGAGATACCGTGATTGCCTCGGTGATTGTTTCCGAGACCGATGTGGAGCGAACCAACATCGAGCGCGGAGCAGCGGTGGAAGCTCGGCTCGACCGAATTCCAGCAAGTCCCTATCTTTGGAAACTGATCGCGGTGCTGTCTCTCGGGGGCTTCTTCGAGTTCTATGAACTCTTCATGACAGCCTTCATCAGTCCAGGTCTTGTTCGCAGCGGCATCTTCCATGTAGGATCGAACGGTCTCTTCCATCTGCCCGACCAGGCCTCGTTCGCGTCCGTTACTTTCCTCGGTCTTTTCTTGGGAACGATCACTTTGGGCGGAATCGCGGATCACTGGGGGAGGCGCGCAGCCTTCCGATGCTTTGCGTTCTGGTACGCTGCGGCGACAGCCTTGATGGCCATGCAGAATACGGCCATCGCTATTGATACAGTTCGCTTGATGTGTGCGATTGCGATCGGCGCCCAACTGATTACACTCGATACCTATGCGTCGGAGATAGTTCCACGCAATCTCCGCGGACGAGCGTTTGCCCTTTCATTCGCGGTCATTCAAACGGCGGTCCCCGTACTCGCCCTGCTGGGCTGGCTGCTTGTGCCTCACGCTCCTTTACACATTCAGGGGTGGAGGTGGGTCGTACTCATGGGCGGAGCGGGCTCCTTCGCGGTTTGGATACTCTGCCGCTACCTCCCCGAGTCCCCACGGTGGCTTGCTAGAAATGGCCTCCTGGAGGACGCCGAACGGGTTACCTCAGTCTTCGAAAGGCATGCAGAAACGCACCTTGGCCATCCGCTGCCGGCACCGAAGGCGTTGACGCTCAAGGGTGTGGTCAAAAACAATTTTGCTGAGATATTTCGTCCTCCGTACCGCAGCCGCACCATCATGCTGGCGGTCTTCCATTTCTTCCAGGCGATAGCCTTCTATGGTTTTGGAAACTGGCTGCCAGCACTCGTCAACGCACAAAATCATAACGCCCCGCAAAGTGCTCAGGTCTCGTTTCTTATCACCCTCGCTTTTCCCATTGGACCATTGCTCTGGAGCACGATCGCGGAAGAGTATGAACGCAAATGGCAGATCGTTGGCGCTGCAGCAGGCACGGCTGTATTCGGCCTGTTGTTCGCGGTCCATACCGCTACGCTGGGACTGGTGGCGCTCGGGATCCTGATCATGCTGATGAATAGCTTATTGGGCTATAGCTCGCACGCGTACCAGGCGGAATTATTTCCAACTCGCATGCGGGCTCGTGCGGTCGGGTTCGTTTATTCCTGGGGACGGTTGTCCACAGCATTTACCAGCCTCGTCATCGGATTCCTCTTCCAACGTTTTGGCACTGCAGGGGTATTCGGTCTAATCGCCTTCTCCATGTTCATGGTCGTCATCGCGGTTGCAGTCTTCGGGCAGCACACCCGTGGTCTCGCGCTCGAACAGATTTCTGATTAGCGTCGGCTTCCCCTACAAATTCATACAAGCGACTAACTGTTCCTGACGACGCTGCGATGTCGTTCTCCGCACAATAGAAACGTGGAGAGGTAAAGATTGCAATGCCGAGAGGAATCAATCGTCGCGACGCGTTGAAACTTGCCCTCGCGGGAGGAGTTGCGTCGATGCTCCAGGGGTGCTCACTGCACTCTCATTCGGGCGATTCCGCGGCGATGCCTCGATTCGCGACGGCTCTGCCAATTCCTCCCGTGCTTGAGCCGATTCGTTCTGACGAGCGCGCGGAATATTACGAGATCGAAACACGTGAATCCACTGCCCGGATTCTGCCGGGGAGACAGACGATGATCCGGGGATACAACGGCATCTTTCCAGGACCGACGATTAAGGCCCTGCGGGGACGAGCGACTCACGTCCGATTCACAAACAAGCTCCCGACTCCGGTGGTGACGCACCTTCATGGCGGTCACACTCCCTCCGACTCAGATGGGTGGCCGACGGATGTGATTTTGCCGGCAGGATATCCAGTACGGCCAACTTCGATGCAGATGGATCACACGAGAGATGTCGGGTCAGTGGCTCCGCCGTCCTCGTCGACGTACGAACACAACTACACGTATCCGAACGATAGACGAGCAACCACACTCTGGTACCACGACCACGCGATGGGAGCGACCGGTCAGAATGTCTACATGGGCCTGGCGGGGTTCTATCTCATTGAGGACGAAGAAGAGCGCTCGCTGCCACTGCCCCGTGGGCATTACGACATCCCTCTGATGCTCTGCGTAAGGCAATTCAATGACAACGGCTCGTTTCGATACAACCCGCACGGACACGCGGGAGCGGAGGGCGACGTCATTCTTGTAAACGGCGCGCCGTGGCCTGCCTTGCAAGTGGAGCGACGGAAGTATCGCTTCCGCATTCTGAATGCCTCCAATGCCACTACCTTCACTCTTGCGCTTAGTTCCGCGGTTCCGTTCGTACAGATCGCGACCGATGGCGGCTTGATCGCGCGACCGGTCGAAGTACCGAGCATCCCGATGGCGATGGCGGAGCGTGTCGAGGTTGTGATTGATTTCTCGGCATACGCTGCGGGCGA
>DATMOO010000161.1:0-65010 GCA_035568275.1 Candidatus Sulfotelmatobacter sp.
GGCGACCGATCGAGCGCGTGAAATATATCGTGTGGTCGCTGTTCCTTTTTCTCCTGATCGGCGTGGGAATCGGATGGGCGATGTATCCCTTCTCGCGCTGAGCGAACGCCATTTTCGTGGATAAATTGACAGTAATTTTCCACGGATGCTATTGTCGTAAGAGCGGGCCGAGGTAGCTCAGTGGTAGAGCAGCCGATTCGTAATCGGCAGGTCGTGGGTTCAACTCCCACTCTCGGCTCCAGAGTTTTCTAACTTACTTCCTTTCAATCAGTTCACTTTTCCATTTTCTGTACGCCCTGAAACTCGGGAACACTAGGGAGCACTAAGCCAGCTACCTTCGCTACTGCGCGGTTTTGTGATTCAGGGATCGCGTGGGTGTAGATGTTGAGAGTTGTTTTCACGTCAGAGTGTCCAAGGATTGCTTGAGCCGTTCGCAGTGATTCCCCAACTTCGCCGAGCAATGTTGCATGCGTGTGCCGGAAGCTATGCCAGCCGATGGCCGGCAAATTCAGCTCGCGACACGCGGGTGGCAACACTCGGCGGAGAAGATTCTTCGGAGTGATTGGTTTGCCTTTGCGGCTTGCAAAGACTAGATTTTCCGGTTCCGCACCCGTCTGTCCGCTGCGTTGCGCCATGAGTGCCTCGCGTACGGGCTGGCTCATGGCACATCTCTGCGGCTGCTCTTTGCCTTGGGGCTTCCGAAGTGCCCTCGTGGACAGTTCTCACGCATATGGATCACGTCATGATCAATCCTGAATGACTCTAATCCGGATAGGGTGCGCCAGGACGGACGATGCGAATGCGGTGATCGGTGAAGGGCGCTTGCATGCTTGGGAGGTTGACACGGGGCATGTGACAGGTGACGCAATCCTTCTTACCGACCGGACAGGGCTTACCTGGATGGTCCTGCGACGGCTTCTTTGACGGCGCGGCGACATGACAAGCTAAACACTTCTCGTCATAAAGGGCCGCATCATGGACAAGGGGCTGGTGCGGGTCGTGGCAAGCGACGCAGGTAAGGCGCGCATCGCCGTCACCCCAGCAGCGGCTGTTTTCAAGACGATAGGGTTGGAAGCGCACATTGGCGACGCCCGTGGCACCCATTTCATAGACATCATTCAGCGTTCGATGGCAAGCGCCACAAAAGTCGACGAGGGCGATGGGATTCAGGCGCTTGGGATTAAAGATGGCGAGGCGGCCCTGGGCGGTCTTCTCCTCGTCCATCAGGTCCACATGTTTGGCGCCCGGGCCATGGCAGGCCTCGCAAGTCACTCCGGGCATCAGGTGTGAAGGATCGAACCCCGCCGTTGTAGTGGAAGCCGTGGTGTGACAGCCGAAACAGCGTCTCAGAGTGTCAGGATCAATGAGGCGGCCCAAGGCGTCTTCAAGATTGGCGGGCGTCTTGGCCCCATGGCCCGTGGTGAGATCAAGACCCTGAATGGTCTTGTAGAAGCTGAGGCGACTCTCGTAGTAGAAACCATTTCGCAGATAAATGTAGGTTTGACCCTTGTTTCCGAGACCAAATGCCCAAGCGAGCGCTTCGGAAATCGAGCTGGTGACATCGCTGACAGAATAGACGCTGGCCCCGCCGCTCCGGGAGATCGCGTAACTATAAGGACCAAGTTGCAGAGAGAGATGATCGTTTTCGCGGAGTATGTCTGAGCTGGCCGCGGGAGTTGAGGCATGTGCCATGGGTGTGGTGAGCTGAGAGGCCGTCCGCTTGGCGTGACAACGGGCGCATTCCGCCGTGCCCACGAAGTCTTGGCGAGAGCTTGAGCCTTTCGTTGGCCACCAGCCAGGAGTCTCCAGGCGTTCATCGGTGGCCATGGGAGACTCGACCCTTTGTTGACGATCGGCCCTACTTTGCGTGTGAGCGCTCGGCGCGCAAAGCGCAAGGGAGGAAACACATAGGATCGTTACATACCATTCCTTTTGGTTCATTTTTGCACCGACTGAGGCTCCGCCTGAAATGAGGCTGTCAAGAACCCCAGAATGGGCGGCAACCCGGCTAACATAACACGGGCATTTCCCGGGAGGATTGAAATCAATATTGCTTGACATTCGAAAATTCGATGATTAGACTGCCCGGCAACAGTAGTGAACCGATTTAGCATAGAGTTTCGGGCCTTTTGCGAGTTCTTTTTGGGGTGAAGGAGCGAGTCATGAGCCTATCCAAGCTTTCCATCCGAGCGCTAGTATTGCTGATTTGCGGAGCGCTATGGTCTGCGGCAACTTACGCACAGTTCCGCGCGGCCATTGAGGGGACCGTTACCGATTCGGCCGGGGCGATAATTAAGGGCGCCAAGATTACCGTAACAAGTCAGGAGACGGGAGCTTCACAAGAAGCCGTCGCCGACGATGCGGGATTCTACAGCGTTGCTCATCTTGGACCTGGGCTGTATACCGTAAGTGCTTCTTTAACTGGGTTTAAGGTAGAAGTGATCAAGGACGTGCGGATAGCTGCAGAGGAAACGACCGGCGTAAATGTCGTTCTCCAACCGGGAGCCATGACAGAGCAAGTGACTGTAAACGGTGACGCGCTCCCGGCACTGCAAACGGAAGACGCGTCAATGGTTGGCACGATTACTAAACAAGAAGTGCAGGAACTTCCACAATTCCGTGGGGATCCGTTTGAGCTCTTGCGGCTTACGCCCGGCGTATTTGGTACCGGGGCGCGCGACAGCGGCGGAAATGCCGTGAACCTGCCCAACTACAGTGGCGTCGGCGGGTCGAATCGCAGCATTTTCTCGGACGAAAATGCGGTGCAAATCAGCGCGAACGGGCAGCGGGTCGAGGCCAATGGTTATCAACTCGACGGTGTAAGCACAAACAGCCAGGCTTGGGGTGGCGCGACGGTACTCACGCCGAATGAGGAATCCGTGAAAGAGGTGAAGATCGAGGTCAGCCCGTATTCGGCGGAGAATAGCCACGGCGCAGGGGCAATCGTCGAGGTCGTGTCTCAGAATGGCACCAACAATTTGCATGGAAGCCTGGTGATGCGAATTCATAGTCCTGGGCTCAACGCCTTTCAGCGTTGGGGAGGGCCAAATGGCGCAACCCCGCAACGTGATGACTTGCTCTTGCACAACTATCTCGGCAGTCTCGGTGGACCGATCTGGAAAAACAAGTTGTTTGCCTTCTTCTCGTTTGAGCACATGAAGACGGGCGGATCGAACAGTAATCAGAACTGGGTCGAGACGCCGCAATTCATCAGCGGTCTTCCTTCGAGCAGCATCGCTGCTAAGCTCTTTGCACCGCCGGGCAGCGGTTTCAAGAACGCGAAGATGTTGACGTCAACTTGTGCAGTGCTTGGCCTGCCGGTCAGCACGTCAACCTGTCAGGATAGCACTGGCGCAATGGGGACTAAGGTGGTGACGGGCGGCGTGGACATCGGCGGCCCGGGGGGTACGGCCCCCGACGGAATCCCGGATCTGCAGCTGATCCAATACGATGGGATGCCAGACAACCTTCATGCGACACAGTACAACGGCCGCGTGGATTTCAACGCGACAAGCAAGGATACCTTCGCCTTCAGCATTTTTCATACCCCGGTCACCAAGACTTTCTTGCCCGGCGGTTGGGTCGATGGCCGCCAATACGATCAGTACAATACGGATGCCCATCATGATACTGCGGCACTTCTTTGGACTCGAACCATCCAGTCGACGATGGTGAATGAAGCGCGGATGAACGTCACACGCTGGTATTTTGACGAGTTGAAGTCCAACCCGCAGATGCCGTGGGGCTTGCCGTTTGTAAATATCTCGATTCCCAACAATGTGGTTCAAGCTGGCCCGTTCACCAATCCCGGCATCTTTTACCAGACGACGTACGCCTTCCGCGATACCTTGAGTAAGGTCATGAATAGCCACGTTTTGAAGTTTGGCGGTGCCTTGGACAAAGAGCAGAACAACGACACGTCCGCATGGGGTGCGCACCCTACCTATGATTTCAGCAGTCTTTGGACCTTTGCGAGCGATACTCCAGCGGATCAGCAGACAGCTACCTACGATCCTAAGACTGGTAAAATAACCGAGTTCCGGAAATACGTCAGGGTGTACGATATTGCCTTCTTCGGACAAGACAATTGGAAATTCAAGCCCAATCTGACGCTAACCATGGGTCTTCGGTGGGAATACACAAGCCCGCTTCACGACAAATACGGCGCCCTCAGCAATATTGTCCTGGGGCAAGGAGCTGCCGCGCTAACCGGGGCGCACATGCAAGTCGGCGGAAACGTATCAAAGCCAGATTACAACAATTTCGGCCCGCAACTGGGCTTTGCGTGGAGCCCCAGGTCGACGTTCAAGCATGAATGGAACAACAAGATGGTATGGCGCGGAGGCGTGGGCGTAGCTTACAACCGCATTCCCGAATCACTCCTGTTGCAGGCGCGAGGAAATCCGCCGTCTTTCTTCCCCACCAGTTTAAATAATGCGGCGCAGATTAATGGTACTTACGGAGTCAGCTCTGGAGGGCTACATTCTTTCCTTGGTTTCCCGAGTTCGATAGCCCCCGTGTCGTTCGATTCGAATGGATTCCCGATCATCGCACCTGGGGGACCAGTGCCAAGCATCGTCGGCCCCGTTCAAGACCTCCGAACACCGTACACTTGGCACTACTCGCTGGAGGCTCAATATGATCTGGGGAATTCCTGGGTCGCGTCACTGGGTTATCAAGGTAGCGAAAGCAGAAAGCTCCCTCGCGGGCTTAACTATCAATTGTTCTTCGCGCCGAACCCACGGTTTAACAGCATCACCCTGTTCCGGTCGGATGTGGATTCCAACTACAACGCCCTGCTTGCTCGCATTACTCATCAGTTTGCGCACGGGCTCCAATTGAACGCAACCTACCGATGGAGCAAGAGCATGGATTTCTGTTCCAGCGACCAAAACTGCGAACAAACCTTCCCGTTCGATCAGAAGACCGAATACGGGCCCTCGGACTTCGACGTCACTCACTCGTTTACAGCCTTCGCATTGTACGAGCTTCCCTTAGTGAGGAACCGGCACGATTGGCTGTACACCGTGGCAGGGGGATGGAAATTGAGCGGTATTTTGCAGCTCAATTCCGGCTTCCCATGGACTGCTGTCGTCGGGACATGCACGGGCAACGTTTTCGGAAATGTCTGCCCCTCGCGGCCGACCGCGTACCTTGGTGGTGCCCATACCGATTACAGCAACAGCACGTTTCAGACCCTGGACGGGAATTTCCCTGGCCAGTCTTCTGCCTCAGCAGTAACATGCAATCAGGCCAATAGTACCTCGCGAGTAATTTGCACGACTAAGTATTTCACAGTTGTTGATTCTCCCCTGGGTGCAGGAATTCTGCCGCCCGTACCTGGTGTCTCGCGGAACTCTTTCCGGGGGCCGCATTACACGGGAATCGACATGTCGTTTGGCAAGCGATTCACTCTGCCAAAACTGCCGATCTTCGGCGAGAACGCTGGTTTTGAAATCAAAGCCAATGCGTTCAATGTCTTCAACAAGCTCAATCTGTCCCCATTCGGGTTCAACGGCGGCAGCACCAACCTGGGAAGTTTCCAGACTTGTTCTCCTGTTAGTACTTGCCCATCGAGCGCGGCGATTCTGCCAGGCGCGACTTCGGGCACTTTCTTCGCGCCCAGCTCGAACTTCGGACGCGCGACCGGCGCAACTGGTGGCCGTGTCTTTGAGTTGATGGGCCGTTTCAGCTTCTAACCCCTCACCCCGGGAACATGGAGCAGAGAAAGGGAGGCGGCTTGCCGCTTCCCTTTCTTGTTTTGCAATGGTTTCATGGACGTCAGCACGTACGCGCTCGCGAGGAATTCAGAAGGCGCGCGCTCGAGAGTGCAGGTATCATAGAAGCGAGACTATTTAGGCTTTCGCGCATGAGCTTGCGAACGAAACTGACAAGAATTTCGATGCTATTTCCCGTTGTTTTCGGCCTCCTAAGTTCTTCTGGAAAAGCCAGCGCGCTCCCATCTCCCCGTGCTGTGCTCCCCGCGTTTCCACAAAGAACGCTTCCCGATTCACAGAGCGATGACTCAGCGAAGCATGAGACTGAGTTGCGTGAGGCCGTCCGGCGTGCTCCGGCAAATGCGGCGCATCTTGCCCAGCTTGGTTCACTCCTTGCCATGCAGAACAAGCCGGGCGAGGCGGTGCCGTATCTCGAGGGGGCGCTGAAACTGAATCCCGGTGATATGGAGACGAGGCGAACCCTTGCAACGAGTTATTGGCAACTGGGAAAGCTGGCTGAAGCGCGTAAGAACCTGGAAATAGTTCTTAAGACTCGCCCCGATGACACGCTCGCCGTGTTGCTTCTGGGAATGGTGTCCGAGGATTTGGGCGACCACGAGCGCGCCGCAGTGTTGCTCGCCGATGTCATTCCGCTGGTCCGCCAGCGCCCGGAGACCATCGACTCCCTCGCCCGCGCCTATTATCATCTCGGCCAAACTGACAAAGCGCGAAATACGCTACAAATGCTTAACAAACATCCGGCCGGGCCGGAAGCAGTTTTCCAGGGAGGGCGGCTCGCCGTGGAGTTCAAAGATTACGACGCTGCCGAGGAGATGTTTCACTCCATCCAGTCAACTTATCCAGATGCCGCCGCACTGAATTACAACCTGGGCCTCGCTCAGTTCAGCGCCAAACTTTATACCGATTGTGAAAAAACCCTTCTGGCATCGATAGGATATGGGCACGGAACAGCGGAAGCTTATGCGCTACTGGGCTGGAGCTACCAAAAACAGGACCAACTGCCTGAAATGCTCAAGGCCTTCGAAAAAGCCATCAACATGGACCCTGCCAATCAAACCTACTACATCGACCTCGGCGATGGACTGGCCGAAAAAAAGAATTACGCGACCGCGATAGAAGTCGCCAAAGAAGCAGCGAAAAGATTCCCCTCTTCGTCAGGAGTTTACAGTATGAAGGGCTCCGTGGAATTGAAGATGTACCTGCTTACGGAGGCGTTGAAATCGTACTCCAAAGCCGTCGAACTCGATCCCAATAATCCTCGCGCGGTTCTCGGCCTAGCCTTGACACAATGGAACATGGATCGAAGTGACGATGCCGCAAGGACTTTCGAGGAAGGCGCCCGCAAGTTTCCGCGCGATGGATTTTTCCTCCTGAAATATGCTTTGTTCCTTTTGAATGCACCCGGGGAACGCGACGCGGCGCAGGTGGCGAGAGTCAGAAACCTGCTGAAAAAATCCGAGGAATTGGATGGCTCAATGGCAGAGACTCATTTTCAACTCGGCAACCTAGCTATGAGAGAGAACAACTACGATGAGGCGGTGGACGAACTGCAAACCGCGGCAAAGCTCGAGCCGGACCTTTCAAAGGCCCATCTTGCTCTCGCTCGTGTCTATCGGAGGGCAGGACGCACGGAAGAAGCCGAAAAAGAAACGGGGCTCCACAGAAAGCTGAAGGCGAGCGAAGAGCAGAATGCGGACGTTAACACTGCAATCGGAACGCGTCACCCGTGAGAGAACTCAGGATGAAATTTCTTTCTAGGCACAGGAGCCGCTCCATCGTGGTGAAGAAGCAATTCGGGGTGTGCCTTGTCTTTCTGCTCTGCCTTCTCCCGATGGCGGCCGTGAATTCAGGAGAGATTTTCACGGATGTCACGGAGGCGGCCGGAATTACCTGGAAGCAGTTCAGTGGCGAGTCCCCGGATCGCTTCATGATTGAAGCCGCGGGTGGTGGCGTAGCCTTTGTCGACTACGATGGCGACGGGCTATTGGACATATTTCTTGTCAACGGCGGAGAAACGCCCAAAGGAAAGAGCCCAAGTCCGGTAAGGAACGCCCTCTATCACAATCTGGGTAACGGAAAATTCGAAGACGTCGCGTCGAAGGCGGGGATTGACCGCTTACCGTTTTACGGCATGGGAGTCGCTGCAGGAGACTATGACAATGACGGCCACGCAGATCTTTACATCACCGGGACTCCGAGAGCGGCGCTCTTCCACAACAACGGCGACGGTACTTTTACGGATGTCACCGAAAAAGCCGGTGTGAAAAATGAAGGAAAGTGGTCTGCGTGCGCGGTTTGGTTTGACTACGACCGGGATGGCTATCTCGATTTGCTGGTTTGCAACTACACGCAAATCGACCTCGACAACCCGAGAGTATGTGAATTTAACGGCGTGCGGACGTACTGCGATCAAAAGGTTTATGCGGGAATGCCACTGACGCTGTATCACAACAACGGCAACGGCACGTTCACCGACGTGAGCCATTCTTCAGGAGTCGACAAGTTCGTTGGCCGCGCTCTGGGCGCGGTGGCCATCGACGTTGATGACGACGGATGGCCTGACCTCTTTGTGGCTCGAGACGCCTCACCGAACCTGCTTCTCATCAACAAACACGATGGCACGTTCGTGGATCGCGGTGACGAAGCGGAGATCTCCTTCGATGAAAATGGTGTCGCCAAGGCGGGCATGGGTGTGGATGCTGGTGACGTGCTCGGAAGCGGCCATCCTGGCTTCGTGGTGACAAATTTCAACGACGAATTTCATTCTTTGTTTATCAGTCAGGGGAAATATCCTTTTGAGGATTGGACGACGCGCTCTCATTTGGCGTCCCTCACGAAGTCCTACGTCGGCTGGGGCACTCATTGGCTCGACTATGATAATGACGGAAACCTCGATCTGGCCATCATCAACGGTCACTTGAATCAAGTTATCGAGATGTCTCGGGGTGACGTGAAATACAAGCAACCTTTGCTGTTGCTCCGGAACAATGGACAGGGCGTTTTTGAAAACGTCGGCGCAGCCGCGGGCGAGGCATTTCAGAAAGGCTATAGCGGGCGCGGCCTTGCCGTCGGCGATTACGATAACGATGGCGCCACGGATTTGATTTTCACTTGTTTGAATTCGCGGCCTGTCTTGCTGCATAACAATTTGGGTGCGAAAAACTCATGGATTGGCTTCCAATTGGTTGGAACGAGGAGCAACCGTGACGCGATTGGAGCAAAACTCACTCTACGGGCAGGCAACCGCAAGCTGGTGCGTTGGATCACGAGCGGATCGAGCTATCTTTCGTCTCATGACAAGCGGGTTGTATTCGGACTTGGCAAACAGGCGCCGGAATCCGTTGATTTGCAGATCCTGTGGCCAAATGGAGAGACCCAGAATTTGTCGGGGTTGAAGCTAGGAAGTTACCATATCATGCGAGAGTCTCCTTAGCTGATGCTCCTTCGTGAGCCATCTCGCCCCCGTCGGTGGACCCGCCATGCATGGTTGTTCCGCACCGTAGCGCCCTGCGTACTTATTTTTTTCTGTCTCGCCGCTGCCTCGCCACAGGAAAAAACTCCCGCGCCGAATCCATTCGAGCGCATTGCGTCACAAGCGGACCAGGCTCGCGACGCAAACGATCTGGAGAAAGCACTCGTGCTCTATCGCAGAGCGTTGGGGATGCGGCCAGGATGGGCCGAAGGATGGTGGTCGCTCGGAACCATTTTGTATGAGCAGGACAAATATGCGGAAGCTTCGCGCGCGTTCCAGCGTGTTGTCTCCTTGCACCCTGACCATGGCAGCGCCAACGTCATGCTGGGCTTGTGTGAATTTGAACTCGGTCAGGACAACTCCGCGCTGGCCCATCTGCAGAGGGGCAGGAAGCTGGGCATTCTCAAAGACCCGCAGCTCGCGCGCGTGATGTTATATCACGAGGGCCTCCTGCTCCTGCGCAAAGGAAGATTCGAGGACGCGCAGCAGGCACTGTCTGCCTTGAGCCGCAATGGCGGCGATGGTGAAGAATTGATGCTTGCGCTGGGAATGTCGGCTTTGTACATTTTTCCGACAAAACTGCCGCCGGAGGGCTCCACGGCGCGCGAGGTCGTGATGCGTGTCGGGAAGGCGGAATTCCTCGGGGCCACAAAGAAATTCGATGAAGCGCGCCGCGAATACTCGAGCGTAGCGGATGAATTTCCTCAAACCGCAAATATTCACTTCGCTTTTGGGAGGTTCCTGCTCTCCCTCGGCGAAGTCGATCAAGCTGTCGCCGCATTCAGGCGGCAGATTCAGGCCAGCCCCGATCACGTTCCCGCGCGCCTTCAGATTGCCGCTGCCTGGTACCGCGTCAATTCCGCAGGCGCCTTGGAGTATGCGCAGGAGGCGGTCAAACTCGAGCCACGCCGCGCGTTCGGACACTACCTGCTTGGCCTGCTCTACTTAGATACCCAGAACTTCGCAGTCGCCATCTCCGAGCTCGAAACTGCCAAACGCTCCTACTCAAACCTTCCACAACTCTATTTCGCCCTCGGAAACGCCAACGCGCGCGCCGGGCGAAAGGCCGAAGCAGTGCGGGCCCGCGCGATATTTGCGCGCTTGAACGCGAAAAACGAGAGGGAATCCAAGGCCATGTATTACGGAGAAAAATCATCCGGGTTATCAGAGCAAAGGGTTGATTCCGATACGCCTGGGAAGCCGCCCGAGTGAGGTCTGTAAGCTTTTCGTCATTTCTTTCTTGCATTCAACCGAGTTTAGGAACGCTGGCTTGTGCACCCGGAATTCGGGAGATGACAATCGATGACCGCGTTTACCCGACGTGACTTCCTGAAAGCACTCGGCATTTCGTTTGCTCTCCCTCGGGGAGTTGGCGCTCTCCGCTCGCGCTGGTTTCCGTGGGCCGCTCCGTCCGGCCTTTCGCCGTTCGAAGAGCGCGCCCAGGCCTTGTTTGAGCAGGTCCCTCCTGCAATCAGCGGCATTTCCTGGAAGCATGTGAATGGGCGCTCTCCAAGTTACTACCTCCCCGAAACCACGGGAGCGGGCTGTGCGTTCCTGGACTTTGACAATGACGGCTGGATGGACATCTATCTGGTCAACAGCGGCCGGTGCGACTTCTACGAACCCAACCCGCCGCTTCGCAACGCTCTCTATCGAAATAATCGGGACGGAACCTTTGCTGACGTAACGGAAAAGGCGGGTGTCCGGGGCGGTGGCTACGGAATGGGTGCTGCGGTCGGCGACTACGACGGCGACGGTTATCCGGACTTGTTCCTCAGCCAATATGGCCGAAGTATCCTTTATCACAACAACGGCAACGGTACCTTTACCGATATCACGGAGAAAGCCGGGATTGCCGTAGTCGGTTGGGCCTCCAGCGCCGTCTGGTTCGACTATGATAACGACGGAAAACTTGACCTCTTCGTGTGCAGATTCGTCGACTTTGATAAATCCAAAAACAAGTTGTGCGGCAACGAACAAGCGGGTGAACGATTTTACTGCATCCCACGCGTCTATCATCCCGCTAGAAGCTGGCTCCTTCACAACAACGGCGACGGCACTTTCACCGACGTCTCCCAAGAATCCGGTATTGCCAAGGTTTTGGGAAAAGCATGGGGCGTGGTCGCAACGGATATCAATAATGACGGTCTGATGGATCTTTTTGTCGCTAACGATACCCTGCCCAATTTTCTGTTCCTGAATCGAGGACATGGAAAATTCGAAGAGATTGGGCTGGAATCCGGGGTCGCATTCAGTCAGGACGGCCAAGCGCGTTCCGGCATGGGTGTGGACTCCGCTGACTTCGATCAGGACGGCTGGCAAGATCTTTTCGTCACCAACGTCGATCAAGAGATGTACTCGATTTACCATAATCGTCACGATGGATCTTTCGACGATCTTGCGGGACCGTTGGGAATCGGCGCTACCACTCGCCTGATGAGCGGCTGGGGTGTAAAGTTCTTTGATTTCGATAACGATGGCAACGTGGATTTGTTTATCGCCAACGGCCACCCCGACGACAAGATCGAAGTTCATTCGAACCGTGTGACCTACAAGGAACCGCTTCTGGTGTTCCGCAACGCCGGGAAAACGTTTGAAAATGTCAGCGCTTCGGCCGGTTCGGTCTTCTCAGAACCTTTTGCCGCGCGCGGTTTGGCGGTTGGGGACTTCAATAACGACGGTGCTGTGGATGTGCTAGTCGCGGTGAACGACGGAGCCCCTGTCCTTCTGAAAAATGTTGCTGCGCAAGGAAATCACTGGCTCGGCGTGCGATTGGTAGGCAAGAAAGCGAATCCTGACGGTATTGGTGCTCGGATTATTTGGCAGGCCGGAGACCAAAAGCGCAGCCGTTTGAAAACCGGAGGAGGGAGCTTTCTATCCTCGCACGATCCGCGTGAGGTTCTGGGAATCGGCTCACGCACAAAAATTGAAAGTCTCGAAATCCGTTGGCCGCAGCCCAGTGGAAAAGTGGAAACCTTCACTGAGCTTCCCATCGACCGCTACGTCACCATCGTCGAAGGGTCCGGGATCAAATAACGAGATCTTCTTGTGCCGGGAAGAAAGACTAATCATGTGGATTTAGTGAAATCCAGCCATTCGCAGCGCGGATTGCGCTCCCGGATTTGTCATGAAGGTGTTCCACACAAACTGCCCGCGCTAGCTCTCCGCCATCAACACCGATATCCCAACGTCGATGCGCAAGGCCTCCCAAAGAAGACGCCCCGGCAACTTTCGCCAGTCTAGCAAGGAGTTCGCGCCTCGTCAGTCCGGGGTTCACTCCGTCGTCATGCTCCTCATCACGATGGAAATTCATTTCGGTGTGTACCTGACACCGGTGCCGCCAGAGAGTCTGTTGCATGGAAGCCTGCGCGCTCCATCCCGCGCTTGGCGTCCTCGTTTTTCATGAACTGCTCCCATACGAAACCAGTGCGGTGATTTTCCGCCATCAGCATGGTGATGCCGAGATCGATGCCAAGCACGTCCGTGTCGTACCATCCTGTGAGCGGATTAAAAGCGTCTACAAAACCGTATTTCATCCAGACCTTATCCCTGTAACGGCCGCGGAGATTTCTCAGGACTCGCATGCAGTCGTCCGGAAGAAACGGAACAGAACCTCCTGTCGCGCAAGGGACGATGCTTCCATCGATCGGTCCCTGCGGCGGCGGACCACCCCATGCCGTGTAGCCATTGACATAATCAGAAGCGCTGATCCCCCAGAAATTCTCGCCATAATCAGGAAAACGGTCGCGCAAGGACAAGCAGAAAAGTTTATGAGCCTTGGTTGCCTTCACGGAATTGTCAAAATAGTCCGTGTAGCCGTCGCGCCTGCTCCGGAAATCGAACCATGCCTGTGAATACTGATGCGTGAAGATGGGATCATTCCCCGAAATATATTCGATTCCCTGGTACTTGATCTTCGGGCGCGTCCAGGCATTCCACGAACTCGGCGGCACCGGGTGAGTTGGCGAACCGATCGCCAGCAGGTAGATCATCATCAGCTCGCAGTAGTGTTCCCAGCGAGCGTCCAGAAAACCCGATTCGGGCTGCCAGCCCATCGACAAGGTTTTGCCGCCATCCAACATCCACGGCCAATCCACGCGTTCACATATTTTCGTGGCAAGGTCTTTAATCTCCTGGTCGGCAAAATATTGCCGCGCCGTCAGCACGCCGCAATACAGAAGAGAAGAGTCAATCGAGGAAAGCTCGCACTTCTCCCAACGTTGACCGGTCTCCATGTGAATGAAGTGAAAGAAGAACCCATGTTCGTTCGCCAAATCGTTGGCGAGAAACCGCAGCGTTCTCCGCACACGTGCGAGAATCTCAGGAGACTTCCTGTAGCCGCGCTGGTCGCCGATGCACAAGCTGGTCAAGCCAAATCCTGTTGCGGCGATGCTGGACATCATTCGCGAATCGTTCCCATTGGCTAGGGCGCGATCTTTTACCTGGCCCGTGTTTTGGCTCGCTTCGTTCCAGAAGAAGCTGAAGGCAGCGCGCTGAATCTCATCGAGAAGCTGCTCATCGGTCCCCTCGTAGGGCGCGCCTGCGGGTTCTACGAAAGACTTTGCAGCACGCTTTCCACAGCCAGCCAGTGTCGCTAGGGGCGAGGCGAACACACCCATCCCGCAGATTTTCATGATTTCTCTTCGGGATAGAAAACGGTCGTCAGTCACTTGCGGATCCCCGCTTACTTCGTGATTTGAATTGCCGCTTCGGAGCCACGGCTCGAGTCCGGGCTTACCCAGAGAGTGACACGCGCGGGTTCGACACTGAAGCTGTTTTGATCATTCCAAAAGGCAAAGGCTTCAGCTCCCAGCGCAAACGTCACTTTTCTCGTCTCACCTGGAGCAAGCGCAATCCGCTGAAACCCGCGCAGTGCCCGAACCGGTTGCGCGACGCTTGTACCGCGCAATCGCACGTAAAGCTGGGCCGTGTCCGCTCCCGCTCGTGTTCCCGTGTTTGTGATCTCCGCGCTGATAGTCATGACTTTGCCCGCGGTTCGCACGCCGCCGTGGAGTTCATCGTTCAGCGCCTTCGCACTCAGTTGCGTCTTATCCATCTGGAGATTTCCGTAACGATATTCCGTGTACGACAATCCATACCCGAACGGGAACTGCGGGGTATTCTGCTCATCGATGTACCGTGAGGTGTATTTTTCATCACTATTTCTTGGTGGATGGGTCAGGTCAATCTCACCTGCGGGACGACCGGTGCTCAACGCATTGTAGTACAAGGGTTCCTGTCCAACGCTCCGTGGCCAGCTCACCACCAGCTTCCCGCTCGGATTGGCCTCGCCAAAGATAGTGCGCACCAGGGCCGGCCCGGCTTGCACGCCTGGAAACCACGCAGCCAGCACCGCGGGCACATGATCAAATGCCCATGGAAGTGTCAGCGGCCGCCCGCTGAACAACAGCAGAACAACCGGTTTCCCCGTGGTCACGATTTTCTCCAGAAGTTGCTGTTGCCGCCCCGGCAGGTCGAGATGAGCTCGCGACGCGGCCTCACCACTCATCTCGGGAGCATTTTCTCCCAAGGCGAGTATCACGACATCGGATTGCTCTGCTGCCTTCAGAGCCTCGGCCAATTGTTCTTCCGATCCACCGAGGATATCGGTTCCCTTTGCGTAAAGAACCCGCTCTGCGCCAACCCGTTGCGTAAGAGCCATTCGGAGCGTGAGGACATCTTCGGGCCGGCCCTGAGCGGACGAGGATCCCGGCATGTCGTAGGGATCATCGGCCAGCGGCCCTACCAGCGCAATAGTTCTCGTCTCGCTAGAGAGCGGCAAGATGGACGGTCCGCCCCGGAAGCTTGCATTCTTCAGAAGCACGAAGGACTGCTCAGCAGCAGTGCGTGCCAAGGAAAGACTTTCCGGCTGAAGCATCGCAGCTGCTTCTCGTGTCTCGTCCGTATAGGGATGTTCAAAGAGGCCCAGGGCGAACTTTACTCGCAATACGCGGCGAACGGCTTCGTCTAGAGCCGCCTCCGGCACTTCTCCCGAACGCACCAAGGATGCCAGGTTTTCATGGTAGAGACTGCTGACCATATCCATGTCCACGCCTGCAAGGAAAGCCTTGCGGGCCGCCGTAGAGCCGTCGTTGGCGACGCCATGGGCGACCAGCTCGGCGACGGCCGTATAATCGCTATCGACGAGTCCTTGAAATCCCCACTCCTTCCGCAGAATTTGTTTCAGCGTGAAAGGATTTGCGGAGGCCGGAACTCCGTTGAGCGAATTGAACGCACTCATGAGGGTAGCCGTGCCGGCATCGACGGCTGCGTGAAACGGTGGCAAGTAGAATTGCCGCAAAGTGTGTTCGGAAAGTTCCACTGCATTGTAATCGCGACCGCCTTCCGCGGCGCCGTAACCCACATAATGTTTCGCGCATGCTGCGATGCTGTCGATGGCCTCCAGCCGTGCGCCCTGGTAACCGCGGACGTATGCGCGAGCCATTGCCGCGCCGAGATAAGGATCTTCACCGGATCCTTCCGTTATCCTTCCCCAGCGCGCATCCCGCGCGATGTCGACCATCGGGGAAAATGTCCAACGGATGCCACTTGCGGAAGCCTCGCGCGCAGCTACTCGCGCCGTTTGTTCAATCAATTCCGGATCCCAGCTGGATGCCAGACCTAACGGAATAGGAAACTCCGTTCGAAATCCGTGAATTACGTCGAGACCAAAGAGAAGGGGAATGTGTAACCGCGACTGCTCCACGGCGATCCGTTGGTAGGCATTGATGTTATGCGCTGTAGTAATGTTGAACAGTGCTCCGACCTCTCCCTTCCGGATCATGTCGTCGTAATCTGTACGACCCGTGCCAGGCCCAGTCGGCTGTCCAGCGGAATACTGCACCAATTGTCCGACTTTTTCGTCCAGCGTCATCTTTTGCAGCAGTGCTTCAAGCTTTTTCTCAGAGCTTGCATCGCCCAAAGTCGAACGAACGGCGGCGGTGCCGGGAATCAAGGCAGGAAATGCGGTTTGCGCCGGGAGCGGCTGACATGACATCAAAGTAGAGGCCACAAGCGCAGAACGAAGTAGCGGGGTATTCACAATTTAGACTCTCCAGTGTTTCTAGCGGCACCCAAGACCAACCGCTTTCGAAAGCCTTGAATCGTAAACGGTCAGGTCGATCTCAGCAAAGGTCAGACACGCCCAGTCGAGATTCTGGCCGCAAGTAGCGTTGCAAAAATTAGAACCCCTTCCCCAGGGCAATGACCTTCAAGCTGATCCAGGGGGTACCTTAAGGTCTCCGACCTCGACTTCGGGCTTAGAATACTAAACCGATTTAGGTCACACTTCAAGGGATTGAAACAAGCGTCCTTCAGTTTTGTTTAAGGCCACCTTGGGCTTGTCCCGGTTTGGCCCCTTGTGCGAGACTACCAAGCAAGACACCCTATGCCTCATTGGAAATCAACGTTGGCTCCTAAGGCGCGAAAACCCGCGAGAGAAAGCGTGAGTTTGAAGTCTCTCGCAGAACATCTGGGACTCTCGAAGACAGCTGTCTCTTTCGTGATCAACCGCTCTCCTAGGGCAAAATCGATTCCTCAGCGCACCCAGGAATTGATCCGCAAGACTGCCCGGGAATTGAATTACAGGCCCAATCATCTGGCTCGGTCTCTTCGGCAACAACGGAGTTACACGATCGGCGTGCTTGTGCCGGAAATCAGCGAAGGGTACGCGGCCTTAGTCATGTCCGGAATTGAGGATCATCTGCTCCAGGAAGACTATTTCTACTTCGTGGTCAGCCACCGTCATCGAAATGAACTCATCGAAGAATATCCTCTCCTGTTGCAGCAACGAGCGGTGGAAGGTCTGATCGCAGTGGATACTGCCCTTTCTGAGGGGGTGCAGGTTCCGCTCGTGGCCGTCTCTGGCCACCGGGATGTACCCGGCGTAACAAACATTGTCGTCGACCATGCACGCGCCGCAACGCTTGCGCTGGAGCATCTTACGAAGCTGGGACACCGGCAGATGGCCTTCATCAAAGGGCAGGAATTCAGCTCTGATACCGCTGTGCGTTGGGATTCAGTATGCAGGGCCGCCGGAGAACTTGACATCCAGATCAAGAATCGGTTAGTGGCGCAACTTGAAGGCGAATCGTCCTCACCTGAACTCGGATACCTGGTTACCAAGAAACTCCTCGCCTCGGGCGAGCCATTCACGGCTCTGTTTGCGTTTAATGACATCTCGGCGATCGGCGCTACTCAGGCCTTGCGTGAAGCAGGCCGACGCATACCAGAGGACGTTTCTGTCGTCGGCTTCGACGACATTCAAAGCGCCGCGTTTCAGAACCCCGGCCTCACGACGGTCAAGCAGCCGCTCCGTCAAATGGGTGTCCTTGCGGCTGAGACCCTTTTGCAGCGCATCAACGCCCCGGTAAAGCAACCCTACCCCAAAGAAATCATTGTCCAACCCGAGTTCATAATTCGGGGGAGTACGGGGGCCGCTCGGCGAAGCGATCCGGAGAAGTAACGCGATTCGGGTTAGCGTGGTAACCGCCCGACAAGATCCATTGGGCAGACTAGGGCCAACCCGGTGCATTCCCCGACAGAACAACATTCCGCTGGATCACGTTTTGGCAATTTTGTTTAAGTTTCACTCGCCAACCCAGACCGATTGCAGCTACGAGTCCTGACGAGCGAATTCTGCTCAGAGAATTTGTCTCACTAAAGAGGGTTCACCCCATTCGCGAGGGAACAGCAAGGGAACAACAAGCCCCAAATTCGATGCAAAACCGTGATACAGGACGCAAGAAAGAGCCAGTAGAATCAACTACATGCATTTTCTGGAACAATCGGCAGGTCGTGGGTTCAACTCCCACTCTCGGCTCCAAATATTCTCTTTAGAATCCACGGGCATTTCCGGTCGACTTGGCTCTTTCGTTCGGAAGTGGTGCAAGGTTGGTGCAAGTTTAGGAGATGGCAGAAGCAAACAACGTTTTCATCAGTTGGTCCGGGCCGCGCAGCCGAAGCTATTAAACAATGGCTGCCGTTCGTAGTCCCTACCGCCAGCCCATAGATGTCAGCCACCGACATCGACAAGGGCACACGATGGCGCGAAGAAGTCGCAGCGGCCCTTGACACCATGAAGGTCGGGGTCCTCTGCCTTACTCCCGAAAATCTCACGGCAGAGTGGCTCCTTTTCGAGGCCGGCGCGTTGCCCAACACGCGCGACCCGAAAGCGCGCGTCTGGACCTACCTCTTGGCCGACTTGAAACCACAGCACGTTCACGTTAAGGATCCGCTCGCAATGTTCCAGGCGGACGTTGGCCGGCGAATCGCTCGTCAGTTATCGTGAGTCGCGTTGCGGTTGGCGATATGTCCGATGACTTTCGGTGACAGTCTTTGCGCCAACTACCGTGATTTGACCTGAAAAACGCGGTTGCCAGAACCTTTCCAGTTATCTGAATCTTGAGGCGTCAGGGATTAACCTGCCTCAAAAATGCGGTACCGGTATCGATGAAAAGCGGGTATTTTCAACCGCTCGATGCGTGGCTTGGCCGGATTGCTTCCTTCACTTTCTAAAGATAGTTTAGCGTCAGGTGAGAAGGGCCACGAATGCAGGATTATCGGCCCGCGGTGTAGACCGCAAGACTCGCAAGTTTGGCCGTACCCTCCTTCGCTGCTCTGTCCCGCCGAAGTTGGTTCAAGAACATGTGGCCACGAATTGAACAGAATGAGATTTACCAGCCAAAGAACGCAGAGCAATTCCAAGCGGTGCGTCTGGAAGGCCAACCGCGCGATCGCGGGGCGCAGATACGGTCAGCTCTCGGCAGGCACAACTTTTTTTACGTCGAGTTGAAGCTGCACAAAATTAATCACTTCTCATTCGCCCTGACCGTCCCCGGGCAGTGGGTTCACTAGGAGTTCACCGTGTGTACCGAACCTTTGGTTCTTGATTCGACGCTGCGCAGTTCGGAAGCGGGAGAGTTTGGTGAGGCGCTGCGCGCGAAGATCGTCGGGCAGGAGGAAGCGGTGCAGGCGATGGTGGACCTGTACCAGGTCTTCTGTGCCGGCTTGAACTCGCCAGGGCGCCCGATAGGGAGTCTGTTGTTCCTCGGTCCCACGGGGTCCGGAAAGACGCGCATCGTGGAAGCCGCCGCTGAAATTTTGTTTGGGGATCGCCGCGCGGTAATCAAGGTTGACTGTGGTGAGTTTCAACATTCGCATGAGATCTCGAAGCTGATCGGGTCCCCCCCGGGGTACCTGGGCCACCGCGAAACACATCCACTAATCACCCAGGAAGCATTGGCCGCGAGCCATACGGAGAAGCTGAAGCTCAGCTTCCTGCTGCTCGACGAAATTGAGAAGGCTAATGACGCTCTGTGGCAACTCCTTCTGGGTATTCTGGACAGGGCGACCTTAACGCTGGGTGACAATCGCCGTGTGGACCTGTCGCAGACCGTGATCTTCATGACTTCAAACTTGGGCAGTGCGGAAATCACGGAGTTGATACACGGAAGGATGGGTTTCGTCCAGCCGGAGGAGATGCCAATGACCGGACTTGACGCGAAGGTGGAGCGCACTGCGGTTGAAGCGGCGCGGAGGAATTTCTCGCCGGAATTCATGAACCGCCTAGACAAGATAGTGGTGTTTCATCCGTTGAATCGTGAGCAACTCGCGGAAGTGCTGGAGATCGAGCTAAGGCAAGTACAGAAGCGGGTTTTTGAAACAGCGAACGGGCAGTTCCTGTTCCTCGTAACCGATGCGGGCCGTGAATTTCTGTTGCAAGAAGGCACGGATCAGCGCTACGGCGCTCGCCATTTGAAACGCGCCATTGAACGACGGGTAGTTTTCCCGATGGCAAACCTGCTGGCCACCGGACAGGTGAGGGCCGGCGACATGCTCTGCATTGACTGGGACCCGCGCGTGGGGGGCTTGGCGTTTTGGAAAGAAGACGAAGGGACGCAGTCGACAGTGGCACAGCCACAGCTAGTCGCAACTCAGGCGCGCAAAGCCGCTGGAGCCGGCGGCCGGGCTGCACAAATAACTTTCGCCAAGACGCGAATTGCCGGAAACAGCAAATAAGCCGAGTACTAGAGCGCCCTAAGGAGATCACCTGCTGAGAAATTGCAGTTTCCCTCCGCTTGAATTCGAAGCTTGATGATGGTAGCCAAGCGTTGACAGGCGACAGGGAGGTAGTGCTCCAGCGTCGGGACTGAATTCTTCGATGCGAAGCGGTGTCGAGGCATGTTTCAGCGAAAGAACTTGTAGCTATGGCGGATCACGCCACGTGCGCGTCCAAAAGTGGCTATCGGCAAGGAGCGCGGCCTGACAGTGAACATGCTGCCTAGGGCCCGCAAGGTCTCTGGAACCAGGAGGACTATGTCGAGTGGCCGATCCGAGAAACGGGTCGCGAGGATAGTGAGCGTGGAAGTCTGTCTGCAGGATGAAGCAAAGCTTAATGAAAGGACGTTGACCGAAAACGTCAGTGCCCACGGCGCACGTGTTCTCATGGAGCAGAAGTTGCAGCCCGGGGAGCGAGTGCTGGTTAACTCGACAAAGGAGGGCATGCGCTTACAGGCGCGGATCATCTACTGCCAGCGCGTGTCCGAGGGAAGGTTTGCTGTAGGCCTGGAATTGTCCAACAGGGTGGAGCAGTGGGCAAAGCCTTACTAACCGCGAGAGGCCACTGTTCTTAGCAATCTGACAAGAAGGTGGTACATAGAGCTTACGCTCCCATTTTTTTTTCGAGCCCGCCCGAAGTCTCCTCGTTAGTACGGCTCCCGTTACATTCCGGGCATTTCCACAGGCGAAAGTCGCTTCTTTGGGGAATCACTTCAGCGAGATACATCAGTTGCCCATCATTGGAACAGCTGACCCGAGGCGTGGTTTCTTGTTCGATAGTCTCTGCGTCCTTTGTGTCGATGAAGTATCCATGCGACGTATCGTACCGGACCAAGCAGCCGGGCTCTCGGCAGGCGTACAGCACTTCCTCCGCAGGCTCACTTAGGAGCCTTAGAAGCATCTCGTTATGATGCTGGTAGCAAAGTACACGAAGGTCTTTTGCCGTACTGGTACCCAACCTTTCTCGTTGACGTGCCATGTGGGGGACGCACTTGGAGTGGCAATACTATAGTCTGCGTGCAATTTGCAGCCCACTGGCACCGCAGCGATCTGGTACTAGGTGTATCCTAACCATAGGAAACCACTTAAGTGTCCCTTGGCAATGGTCCCTTCTACCTATCAGCGTTCCGCGGATTGGCAAAATCTCAGACATTCTGTACAGGTCCGAGGCAAGAATTTGCCACGCCTAGTGCAGAAGGGCAGAGAAACATTAGGAAAATATACCCTGGGAATGCGCGCTCCTTTCAGGGGTTTGTGAACGGTCTAGGCAAGCCAGGATAACCAACAGTGGTGCCTGTAAAATACCCTCCCCGCAGTCGGGACGCTCGCTCCATTTCCAGGCCGGTTCCGGAATAGGGACTCGTAGATAAACCATGGTGCTAATGAAAGACGGCTACCACGATATTGCGCTCATGGGGTTCTTACCTTACTAAGGATTACGGTTTAGCCCGCCTTGATACCTATAGGGGAACAGACCAAGATGCGGTCGTTAGAAGGGGAATTGAGGCCTCGGATGAGGCAGGTTGTCTGGGGCTGTTTGACCTCTCACGCACGAAGCAGTTCGGCGTCCGCAACATGCTGTATGACGATGCGGGCGGGCGACTGGAGCCACCTATGGGTGTCGTCCCCTTTGATGGGCAGGGCGTCTTTCCGCAGCGTGGACTCGCCGAGGCTCTGTCATGCTGAACGACGTCAGAATGCGCATAGCTCAAGTCGGTGAGCTTGTCAGTTCAAATGGGTGGAGTTCCCTTTTTAAGGAAGTATTGTTTTTTAAGAGGACAGCCATAGTTGTTGAGAAGGACTTGTCGGAGCTGACGGAGCGTCCGAAGCCGCTTGCGAGCGCAAAGCTGAAACTGATTGAAATTGACAAAGACATGCTTTCGTCTGGTGTCTATCGCTTTGCTGTCAACAGCAGGTATCTAAAGGCCTTGAATTACCTGAAGCAGGGGTGTGGCGGATACGCCCTGGCACGAGACAACGTAGTTGTTGGCGACACTTGGCACTACGTTTCGGAAGCTGCAGACGACGCGCGTGGTTTGCATAAGGATCTCCAACGGTTTGGGTTTACGGGTTGGTCGAAGGACCACGTATATACCTTCGACATATTTGTGGCACCCTCTGAAAGAAAAGGCGGCATATCCGCGGCTTTCCAGAATAGCGCGATGCTGGCTCTTCGTTCGAAAGGCTACACAAAAGCTTATGGTTTTTACTGGGCTGACAATATTCCAGCCCAGTGGTGCACTCGAGTGACCAATAAGTGGAAGGAGGTGCGGGCGTTCAACGTAAGCCGCTGCCTCATGTTCAAGAGGGCCGTACCTATCTGTAACGATCAAGCCGCTCAAGAGCCTCAAGGAACCGTCTTGGCTGAATAACATACCGATAGGAGATAAAAAGGAATTTAATTATGGAAGAACTGTTGGCGAAAGTGAAAGCCGCATTTAGCTCCACGTTCGACATCGACCCGCAAACTATCACCCTCGACTCGACGCCGGACGACATTCCCGCGTGGGACTCCATGGGGCATGTGGAACTGGCCAGCGGCCTCGAGCGCGCATTCGGGCTGAGTTTCGACGTAGATGACTTGATGGCGATGGAAAACGTGAAACAGATCTGCAGAGTCGTTCAATCCAAGCTCGGCAAGGTCCAAGGTGTGCGGGTCTAATAATTCGAACTTCGCGGGTCGCTTGCTCCGGCGACTGGGGGAGAATTCTCATCTGATTGACGCGGCGACCGGGCAAACGCTTTATGGCAAGGAAGTTCCCGGTCTGATCGTCGGCTTCGCGGCCGGGTTTCTGTCGGCCGGTCTGCAAGCGGGCGACCGAGTGCTGATCAGTTGTGGTTTGAGTCCCGCAAGTACGCTGGCGTACGTAGGGGCCATGTACGCGGGTCTGGTACCCGTGCTAGTGGATGAGCGCGCACTCGCAACTTCCGGGGAATCGGTCCTCGCGAGAGCGCGCGCAAAAGCCGTGTGGATTGGCAAGGGGGTCCGCTGTGATTGGGCGAGAAAGAACGGCGTTACGCAAATCGAGGGGAATTTCGACGCTCGCCTTGCACACTCCCTACCGCCGGCACCGTGTGCGGAAGAAGACCTTGCGGCCTTAATGCCCACTTCAGGATCTACGGGTGTGCCGCGGTTGGTGATGGTCACCCATGGCAACTTGAGAGCGAACACCGAGGCAATTGTCCGAAGCCAACGTCTGGGGCCGGACGAAAAGGCCATGCTGGTCATGCCAGTGAGTTACTGCTTTGGCGCAAGCGTGATGCACTCCCATCTGTATCAGGGGGGTGGAATTGTGTTCGACTCGAGGTTCATGTTCCCTGACAAGGTCCTGCACGCGATCAATACATATGGTTGTACTACGTTCGCAGGTGTGCCAGCCGTCTACGATATTCTCCTTCGGCGCTCCAACTTCAGATCCATCCGGTTGCCCGAACTGCGGCGTTTCCTTCAAGCAGGGGGCGCTCTTGCCCCAGAGAGTATCCGGCAGATACGCAGTATCGTGCCGACCGCGGACTTCTTTGTCATGTATGGCCAGACGGAGGCCACAGCCCGGATCTCCTCTCTGCCGCCGGATCGCCTGGGCGAAAAGCTCGGCAGTGTTGGCCTGCCATTGGACAATCTGGCGATCCGCATCGTTGATAACGAAGGACACGAACTAGCAGCGGGGCAAACGGGCGAAATCCAGGTGCGCGGTCCGTCGGTTTGCTCCGGATACTTCGACGACCCCGAAGCCACGGAGCGCAGGTTCGGCGACGGCTGGCTGAAGACGGGTGACTTCGCCTGCCTTGACGACGAAGGGTACCTATGGATCAAAGGACGCACGACCGAGTTCCTCAAAATTCGCGGCGTCCGAATCAGCTTTGGGGAAGTTGAAACGAAAGTGGCGGCCGTCCCCGGCGTTTACGAGTGCGCTGCCACGGCGATACAGCATCCAGAAGCTGGAGAAGCGCTCGAGCTCTTCATCGTTGCAGACGACGGTGCCGGCATTGTTGCCGAAAGAGTTCGGCGCGCACTTCCTCCCCAATGGACCTGCGTCTCAGTGAGAGTGGTCCCTGAATTGCCAAAAACGGAAAACGGCAAGATTGCCCGATCTCAGTTACGGATGATGGCATGAGCGCACCGGTGGAACTCGCGCAAGGTATCGAGAGTCAACTGATGGCGCCGCTTTATGGGCTGGGTCCGAACGAACGACAAGACTCCCTGCTCGGGCTGCTGAAGAGGGAACTTGCTTACGCCTGCGACCGGAATCCGGGGTTTCGCAACTACGTGGAACACTGGCCTGTGCATTTTCAGGCGGCGGAGAGACTCGCCGATCTGCCATACCTGCCCGTCGGGGCCTTTAAGGCGAATCCACCGCTGGCTTTGGTTGGCGCAAATGAGATCAAACGCACTCTCACCTCCAGTGCCACTACTGGCCAGGTGCCAAGCCGTGTAATTCTCGATGCCGAAACTGCCAAACGGATGACAAAAGGTGTCACCACGATCATAAGGGATTTCATCGGACCTGCACGCAGGCCTTACTTGGTGATCGACACACCAGAAAACCTAAATACACAGGGTGAACTGGGAGCGCGTGGGGCCGCCATTCAAGGACTAGGGTCATTTGCGACAGAGGTGATCTGCTGTTTGCGCGTTGACCAGAAGGGAAATACCTCTCTCGATCTGGAGAAGGTTTTGCATTGTGCTGCAAAGTGGAGAGAGGCCGAGGTCTTGGCATATGGCTTTACCTACGTAATCTGGACCCAGCTTGTTCAGCCTCTGCAGCGCCAGGGCATCACCCTCGACATTCCCAACGTACGTGTTTTGCATAGCGGCGGGTGGAAGCGATTGGAGCGGGAAGCGGTCACCAAAGAAGTATTCATCGAAGGGGTGGCGTCGGTGTTTGGCTGTTCGCCCGATCGTGTCATCGACTTTTACGGCATGGTCGAGAATGTCGGCGTCGTCTATCCGGATTGTGAGCGCGGCAACAAGCACGTGCCGGCCTTTGCAGAGGTCGTGGTGAGAAATCCACTGACACTTGAGCCCGTGGCAGTCGGAGAGCAGGGTCTAGTGCAGGTCTGCAGCGTGCTGCCGACCAGTTTTCCCGGGTTTCTAGTGCTGACAGACGATATGGCCGAAATCATCGACTACAACGAGTGTCCATGTGGAAGGCGCGGCACTAGCTTCCGCTTCGTGGGAAGGGTGCCAAAGGCCGAGGTTCGGGGATGCGGCAACCTGGAAACCACCCGCTACAAACAGGGGCAGGGCAACGGCTGGCATGAATGACCTGATGCTGAACCCGGCAGTGCATTCTCCACAGGAGATTACCTGTGCGGCGCAGCAAGTTCGGGAGATTGCTCGGGAAAAGGAGATTGCCCCTCAGACAGTCCTTGAGGTTTTTGAGAAGTGGGCTGCGGCACTGGATGGCCGCGAGTTGCGCGAAGTTCCGGGGCTGGCGTTTCTCCGGCTTTGGCTTCGCCGGGGCACCTTAGAGCCGATTCTTCTCCGCGAGTTGGGGCCGGATTTTCTGAATGGCGGTTGGCGGGAAGATGGACGTGCAAGGCTGCGGGCATTTCCGCTGGGAGTAGTCGGGCATTGGCCAGCTGGGAATGTCGAAATCCAGCCGGTTCTGTCTCTTACGTGCGCCCTGCTCGGCGGCAATGCTTGCCTGGTCCGTATACCGAGCGGCTTGGTCGAGACAACACAGCAGATCATGGAGAAGTTGCAGGAAGTTGATCGCAGCGGTTTGTTGACGGAACGCATTGTCATGGTGAGTTTCGATCATTCGCGCTCGGATTTGCACGAGATCATGGCGCAGGCCGTGGACGGCGCCATGATTTGGGGCGGTGCGGAGGCGGTTTCACAAGTGCGTGAGCTGTCGTTTCCTCATTGGGCGCGTGTGGTGGTCTTTGGCCCACGGCTTTCCGTCGCGGCGATGGACGCCGAGACGTGGGGCGATCGGGCGGAACGGTCGTCCTGGTGCCGACGCATTGCACGGGACATTTGGCAGTTTGAGCAACGAGCCTGTTCTTCGCCCCAAGCATTATTTCTCGAGCAAGCTGCAGGATGCGATCCCGATGAGTTCGTGGACGAACTGAGGCAGGCTCTTCAAGAGGAGAACCGCGCACATCCGCGCTGGCAAATCGAACCGTCGTTGACTTCGGGGATTTGTCTGGCGCGTGCGTTATGGCTTCTTGAAGATGCTGCGAACCGTGCCGTGTTTCCTGCTTCACCAGATTGGACCATCCTGTTGGGGAGAGGCACCGCAATACCTAAGCCGACGCAGGGTCGCACGCTCAGCGTGCTTCTGGTGGATGACCTCTCAGAAGTCATATCGAAGTTTGACGGAACGGTACAGACTCTGGGGCTGGCGATGAGATCCGCCCAGAGGGAGGAGCTGCTCGCACAAGCTGCAGGACGCAACGGAGTGGATAGGGTGGTGAAGTTGGGCCGGATGCATCTTTTCAATTCTCCTTGGGATGGAGTCGATCTGATTCGTCCCATGGTTCGTCTCGTTCGTCATGTACCTTCACAGGAATGAAAACAAACGGAGGTGCCAACATGGAACATGCGGAATTATTTCTGAAGGCCCTGGATCGGAAAGCGAAGCCTCTAGCGGCCAGTGCACGGGCGACTTTCGAAGCGAACGAGGAACTATGTTCGTGGTTGTTGAATCCGCTGGCACGCTGGGCGGAGGCAGCCTACGGCGAGAAGGTATTCGATGATGCCGCCTGCGGGTATGCGAGGTATTGCTTCGGAGTTGCGCAGGCCCAGAAGGTTTACGAGCGCGCTGGCAGATACACTCCTGAAGCCATGCCGGAAATCATGTCTGGGGTCTACGAGGATGAGGGCTATGCAGTGCCTTACATGTGGGCTGCCATTCTCATCTATGCTCTTTGGCCATCCATGATCAAGCATATCGCGATGTTCCGAGATGAGTTCTTGAGGCGGTTGGCTCGAGACGCGTCTCTCCTTGAGCTGGCTGCAGGACACGGCGTCTTGAGCCTTCTGGCTGCGGAGGAGCGACCGGACCTTCGAATTGAGGGCTTTGATATTAGCCCCCCAGCGATAGCCGTAGCAAATCGCCTGCTAGCCGCCTCCGGACATGGAGGTCGCGTTAGCTTCGCGGTCAAAGATGCGTTGAAAACCGAGGGTCCCGGTACCAACGGAAAATACCAAGGGATCATATCCGCGATGCTTGCCGAGCACTTGCCTGATCCGGTACCGCTTTTCAAGGCGATTTCTCACCGGACTTCACCACAAGATGGACTCGTGTTCTTCAGCACGGCCATTGAGTCTCCACAGAGAGATCACGTCTTTGAATACAACCAAGAGAGCCAGCCACTCCAAATGGCGGAAGCTGCTGGCCTGCGGGTGACACGACTCGTCTCTGATGCCGGCGTAACGCGTCCTGGCACACGGTTTCTGCCGCGCGCTACAGCAATGATTCTGCGGTCGCGTTAAGGGCGTATGCGATCGAGAGCTTTGCCGTCACAATCGCTCGAATCGAATCCCGCTTGGGAATTGTTCAGCGCGGCTGGCACGCAAATGTGCGTGAGATGTGTTGGGCATGTTCGCCGAGCAGGTTCGCGTGGAAGGATAATTAAGAGATGGGCGCGGCTTTGATGAATTTTGAGGAAGTACGAGCGGCTCTGAAGCAGCGGTTTCCCATGATAATGGTCGACAGTGTCACCTCGCTGGAGCCGGGGAAGAGCATCCGAACAATAAAGAACGTGACGGGAAACGAAATCCAGTTTCTGGGTCATTTCCCCGAGCGCGCGGTAATGCCTGGAACGCTGATTGTGGAGGCAATCGGCCAATCGGCTTCCATTCTCTTCTCAAAGACGACCGGAACGGGAACACGACCAGGCGAGTTCCTCGTGCTTGGCTCCATCAATAACATGAGATTCCTGGCTCCAGTGGTTCCAGGAGACAGATTGGAAATTGAACTGCAGGTCCTCAAGTTCATTGAAGATTTGGCGTTGGTGGAAGCAGTGGCGACAGTGGACCATGTGGTAGTAGCCACGGGCAAACTGGGTTTCGCCAGACGCAGTTTAGAACCTGCCTCTACCAAAGACTTGTACGCCCTGAAAGCCGAGTGAGCAAATCATTCGAGGCATGAGAAGAGTTTAACTTCCGGCTCATTGATTCGGCGAAACCACCTGTTCATGATCCAGGGTCTTGGGAAGGAAAGTTGCCAATGCTGATGTGAAGAGCTGGGCGCCTTCAGAGTTGAGATGAAGTTCGTCGGATTGGTAATACTTGAAAGAGAGAGCTGTGGGATCAATCGGCACTAATGTATCCACGCCGGCCTTCCGCGAAGCGAGCGTCATTTGCCGGACGGCGTCTTCGGATGATGGAGTCGGCGGGACCAGAATGATTAGCTTGGTGCCATGGGCTTCGCATAATTCACGGAGGCGCTCCAACCGGGAATTCGCTGTGGTCTGGAATTGGTGGGGTGGCGGAATGGCAGGCTGCGGCTTCAGGAGCAAGACGAGGTCTGTGTAATGGGGAACAGCGTGACGGAGAACCTCCGTTCGAAGGACAGTTCGTGTATCCCAGAAGACACTCGAATGAGCCAGTAAAAGGTTACTGGTCGCTGTCCGATCCATCTTAAGATCGGACGCCACTGCGAGGGAATCTCGCATATCAAATAACATCAATGGAACATAGTCCTGGCGCACGCTGTCTGCGAGGAAGCTATTTACTCCAACACCGAGGACCACGACCTGGGGTTTCGCTCCCTCCCGAAAAAGGCGCTGCAACGCATAGAACCAATCGTAGTATCCAGTAGCTTCAAGGAAGATGGGATAGACGTGCATTTGACTGGAGGTCAATTTCTTCAAACGGTCCACGTCGACTCCCTCTAGCAGCAGAGAGTTGCCTATCATTAGAACCGAGGTCGGCTCACCGGGCTTCGCGGGGCCCATTTTGACGGCTTCGGCATATTGGCGGGAAACGCGAGCATAGGTTTCGGAGTGGTGTTTGAGCAGAAAATCACTAAAGAATTCGAAAGCAACGATGAGCAGAGCACAGATCCCGACCAGGAGTTTGGCGTGGAAGAAGGCGCCAGGCTTAGAACTGGAAGTAGACGAAGGCATTTAGATTGCTCCCCGAAAAAAATGTCAGCACGAGAAGTGCGGCGGCAGCGAGAGCGGTCCGAACGGCGTAAGGCGACGTTGCGAATGGATATTCGAGGTTGCCGGCTTCCAGCAACAGGTCCACAACGAACAGAGGGATAGAGAAAAGGCAGAGCATGAAGAACGCTGAAGCGTACTCACTCCGCCAGGAGAAATTGGACAACCCCGCGAGTAGCTGCACCGCAGCAGTGAGTGAGGTCGCCCGGAAAAAGGCGAGGCTTAGGCAAAGAACGTTGAAAGTGAGAATTCTCTGCGCCCAAAGGGAGAAGAAACCGACGGAGCGCTGGGGAAGATCCACGCCTCCCAATCTAGACTTGGATGGGAAAAAGTACCGCTCGAGAGCCAACACCACACCATGGATGGCGCCAAAGACGACAAAAGTCCAATTTGCGCCGTGCCACAGACCGGCGAGAACCATGGTGATGAAAAGATTACGCGCGGTTTTCCATTGGCCATGCGCGCTTCCGCCAAGGGGAATGTACAAGTAATCGCGGAGCCAGGTGCTCAGGCTGATGTGCCAGCGGCGCCAGAAATCCTGAAGACGATCGGCGAGGAACGGCTGGCGAAAATTGACCATAAAATGGAAACCCAGCAATTGGGCGCTCCCGCGCGCGATATCGCTGTAACCGCTGAAATCTCCATAGACTTGCCAAGTGAATGCGTATGTCCCCAGAAGTACAAGCCAGAAGTTTGAGGGACCGAATTGCCCGCCAAAAACTGCGTTTGCCAAAACCGCACAATTGTCCGCGATCACGCACTTGCGGACGAGACCCGAGAAAATCAGCATTATGCCGTCGAAAAATCGATCCGCGTTGAAGGTGCGCTCCTTCTGCACCTGCGGAAGCAGATGCGCTGGCCTTTGAATCGGACCGGCAATCAAGTGAGGGAACAAACTGATGAAGAGACCATAATCCAAGAAAGATCTGGAAGCCTCAATCCTGCCTTTATATACGTCCACGATATAGGCGACTTCCTGGAAGGTGTAAAACGAAATGCCCGGTGGAAGAAGAATGCGAATCAACGGCAACGGAATATTGTGAATACCTAACCTGTCCAGAGCGCCCAAGAAAGACCCTGCGAAGAAATCGAAGTATTTGAAAATCCCAAGAATCGTGAAATTCAGGACAAGCGAAAAAACAAACCACTTTTTTCTGTTAAGGTCCGAACGGGCGGGGCCAATTTTCTGCGCGATCAGAAAATCCACGCTGGTGCTGCCAATCATGAGCGCGAGGAAACGCCAGTCCCACCAGCCGTAGAAAAAGTAGCTAGCGAGCAGGAGGAAAATGTTTTGGGCGCGATGACTGAGACGCCAGTACAGCAGCACGACTGGTATTAGGAACAGGAAATAAGCTGGAGTATCAAAGAGCATGGCGCCGAGTCGAAGGGATGTCCACCGTTTTCTTCATGAGTGCGCCGGGTTCGCCCAAGAATAGTCAGCCCCTTGCCGGGGAGGCAATCAGTGGAATTATGGAAATGGAGTAAGGGGAATACCCGAGGGATACCGTGTCGGGATGTTCGTAGCGAATCGTAATTGAGGTGGGGCGAGCCGCTACATGCGAAAACCACGTTTGCCCCGGTCAGTAGCCCTACGTACCCCAAGGAGGGCATCTTTCAAGAGGCCCCCCCAACTCGCCCGACGTCCAGGGAGGACGACGAAAAACAATCTCACATTTGCTTCGGGAATAATCCGCTGCGCTATTTAAGGTTTAGACCGGATTGTTAAGGGGTTGCGCTCACGCTACGGTTGAGCACGGGCGGGACTCCCCTTGACAGGAACGTTGGTCCCAGTTGGCAATGAGTTGTTGGGGAGCCCAAGCCTGCGCCTTAAAGGGCCCGAAAAGTTTTGGGGCTCTTATGGCGGTAGCCTCTCAAGCGGAGTCATTATGCGTATTCGCAATCAACAGTGGCCATGGTTCGCGGTCATGGCCAGAACTGGCAGAGAGAAGAGCGCGACTTTGCTGCTGGAAAACGCCGGTTATGAGTGCCTCTTGCCCGTCAGCAAATACACTCGTCACTGGTCCGATCGCATAAAGGAAGTCGAAGTACCGCTGTTCCCTGGGTACCTCTTCTGCCGCATGGACCCGTGCAACCGCTTGCCCGTTCTGATGACGCCAGGAGTAATCCAGATCGTCGGTGCCGGCAAAACACCCATTCCAGTCGAGGAGGAAGAGATCGCTGCCATTCAGCGTGTCGTAAAGAATGGTCTTGCGACGATGCCTTGGCCGTACCTGCAGGTCGGCCACGTAGCGCGAATTGAAGAGGGACCCCTGCGCGGAATGACCGGAATCATTGTCAGAATCAAGTCCGGAATGAAGCTTGTTCTATCGGTAGGCCTGCTACAGCGCTCGGTCGCAGTGGAAATTGATCGCAGTTGGATAAGTGGCGTGCATCCGGCAAGGCCTGCTGCGATTGAGGCGCGGCTCGACCTATCAACGGCAATCCCAGCCAATCCGAATTGATCCCGGTCCAGATAGGCATGTTTGAGACGGAAGAACGTCTTGTGCCAAGCAAGACGGAACAAGACGGAAGAAGTCGAATCGTTCCTGTGTAGCCCTCTAGTTGGGTCATTCCCAAGGAATGGCAAATAGAACCAATGCTCCTCGATTTCTATCAGCTGCATGAGCAGCCGTTTGGAGTGACCCCGGACCCGCGCTACCTTTACCTGAGCCCCGGGCACCGCGAGGCTCTAGCTTCCTTGTTCTATGGGATTGAAGAGCATCGTGGTTTTCTTTCTCTTGTGGCGGAACCGGGGATGGGCAAGACCACGCTACTATTCCAACTCCTGCAGCGCTGGAGGGGTCATGTCAATAGCGCCTTCCTGTTCCAAACTCAATGCGATTCCCGGGAGTTTATCCGCTACTTGATGAACGACTTAGGTCTCAACAGCGGTGGCGAAGATTTTGTGCGGATGCACTCCGAGCTTAACGAATTCTTATTTCGCGAGACGCTCGCAGGAAGATCCGTCGTAGTCTTCATCGACGAAGCTCAGAATTTAACTGATACCGTCCTGGAGACAGTGCGTTTGTTATCAGACTTTGAGTCGGCAGAGAAGAAACTTCTCCAGATTGTTCTCGCCGGGCAGCCTGAACTAGCACAGCGATTGTCGCGACCGGGTATGGCTCAATTACGTCAACGGATTTCTATCCAGGCGCGATTGGACGCCCTGCCGGCCGCCGAAGTAGTTCGCTACATCAATCATCGGCTGCAAGTAGCGGGATACAGCGGTACTGAATTGTTCACTCCTGGGGCTCTCGGGCTTATCGCGGAGCGCAGCCGGGGAATACCACGGCTCATAAACAATCTTTGCTTCAATGCACTGTCATTGGGTTGCGCCACGCAGCAGAAGCAAATTACTTCCGAAATCGTGCGGCAGGCTGCTTTGGACCTATCGTTGGAGCCCTGTGCTCCGGCACCCCCGACTCTACATCACCAGACGGTACCCAGGGCTACTTCCAGTGTGCGGCAGTCTTTGCGGTCTTTCTACGCCTGGATCACAGGCAATCTCGTCAGACGGCGGGACTTTCAAATGTCGGTTCTTTCCCTCGTCTGCAGCGGTTTCGTGATCTACTTTGGGGTTCGTAGCATGGCAGGGACGCCTCGACCTTCAGCGGCGGTCTACCAGGATAGCCAAACTACTTCAGCGATTGCTGGCTCCGAGACCCGGTCTGCGCAACGCGTGGAAGATTTAACTGCCGACCAGCAGCCATACGAGTTGTTGCAACATGGTGCCAGTGAGAATTCGCTGAGTTTTTTCATTTATGTGGTCCAACCTAAAGACACGTTGCGCGACCTCTGTGTATCAACTCTGGGACACTACGACGACGGCGTCCTGTCACAAATCCAAAAGCTCAATCCGGAATTGAGAAACCCCGACCATCTGGATGCGGGCCAAAAGATTCGGCTTCCCCTGAATCCCTTGAAATGAGGAAAACCCTTGTCACGATCGTCAACTCTTCGATGAATCCGATTTTCCTTGACTTGCCCCGACATGAGAGAAATGTTTAATTCTGCGAGCCTTCCCAAGTTCGCTTTTAGACTGCGGATTTCTTCGAACCGGCGCCGGCATGAGATCCTTGCTGAGGACGTGTTCCGGAGGGTTTTCTGCTGGGAACGGAAGAGAGCGGAACGTTCTGGCAGATGCTTTCTGTTAATGCTAGTGCACGTAAGGAGCATACTCCAGACGAATCATAAGGAAAGAGCGCTCTCCGAAATAGTAGCGGCTCTCTCCAGGTCCACGAGAGAGACGGACCTTGCCGGGTGGTATCGAGAGGGCGCCATGCTTGGGGTCATCTTCACGGAGATCCGCGAAGGGAACCGAAAGGCGTTGGAGAGCTTGACGTCCGCCAAAGTGACCGCCTCGTTGCGGTCCAGGTTGAGTCCGGAACAGCTTGAAAAAATGCACATCTCGTTCCACTTCTTCCCTGAGGAGGGGGACAAATCCGGCCTCGGCCAGCCGGCGAGCGCGGAGCTTTATCCGGACTTGCTCCAGAGAGATGAGGAGAGGAAATTCTCTCGTTTCGTAAAGAGGTCCATGGATATTGTAGGAAGCTTAGCAGCCCTAATCCTTTTCTCTCCGCTGTTTCTGTTTATCTGCCTGGCCATCAAGCTCACTTCGAAAGGACCACTCCTGTTTAAGCAAGAGAGGGTGGGCAGGTACGGCTCGCGGTTCACATTCTTGAAATTTAGATCCATGGAGTGCGGCAGCGATGCGCGCATTCACCGTGAGTATGTCAAGCAGTACATCGCCGGGGAAGCAGATGCGGCCCGAGCCAGCCATACCCAAAATGCAGTTTACAAAATTCAAAGCGACCCGCGTATTACCCGCGTAGGGAAGTTCCTGCGAAGAAGCAGCTTGGACGAACTACCTCAATTCATGAATGTACTAAGGGGAGATATGTCTCTTGTCGGGCCGCGGCCTCCGATCCCCTACGAGTTGGAAGATTACCAGATCTGGCATCGGCGTCGCGTGCTTGAGTCTAAGCCGGGGATCACGGGGCTGTGGCAAGTGAACGGCCGGAGCAGGGTCAAGTTCGACGACATGGTACGCATGGATCTGCATTATGCGAAAACGTGGTCGCTTTGGCTGGATGTCAAGATCCTTTTGCAAACGCCGACGGCTGTGCTTTTCGGTGCAGGCGCCTACTGAATGGCTTTGGCGGTGCAATCGGGTTTTCACCTTTCACGCCGAGAGCTGACGATTAAGAGCAAGTTCTAGAACATCGAGGCAAACAGCAGTACCTATTTTCCTGGAGAGAGCTTAATGGCAACCCAAACAGATCCCGTTCGCTATGGATTTCCACGAACGGCTGCGCCGGAGATTTCCAAGAGGGTGAAATCCTATGCGCACCAAAGTCCGTCTAATCTCGTTCGTGTCGGTGTCATCGGTTACGGCTACTGGGGTCCGAATGTAGTCAGGAATTTGCAAAGTCTCGAAAATTGTCAACTTGCTACAATCTGCGACAAGAATTCAGACGCACTCCAACGCGCAGGCCGAGTTTATCCGGGTGTCGAACTAACGACAGACTACTCGGAGCTCCTGACTTCGACTCAAATCGATGCCATTGCCGTGATTACTCCTGTCTGGACCCATTTCGAGCTGGCCAAGGCCGCTTTGCAAAATGGCAAACACGTTTTTGTCGAGAAACCGTTCACCTCGACGCCGCAACAAGCCGAGGAGCTAATCGAGTTAGCGGATCGCAAAAGACTCAAAATCATGGTGGATCACACCTTTCTGTTCAGCGGGGCAGTGCGGAAGATCCGGGAACTCGTCGACGATGGCACCTTGGGGGATCTCTACTACTTTGATTCGACCCGCGTGAATCTGGGCCTCTTCCAACATGACGTAAACGTCGTCTGGGACCTTGCTCCCCATGACTTGTCCATCATGGATTACGTCATCCGGGCGAAACCGGAAGCTGTCGTTGCAACGGGTGGGAGGCATTTGAACGGTCTGGCGGATGTGGCTTTCATTACCGTCTACTTTCCGGAGGACGTGATCGCGCACATCAACGTGAACTGGCTTTCTCCGGTCAAGGTTCGAAAGACTCTGATCGGCGGCGAGAAAAAGATGCTGGTGTGGAACGATCTCGAGGCCGATGAAAAAATCAAAGTCTACGATAAAGGCGTGCAGATGACGAATGGGCGAGGCGTGTACGATTTGCTGGTCAGCTATCGCTCTGGAGATGTTTGCGCGCCAAGAATCGAACAGACTGAGGCGCTGAAGGTCGAGCTTGAATACTTCATCGACTGCATACTGAACGACCGAACGCCACTCAATGATGGGGCAGCGGGTCTGCGGGTGGTCAAGATTCTGAAAGCGGCCGATCAATCGCTGCAGGGGCGAGGAAGAGTCGTCTCCCTATGAACAAGTACCACTGTATCGCTCCCGATGTGCGCTTGGGAAAAGATGTGAAGCTCTCCCAATTCATCAATCTCTATGGTTGTGAAGTTGGCGATCACACCAAGATAGGCGCCTTCGTAGAGATTCAAAAGAACGCCAGGATCGGCAGGAATTGCAAGATCTCGAGCCATAGTTTCGTTTGCGAGGGAGTGACCATTGAAGACAATGTTTTCGTAGGCCACGGCGTGACCTTCATCAATGACGCCTACCCCCGTGCCACTAATTCGGAAGGCGAGCTCCAATCCGAAGAGGATTGGAAGGTACAACCAACGGTGGTGAAAAAAGGTGCGTCTATTGGTTCCGGTGCGACGATCCTTTCGAATCTGGTTATCGGTGAAAATGCTCTGGTTGGTGCAGGAAGTGTTGTAACGCGCGACGTGCCGAACAATGCCATCGTTGCTGGGAATCCAGCAAAGCTGCGTCGCTTCATCGCGCCAGAAATGAGGGTAGCGTCATAAACGGCAACGGCATAATTCCATTCTTGGACTTGGTGACACCTCACCTGGAACTGGAGGAGGAACTGGTTTCGGTCTTCCGAAGCGCTCTGAAAACCGCGGGGTTCATCGGCGGACCGATGGTAGAACAGTTCGAGACGGAGTTTGCCCAGTTTTGCGAAGCCGAATATTGCGTGGGCGTAGGGAACGGTACAGACGCACTGCGGTTTGCTTTGATCGCCGCCGGAGTCCAGCCGGGCGATACTGTTGTTACAGTCCCGAACACTTTTATCGCGACCACAGAGGCTATCTCCCAGGCCGGCGCGCGGCCGGACTTCGTGGATATTGATGAGCGCACCTACAACATGGATGCGCGAAGGCTCCAAGAATACTTTGAAACGCAATGCTGCCCCGACCTTAGGACGGGGAAATTATTGAACAAGAAGATGCGAAGTCCCGTTACCGCGATTGTCCCCGTGCACCTGTACGGGCAGATGACGGACATGGATCCCATTCTGGAACTCGCTGAACGGTACAAGTTGTTTGTGATCGAAGACGCTTGTCAAGCTCACGGTGCGACTTACTTTTCCCGCAGAGAGAATCGCTGGAAGAAGGCGGGATCGATGGGTACGGCGGGTGCTTTCAGCTTTTATCCCGGAAAGAACTTGGGCGCTTGTGGAGAGGCGGGAGCGGTTACGACAAACGATTCAACCCTGGCCGGAAAGGTGCGCATGCTGCGGGACCATGGCCAACTGCAAAAGTATCGCCACGAAATAGAAGGATATAACGGCAGATTGGATGCAATCCAAGCAGGGATTTTGCAGGTCAAGCTCAAGCACTTACCTCGGTGGAACCAAAGACGCCGCACAATTGCCCGCCGGTATGACGAGTTGTTTCGATCTCACCTTGACGGAATTATCTTGCCCTACGAGTCTCCTCGAACCAAGGCCGTTTACCACCTCTATGTGATCCGTGTTAAGAATCGGGATCAACTTCAAATGCATCTCACGCAAGCCAAGATTATGACCCAGGTCCACTACCCGACACCTCTCCACGTTCAGAAGGCCTATGCAACTTTGGGACACAAAGAAGGAGATTTTCCGGTCACAGAAGGGGCGGTGGCCGAAATCCTGTCGCTGCCAATGTATCCGCAGCTCAACCATCATCAGCAGGAACGAATCGTCCAAGAAGTAATCAAGTCACTTGCCGGCGAAGCTGGGAGCAGCCGGAGTCCGATTGTTGGGTCATTTGTGTCTGAAGGCCGTGCTGACTGAGACAAATTCTATTCCGCAAGGAATCGACACTTGAGTTCCGATACAAAGCTGGGATCCCCCGCGCAGGCATTAGCTGTCAGCCCGACACTGGCAAAGGCGGAGAGATGTGGAGCAATGGCCGCCAAAAGAAAGATCTGGATCGACCTGGACAATTCACCCCACGTTCCATTTTTTGTCCCAATCATCGAAGAACTCCAGAAGCGCAATTATTCAGTCCTGGTTACCGCGCGTGATTGTTTTCAGGTGCGTGAGCTAGCAGATCTTTTTCAACTAAACCACAAGCTGATCGGCCGCCACTCCGGGAAAAGCAAGATCCACAAGGTTGCAGGGCTGTGCGTTCGTGCGCTGCAATTGATTCCCACGGTCCTCAAGGAAAGGCCGGATCTGGCCGTCTCCCATTGTTCACGATCGCAACTCATTGCGTCTGTTTGCCTGGGCATTCCATCTCTGCAAATGGGTGACTATGAGTTTGCAACGGGTTGGGCTTTCATCCATCCGACATGGCACATGTGCCCAGACGTAATTCCGAATTCGGCGCTTCAATCGGATTCCAATCGAACTTTGAAATATCCCGGCATCAAGGAAGATGTCTATGTCAGTCGATTTGTGCCAAAGCCCGGCATTAGACCGCAACTCGGGCTCCGGGAGCAAGACGTGGTGGTGACCATCCGTCCGCCCGCGAACGAAGCGCACTATCATAATCCAAAAACTGATGAACTGTTCGAATTGGCGGTCGAGTTTCTAAGCAAAAAGGCCGATGTGAAACTTGTGGCGCTTCCTCGGAATGAGAAACAAGCGATTTCCTTAAGGAAGGGCTGGCCCAACCTCTTCTCAAAAGGCAAGATGCGCATCCCCGAAAAAATCGTGGATGGCCTCAACCTGATTTGGCACTCGGACTTGGTAATCAGCGCAGGCGGCACGATGAATCGGGAGGCCGCGGCCCTTGGCGTCCCTGTTTACAGTATCTTTCGTGGTGAGATTGGCGCCGTTGATCGGTATCTGACCGAGACAGGCCGGCTCGTCTTGATCGAGAGCCGTGAAGATTTAAGTACCAAGATCTTGCTAGCGCGGAGAGGGCGTTCAGCGAAACCACCGAGAAGGCGTACTGCCGCCTTAAGCTATATCGTGGAGCGGATTGCCTCGATCGCGGATTTACAACGCCCGTTTTCGGACCGAATAGAAGTCACCGCCGAGTCGAAGTCTAATGGCGAGATCAGGTCACAGGATGCAACGGTCTGAGGTTCGCGTAATGAAGATTCTTACTGTTGTCGGTGCGCGTCCCAATTTTATGAAGGCGGCCCCGATAATCGGGGCCATCAACGAGCATAATCGGCAGCTTTTAGCAGATACCACCGACAGGCTGGAACCGCAAGTCGAAACGATCCGACACATCCTCGTCCATACTGGTCAACATTATGATGAACTCATGTCCGGGTCGTTTTTTAGTGACCTTAGTCTTCCAAAACCCGATATTCATCTCGGTGTAGGCTCAGCGTCGCATGCAGTCCAGACTGCTGAGATTATGAAGAAGTTCGAAGAAGTGTTGTTGGGGGAGAAGCCCGACGTCGTAGTGGTTGTTGGCGATGTAAATTCGACTGTTGCTTGCGCCTTGGTTGCCTCCAAGATCAACTTCGACTCGGCTGGGTCCAGACCAGTGATAGCACACGTGGAAGCGGGGTTGCGCTCTTTCGACCGGGCGATGCCCGAAGAGATTAACCGCGTTCTTACCGATCATGCTTCTGACCTGCTCTTCGTGACGGAGGAGAGCGGGCTTCAGAACCTGCGTAATGAAGGCGTCTCGCCCGACAAGGTCCACTTCGCCGGCAACACCATGATCGACTCTCTCTTGAATTGCAAGGAGAAAGCTGAGAAGTCAACGATTTTGAAGCGGTTAGCGCTTGTGGGTCCAGCAAGGAAAAACGGAGAAGCCAACTCTGTCACCCGATATGCGCTCTTGACGTTACATCGGCCGTCCAATGTGGACAATCGGGATGTCTTTCTGAACATCATTGCAGGGTTGGAGGAACTCGCGAAGGATTGCCCCGTCGTATTTCCCGTGCATCCTCGAACACAGCGGCGAATCAGAGAATTCGGGTTCGAATTCAGTCCAAGTGAGAGCGCAAGGAAACACAAAGGGAGTGTACAAGGTTCCGGAAACTGGAACAGCGCGATAATCCTGACCGACCCGCTCGGCTATTTGGACTTCCTCTGTTTGATGAAGCACGCAGCGCTGGTCGTGACCGATTCGGGCGGCATCCAGGAAGAAACAACAATTCTTGGCGTACCCTGCGTTACCGTCAGAGAAAACACCGAAAGGCCAATTACAGTCGATAGCGGAACCAACACGATTGCGGGAACAAAAACAGACACCATCAAGGATGCTATCCGTCGTCAGTTAGGCAGGAAGAGAGACGGCAGCGTGCCAAAGTACTGGGACGGGCGAGCCGGTACGCGTATTATTGACATCTTGATTCGCAGGCACTGCGAAAAGACTTCCTTTCAACCATCCCTTGTCCCGCATACGGCACCAGTTGAAGACCGATGCGCCCGTCCCTAGAACAATAGATGTCTATGGGCAATCACCTGGAAGTTAACATCCTGAAGCTTCTGGCCTACTGTCAGGCCAACGATTGGGCGGGGTACGACCCGTACGACGCGGTGAACAGCCATGTTTTTGCTGGGCTGCCATTCCTCAACTCGAGACTTCCCCGGCTGTTCTTAACCCAGGTTTTGAAGCGAAGTCCAATCAATATTCGCAGGTTTCTGCGTATTCCAAAGACACAGAATCCCAAAGCCATCGCACTGTTTCTGTCGGCATTCGTCAAGCTTTCGAGAATAGGGGTGGTTAAAACCGGAGACTTGGTCGACGCGATGATCGAACGGTTGATCGCGCTTCGATCACAAGGAGTTTCTCATTGGTGCTGGGGATATAGTTTTCCGTGGCAGACGCGCACGATGGTGGTGCCGCGTGGGGCACCCAACCTGGTATGCACGACATTCGTGGGTAACGCGCTTCTGGATGCCTATGAGCAACGCCAGGACCAGCAATGTCTGGACATGGCGATGAGCACGGCCCAGTACATCCTAGACAAGCTCTATTGGACCGACGGCGAGTCGGTTGCTGGTTTTAGTTATCCTCTTCCCGATCTCAGGAATCAGGTACCCAACGCGAATTTTCTTGGTGCGGCCTTGTTGTGCCGTGTGTACCAGCACACGAGCGAAAAGAAATTCCTTGATCCAGCGCTTAGGGTTGCTCGCTACTCGTCCGCCAAGCAGCACGCAGATGGCTCGTGGGACTACGGGGAGGGGCCGTCACAACGATGGATTGACAACTTCCATACCGGCTACAACCTGTGCGCGCTGCGGTGCATTGGCCGCTGTGCCGAAACAACCGAGTTCGAATCGTGCATCCGGCGTGGGCTCGAGTTCTACCGAGCCCACTTTTTCCGCGAGGACGGCGCGCCCAGATACTTTCATAACCGCACGTATCCGGTGGACATTCATAGCGTGGCGCAAAGTATCATCACGCTGCTTGCGCTTAAAGACCTCGACCCGAGCAATGTCATTTTGGCGCGCTCGGTGCTCCAATGGGCCATGAATCACATGTGGGATGAACGGGGCTTCTTTTACTATCGCGTTCTTCGCTTCTGTACTATCCGAACCCCATACATGAGATGGGCCCAGGCCTGGATGCTCTTGGCAATGTCGACGCTCCTGTGCGAATCGGACGTGCTGGTGAAATCTGCAGAAACCCCGGATCCAGGAGCATTGGTCGAGGCATAGTGACGCTTCCCAAGTAGATTCCTGTACGCCCGCACGGAACGAGGCAGGCAACAAGACTTTCGTCACCGGAATCAAGAAGCCTGCTGGTCCGACGAGGATCCAAGATTCACGAGCATCAGCCGCATAGGTTCTCGCCCAGCTCATACCGTAAATGCGAGGCTGCCTTGGCAGTTTACACGTTAAATCCGCTGCTTGATCCGCGCTGGGGGGACTTTGCCGAAAGGCATCCACGAGGTTCCATTTTTCACACACCTGGCTGGCTGGAGGTGTTACGCCGTACCTATGGCTATGAACCCATCGTCTACACAACTTCCGCTCCGGAAAAGCCGTTGGCGAATGGAATTGTGTTCTGCCGCATCAGCAGCTGGCTGACCGGAGACAGAATGGTCTCATTGCCCTTTACCGATCATTGCGAGCCTTTAGTAGAAGGCCCCGAGGAAGGCAAAGAAGTCCTTAGTTCTCTGCACAGCGCACTCGGCAGGGAAAAGTTCAAGTACATAGAGCTTCGCCCGCTGAGTGCGAACCTGGTGGGAGAAACCGGCTTGCAAAAGAGCAATTCATTCTGCTTCCACGCACTGGATCTCCACGCCGAACTCGGGGAACTTTTTGGGAGGTTTCAAAAGGATTCGATTCAGAGAAAGATTCGGCGTGCCGAGCGCGAGGCTTTGTCGTACGAGGAGGGAAGATCGGACACGCTTCTGAAGAAGTTTTATCACCTCTTTGTCCAGACGCGCCGGCGGCACAGAGTGCCGCCGCAGCCTATTAATTGGTTCCAGAACGTTGTTGCGTGCCTTGGCGATCGGCTCAAAATTCGTGTTGCTTCGAAAGCGGGCCGTCCCATCGCCAGCATAATCACGCTGCGGCACGGCCACACCATGGTTTACAAATATGGCGGCTCTGACGCGAGTGCTCACAATCTGGGCGCCATGCCGTTCTTGTTCTGGAAGGCAATTCAGGATGCGAAGAAGGACGGAGTCCAGAAATTTGACTTCGGCCGCTCGGATTGCGACAACGCAGGACTGATTACCTTTAAAGACCGTTGGGGCTCGCAACGCACAGAGCTAACGTATTGGCGGCTGCCGGACCGGAGTGCACAGGGCCGCGACAAGTGGAAGCTCAAAGTTGCCGGTCCGATTTTCGCATGCATGCCGGATCTATTCCTGGCGGCAAGTGGACGAATCCTCTACCGCCATCTTGGCTAGCGGAGCAGGCGAGATCCGATTATGGGTATGGCAATAGATCTGGATGTGAAGTCAGCTTCGACACCGCTGCACTTGGCGTCTCGCACCACGGGCCGTATCGGAGCCTTGGTTATGGACGCAGATTATCGCGCGCTCGCGGTCGTGCGCAGCCTGGGACGCCGCGGAATCCCCGTGTGGGTTCTGCGGCATGGGGATCAGTTGCTCGCTACTCTATCCCGTTATAACCGCCGAACGCTAAGCTGGCCCAGTCAAGACGAAGAAGAAAAAGTGAATTTTCTTGCCAACTTGGCTGATCGCGAGAGTATTCGTGATTGGGTACTGTTTCCCACGGGCGATGAAGGCGCCGCCCTGGTTGCGCGGCACCATAAAACGCTTGGCGAACATTTTCAACTTACGACTCCGCCATGGGATGTGCTGCAGTGGTGGTATGACAAGCGACTCACCTATCGGCTTGCCGACAAAATAGGCGTAGACCACCCATGGACACTGTACCCCGCAAACGGCGAACAAGTGGAGGCAAGCGAGTGCCCGTACCCGGTTATTCTAAAGCCCGCCTATTCCCGCAGCTATAATCGATTCACGGCATCGAAAGCTTGGCGCATAGACAACCGCACGCAACTCCTCGCGCGGTACGATGAGGCAAAGACGCTCGTTGACCCAGGTGCTTTGATGATTCAGGAACTCATTCCGGGCGGAGGGGAGTCGCAGTTTTCCTACACCGCACTGTGCCAGGACGGGCGGGTGATCGCATCACTTACTGCGAGACGGACCCGACAAATTCCTATGGATTTTGGGCGCGCCAGCACTTTCGTTGAGACGGTCGACGACCCATCAACATCAGCGGCCGCGGTTCGCCTCATCGAGGCACTGCGATACACAGGCGTTGTGGAGGTTGAATTCAAACGAGATCTGCGTGACGGGAAGCTTAAGCTGCTGGACATCAACCCGCGTGTTTGGGGCTGGCACAGTCTCTGTGGACCTGCCGGGGTGGACTATCCGTATCTGTTGTGGCTCCTGACGATCGGCGAACCGATACCGGCGACGAAGGCAGCAGTCGGTATGCGTTGGGTGCGGATGAGCACTGATGCGCCCACGGCGATCCGCGAGGTACTTCACGGTCGCCTGTCATTGCGCGAATACCTACGCTCCATCCGCCCCCCTGTTGCGCAGGCAATTTACGCATCTGATGATCCCGTGCCTGGGGTTCTTGAGATTCCGCTTCTGGCGTACTTGCTCGGCAAAAGGGTCCTTAGCGGTGGCAGGATCGCATGAACGAATGCTCAAGTGTTAGCGGTGCTTGGTACTAGCGGAGCCACGAGGGGTTCCATTCAACCCGCAGCTCAGGGTATCAGAAATCGAAATTGCGAAGGCCGTCGAGTGAAGGCGATCCCTCATTGTAGGACTGAGAGTTCAGGTTTACCTGCCCGACGAATTGATGCTGTCACGTGGGGTTTCATTCCGATCTCAGAAAAATCCAATGTTATGGAGGCTCAAAGTTGAAAGCGACATCTGACGTGGTGGTTGTCGGCGCTGGCCCTTATGGATTGTCAGCGGCAGCGCATTTGAATGCGTGCGGAGTGAACGTCCGTGTCTTTGGGGAGACCATGTCATTTTGGGATCGTAATATGCCCGAGGGCATGTGTTTACGGTCTCCATGGGAAGCATCGCAATTGTCTGATCCCGCCAGGTCGCTGACGATCGACGCATTTCAGACTACGACCGGCGAGCGTGTGAGTCGGCCCATCCCGATCAGACGCTTCGTGGCTTACGGTCACTGGTTTCAGTCCCGCGCCGTTCCCAATCTTGAGCAGCGAAGGGTTGTCGAAATAGAAAGGAGCTCAGCGGGCTTCCGCGTGGTATTAGCCGATGGAGAGGCTGTACGATGCAGGCGCGTCGTCATCGCTGGAGGGATCGGACCGTTTGCGGTGCGACCGCCGCAGTTCGGAGGACTCCCCCAGGAGCTGGCTTCGCATTCCTCGGAGCAGCGGGACTTGAGCGTCTTTCGCGGAAAGAGAGTCGTGGTGATCGGGGGCGGGCAGAGCGCTCTCGAATCGGCGGCACTCCTGCACGAATCCCAGGCAGATGTTGAATTGCTGGTTCGCGAGAACACTGTTCAATGGACGTGGCAACGCCCGTGGCTGCACACGTTCCGGCCCGTCGGCGCGGTCCTCTACGCCTGGCCAGACGTCGGGCCGGCCTTCATCAGTCATGCCGTTGCACGGCCGAGTCTCTACCGACTGCTTCCGAGATGGCTTCAGGACTCCTGGCGCGCTAAGTCGGTTCGCCCGAACGGCGTTGGGTGGCTGAAACCTCGACTGCGCGATGTAAACATCTCTACCGGCCTCGCTGTGGTTTCGGCGAACGCCCGCGGAGACCAAGTGGACTTGAAGCTGAGCGATGGCTCGCACGAACTTGTAGATCACGTGCTGATGGCTACAGGCTATCGCCTCGATGTGAGAAAGTATGAATTTCTTTCCGCATCCTTGGTATCCGCGCTGCGCCTTATCGGCGGACTTCCAGTGCTCGGGCGAGGCTTTGAATCCTCAGTCCCCGGGCTGCACTTTTTAGGCGCTCCGGCAGTGTGGAGCTATGGCCCGCTTATGCGTTTCGTGGCGGGAGCCGACTTCGCAGCGCGCTCAGTGTCCAAGTCCGTGGTACGTGCTCGCCGACGCATTGTTGGCCGGTCGATTGCGAATGCGGTCCAACGGCCACAGAGTGTTGCAGTGTCCCGTGGCCAAGAGGGGCAATAGAAACTCACACCGAGACTCTATGTCTTCCGGTTCATTAGCCTCACCCAATGAATAGAACATTTGTCGAGTACTATCGCTGTCCGGAAGAGTTCGCCGGTTGTTTTCTAAATGGAGTACCATCGGGGCGTTTAGGTCATTTCCGATTTGGACCCGATGCGATTTGCTTTGGCTCTATCAACAAAGGGGCAGTACACCCCAGCCCGGAGGGAGAGCTTCACGACGCTTTGGAGGATGCCGTGGTGGAGCGGGGGGCGGTAAGGCTCTCTTTCGACGCCGACCAGGTTGTCAACAATCTTCGATTTGAGCGCTATTGCAGCAGCCCGGCAAAAAAAAGATCGCTGCTCTCGGGAGGACTCGCTAATAAGTTGTACTACCTGGCACGGCCGATGCTAGGCGTGGCCGTGCGCCGGCATCTCCAGAAGCTCAGGCTCGCTGATTGGCGATCGATTCCATTTCCGCGCTGGCCGGTGGATCAAACCGTCGAACAGGTGCACGAGACGATGCTCCGCCTCTGCCTGCAAGCCCACGATGGACGACGAGTACCGTTCATCTGGTTTTGGCCCCAGGGTCTTCCAAGCTGCGTGGTTGTTACTCACGATGTAGAAGCCGTCAAAGGGCGTGATTTCTGCCCGGCACTGATGGACGTCGATGAGAACTTTGGCATAAAAAGTTCGTTTCAATTGGTTCCCGAAGAACGGTATGGTCTCAGTCCGTCGTTTGTCGAGAGCATCCGTTCGAGGGGTTTCGAAGTAAATGTCCACGACCTGAATCACGACGGACGGCTATATTCGAGCGAGGCGAAGTTCTTCGATCGGGTGCGCCGCATTAACCATTATGGCAGCGCGCTTGGAGCACAGGGATTTCGCTCCGGTGCGCTTTATCGCAATTTCTCCTGGTACGGCGCACTTGAATTTTCTTACGATATGTCCGTGCCCAACACAGCGCATCTGGATCCACAACGGGGTGGCTGCTGTACCGTGATGCCCTACTTCATCGGCAAGATCTTGGAATTGCCCGTCACCACGACACAGGATTATTCCTTATTTTATATTCTTAAGCAGCATTCGATCGATCTTTGGAAACGCCAAATTTCACAGATCATGGAAAAACATGGACTGGCCAGCTTCATCGTTCACCCCGATTATGTTTTGGAGTCACGGACACGAGATACCTACAAATCGTTGCTGACCTATCTGGTTGATTTGCGTTCGGAGAGGAAGATTTGGGCTGCTCTTCCACGGGAAGTCAATCAGTGGTGGCGGGCGAGGAGCCAAATGAAGCTGGCGCGCCAGGGAAACACCTGGGTGATCGAAGGACCAGAGAAGGATAAAGCCCGGGTTGCGTATGCCTCTCTTGACGGTGGCCGGTTGGTGTACGAACTAGCGTGAAGGACGATGAGTGACCACCGTTATTCATAACAGGTCTTTACCTGATAGATTTTTCATGATTCTTACTGCGTTGAATACCCCTTTCTTACCCGATTCCTTTTCCCAGCACAAGGTTGAAAATAGCTCCTGCTCAACCGGGTATATGTGACTCGAATGGCGGAGCTACGTATGTCCTTATGCGCCTCGAGACCCCGATATCGTTGATTCCGGCTCTGGCCTGTTCTAAGTGGATCGTACGCCATTGCGAGTTCGCGACAGGACAAGGCAGTTTATCCAGCGCTTACGCCAGCCGAACTGAAGAGTGGCCCAAGCCGAGGAGCGCCCCGCAGAGAGCCGGTTAACTCCGACGCTGCCGTCCCGGCGCCAAAGTGAAGAACAATGAGCAAGAATTTTGAGTTGATGAACCAGGGCGTGCAAGATTCCGGGGCGGTCCAGCCTGCCACCCGAGGTGCGCTAAGGCCTAAAGTAAGTCTACCAAGCCGCTACACCCAGTGGATGGGGGATGTGCCGGAGGAAAGGTTCGCGGCAAGTCTGTGGCGAATCATCCGGAGCCGCTGGTGGACGGTCGCCGCATTTACGCTCGTTGTTATCGCGACCGTCGTAACTGCATCGCTTCTCATGAAGCCACAATACGAAGCGGTCGGACAGGTGGTGTTTCACCGGGAGAACGACAGCGGCGTGCTCGGATTCAAGGGCGTGGATGCGTCAATAGTGGAAGATCCAGAAGATCGTGCGGCTATTGACACTCAGATCGGCATCCTGGAGACCGACGCATTGGCCATGCTGGTTATCAATGATCTCCACCTCGACAAAAACGCGAAGTTCGCCGGCCGCGCGGGGCAATCCAACAACGAAGATCGACTGGTGGAATCATTCCATAAAAACCTCAAGATATCGAAAGTCAAAGGGACACGGCTTATCGAGATTAGGTTCAGAAGTACAGATCCAAAGCTGGCCGCCGACGTCGTAAACCAGCTAGCCAACGCTTACTTAGACCAATTTTATAAGAGTCAAATCCAGGCCAGTACACAGATTTCTGACTTCCTTGCGAATCAGTTGAAGGAACTGCAGGCCAAGGTTGAGGAATCGCAGCACAAGCTGATCGACTACCAAAAAGAAAACGGAATCTTTGGCCTGGACGATAAGCAGAACATTGTGACGGCAAAGCTGGACGACCTGAACAGGCAACTTACCGCAGCGGAGGGCGACAGGGTCCAGAAGGAAGTCACTTACCGATTGGCGCGCTCGGGGCAGCCGGAGCTGATTGCGAAACTAGAGCCAGGCAGCCTCGTCACCAAGCTACGTGCACAACAGGCGGATCTGGAAAACCAGATGGCCCAAGCGTCGGTTCAGCTAGGTCCCGCACACCCGAAAATAGTCGAACTTTCAAAGCAAATTGCTCAGGCGCGGCAGTCGGTGGACACTGAAATTGGCAGAGTCGGTGAGCAGATAACCTATGAATACAAAAGCGCAATGGGACGCGAGCAGATGCTCCGGCATGCGCTGGAAGCGCAGAAACAGACGGCGGACAAGCTGAATGCAAATGTGATCGAGTCCGACATCCTGAAGCACGAGTTTGAGACAAACCGGAAGCTCTACGAGGATCTGCTTCAAAAGCAGAAAGAAGTGAGCATTTCAGCCAGCTTGAAATCGAGCAACATCTGGATCGTCGATCCGGCCAGACCGCCGAGACGGCCTGCGGAGCCAAATATTCTGCGCAACTTCGCTCTTTCCCTCTTGTTCGGGATTTTAGGCGGCGTGTTGATGGCATTCGGTCTGGGAAAGATGAACGAAAAGATTAGCAGTCTGGAGCAGGCAGCCATTGCGTCGCCGCTTCCTTCACTCGGCGTAGTGCCGTTGTTGGGAGCAAAGAAGAAGAATGGCGCGTCCCCCCAACTCAATGACGCCGACGGGGGCGTGAAACCCGAATTGGTGAGCGCCCTTCGGCCAATGTCCCTGACGGCGGAATCCTACAAGGCCATCGTGACGTCGATCTTGCTTTCGCACCGGACTCACCCGGCAGTGATCCTGGTGACGAGTGCCCTTCCCGGGGAGGGTAAGACCACTGTCAGTACGAACTTGGCGATTGTGCTCGCGCGACTGCGCAGGCGCGTGCTACTCGTGGATACCGACCTCCGTCGCCCCAGCGTCCACCGCGCCATGCGATTGAGTGCTAAATCCGGTTTGGGTGCGCTGCTCAGGAAATCCGCCTCATTCGATGAGCTTGTAGTCGCCTGCGCCGATGTGCCCAATCTGTATGTTCTACCGGCCGGGCCAATTAACCTGCAGGAGGATACCGAATTGCTGGTATCCGGCTTCAAGGACTTAGTAGAGCGCTGGCGTGAGCAGTTTGACCACATAATCATCGACACCCCGCCCGTGCTGGCGATGACCGACGCAGTTCGCATGTCGGTCGAGGCGGATTCAGTGATCATGGTCATCCGCTCTGGTCTGATCGGGAAAGACGAGTTCTTGCGCGCTCAGGATGTGCTCTTCAAGGTCAACGCCCGCCTTACGGGCTTCGTCCTGAATGGCGCAGAGCTGGACTCCTCAGATTTCCGGTACTTTTACGGCTACTACGGTCGCGATGAATCAAAGCACCTTGCGGAAGGCGGGTAAGGATTTCAAATTTCCTACTGTTTCCCTCTCATGACCTGAATGACCAGCGTGAAAGGGAGACGATCAGTTTGAAAGTAAGATTGGCTGGTAGCTGCTACTGGAGTCGTAACTTGGCGTGGTTCTTCTCGCGGAAACCAGTCTACGTTCTTCAAAAACGCTGTTTTCATCATCCGGAGGACCGAAACCTATGAGCGTAAGTACGCAGACTACTATTTCCTTGCACGCGGATAAACTTGGATCGCTCGAAATGAAGTTTGCGAACCGTACCGCAAACGTCGGGATCATCGGGCTCGGCTATGTCGGCTTGCCGCTCGCTCTGCTCTTCGCCGATGCGGGTTTTCCTGTCACAGGCTTCGACGTTGACCGCGAGAAGGTTGAAAAGCTTTCCAGAGGCGAGTCCTACATCTATCGCGTGCCATCCAGCGAAGTTCAACTCGCGCGCAAGAAGCGGTTCTCAGCAACGGCGGAATACTCGGACATCGCCGGCATGGATGCAGTAATCATCTGTGTTCCGACTCCGCTGAACGAGCAACGCGAGCCTGACCTCAGTTACATCACGAATACGGCAGAAGCGATTATCCCCCATTTGCAGACAGGCCAACTCATCGTGCTGGAAAGCACCACATATCCCGGAACCACAGAGGAAGTCCTGGTGCCAATCCTTGAGAAAAATGCGGGCGGATTGCGCGCACAGCGCGAAAACAATGGGATCGAGCGCGATGGCTTTTATGTTGCATTCTCGCCCGAACGCGAAGATCCCGCCAACAACACGGTCGCGCGGTGCGATATTCCCAAAGTTGTCGGCGGGCTGAGCAGCAGAGCAACCGAACTTGCCGGCACACTATATCAAGCTATTTTCCGCCGCACCGTACCGGTCTCCACGCCTGCCGTAGCGGAAATGACGAAGCTGCTTGAGAATATATACCGCTGCGTGAACATCGCATTGGTTAACGAGCTGAAACTATTGTGCCTGCGCATGGGAATTGACGTATGGGAGGTCATCGAAGCTGCTTCGACGAAGCCCTTTGGCTTTCAACCATTCTATCCAGGCCCCGGCTTGGGGGGACACTGCATACCTGTGGATCCGTTCTACCTGTCATGGAAGGCGAAGCAGTGGGACTTCCAAACTCGCTTCATCGAGCTCGCTGGCGAGATAAACGTTTCCATGCCGTATCACGTTGTTGGCGCGATCTCGACGGCCCTGAACAGTGTCCGCAAGCCGTTGAACGGATCGCGCGTACTAATTCTTGGAGTCTCTTACAAGAAGGACGTCGACGATTTGCGCGAGTCGCCGGCGCTCACTGTTATCGAGTTGCTGAAGCAACAGGGAGCAGTCGTAAGCTACCACGACCCCTATTTCCCAGTGCTGCTCAAGGGACGTCATTACGACCTGCAGATGGAACGCGCTTCGTTGAACAACATCGGCGAGTACGACTGCGTAGCAATCATCACGGATCACTCCGATTACGATTACCCAGCTATTGTGCGCGAGGCGCAGCTTGTCGTTGATACTCGGAATGCCACCCGCGGCATCGCTTCGCCAAAAATCGTCCGCTGCTGACCAGGGGTTCCCGGGTGCAGGGGGAGCGTCCGTTATGAATGCTTACGGGGGACCAGCGGCATAGCATGGGCTGAAATCCTCAAGCGCTGCGTTCCTCTGGTCGTCCTGTTACATGGAGGTTGTCATGAAGTCCAAACCCACTTTTCTCGTCACTCTTGCGTTTTTAGCACTGCCGCCGGCATATGGCCTCGCGCAGGATCGTGTCGGTTCGCCAGAAATTCGCGTTGCACCTTCCACCCCCCAGGCCGAACCTGCGGCGACGCCCAGTGCCGGATCTCCGCACGACTTGCTGATCGGCGCCGGGGATCTGCTCGAGGTCAGCCTGTATGGCATGCCTGATTTCAAAACCGACGTGCGCGTCAATTCTGGCGGCGAGATTTCCTTGCCCATGATCGGAACTATGCCTGTGGCCGGACTCTCCGTGGAACAAGCTGAAACGTTGATCGCGCATAAGCTCACTGAAAAGGGTCTTTTTAATGATCCGCACGTTGCGGTCTTCGAGAAGGAATACGCAACGCAAGGGATCTCGCTGCTGGGCGAAGTGCAAAAACCCGGGATTTATCCGTTGCTGGGTTCGAGGAAACTGTTCGACGCTATATCCGCTGCCGGCGGCACTACCCCGAAAGCGGGCCGCTACGTGCTGATTACACGCCGAAATGATCCGCAACACCCGGTTCGGGTGCCGCTCATGACTGGTGCTCCGGAGTCGATGGAGAATAATGTCACCGTCGAGCCAGGGGACACCATTCTCGTAAGCAAAGCCGGGGTCGTTTACGTCGTCGGCGACGTTCACCAGCCCGGCGGTTTTGTCATGGAAAATGGCAACGATATTACCGTGTTGAAGGCTATCGCCCTCGCTCAGGGGACCAACCCGAACGCAAAATTGGATTCGGCCAGGCTCATCCGCAAGACTCCTGACGGTCCCCAAGATGTTCCGCTTTCCCTCAAAAAAATTATGGCCGCAAAGGCTCCTGATCCGCAACTGCAAGCAGACGATGTTGTCTTTGTTCCGAATAGCGCCGGCAAAAGTGCGGCAAAAAAGGGAGCTGAGACCATCCTGCAAATGGCCACTGGCATAGCGATCTGGCGCATACCGTGAGTTCACCATTATTCAAGATCATTCCAGCAGCTGTGCACCAGGGGGAAATTCTCAGGCCCGCGCGGTGAGCTCATTGATGCTGGACACCAATCAGAGGAATACATGCTAGCGCTTTTGACGGATAGAAAATCAGGGGAAGTATCCACGTACGATGTTCCCGCTCCCGAGCTGCGTTCCGGTGGGATCCTCGTGCGAACCCAGTATTCGGCAATCAGCGCCGGCACTGAGCGCGCCACGCTTGCATTAAGCGCGAAGTCGCTCCTCTCCAAGGCCAAAGCGCGTCCTGATCTGGTGAAGCAGGTTATCGAGTACGCGCGCCAGAATGGAGTGAAAGCCGCTTACGAAAAGGTGCACACAAAGCTGGATACACTTACGACTCTGGGATATAGCTGCGCCGGCGAAGTAATTTCCGTTGGAGATGGCGTACATGAGTTCCGCGTGGGTGACCTCGTCGCTTGCGGCGGTGGCGCCTACGCCAACCATGCTGAGATCAACTTTGTTCCGCGCAATCTCGCGGTACGCATCCCGTCGCAGGTGTCCTCAGTTGCGGCCTCTTTAACGACCATTGGCGCCATCGCGATGCAAGGCGTTCGGCAGGCCGAGGTCGCTATTGGCGAAACTGTTGCTGTGATCGGCGCCGGGCTCGTAGGCGTGTTGACGATCCAGATCCTCCGCGCCGCTGGATGCCGAGTTGTAGCGATCGATCTTTCGCCCCAGCGCGTCAAGCGAGCAGCGGATTTTGGCGCACATCTCGCGGTTCCCGCCGATGACCCAACCCTGGCGTCAAGTATCAAGGAGTTCTCCAGGTACGGTGTCGATGCCGCTATCCTGACCGCTGCGACCGACTCCGTTGAGCCGGCTGAAATGGCGGCCAAAATTCTGCGCGATCGCGGTCGCATAGTTGTGGTCGGCGCCGTAGGCATGGGAGTCTCGCGCGACAACATGTATATGAAGGAGTTGTCGCTAACACTCTCGCGCTCATACGGGGCGGGAAGGTACGACCCGCAGTATGAGGAAGGCGGGATCGATTATCCCATCGGATATGTCCGTTGGACCGAGCGGCGCAACATGGAAGCCTTTCTCGATCTGCTCGCGGCGGGGCAGATAGACGTTACCCCGCTTGTCGAGCATCGGTACGCTATCGAAGAGGGTGCGAAAGCATTCACCGATCTAAAAAATGGTCTGTACACAGCCATTCTGGAGTACAACGGCGCGTCCGCCGTGCCGCAGAGGAGCACGCCGGTCGTTGTAGCAGCGCGGCCTCGCATTGGTGATGAAGTGAGAGTCGGCTGCATAGGTGCCGGCAGCTTTGCGTCGAGCGTAATCCTTCCAAACCTGCAGTCCATCAAGGGCGTGCGCCTGCAATCCGTGGGTACCATCTCGGGCGCGGGTGCTGCTTCGGCGCAACGCGCTTTCAAGTTTCAGACTGCGGAACAACCCTCCGAACTGCTAAATAACCCCAATGTCGATGCAGTATTCGTCCTAACGCGTCATGACACCCACGCAGCCCTAGCAGTCCAGGCACTCCGCGCCGATAGGCCAGTGTTCGTCGAAAAGCCGCTGGCGGTGGATCGCGAACAATTGGCTCAACTTCAAGAGGTGTATGCAGCGCAGCTGCATGCTGGCCGCGCCCCGTTTGTGATGGTTGGTTTCAACCGCCGCTTTGCACCCTTCACCGAGAAAATCCGCCAGTTCTTCACCGGCCGTCGTGAGCCCATGATGATCCACGCGCGCGTAAATGCCGGATTTATTCCGCATGACCATTGGATTCACGCCCAGGGCGGCCGCATCGTTGGAGAGTTCTGTCATTTCGTGGATTGGGCGCGCTCCGTGATCGGTTCTCCTATTCAAAGCGTGACTGCGTCAGGCCTGCCGAACGGCACGAAGTTCGCTCCGGATAATATCGCGGTCACGCTCAAATTTGCCGACGGGTCTGTTGCCAATCTGCTTTATCTGGCTAACGGCGACCGCAGCATCCCGAAGGAATTCTTCGAGGTGTTCTGCCAAGGTGCGATCGCGCGGCTGCACGATTTCCGCACACTCGAACTTGCGCGCGATGGGAAAGTACAAAAGTTCAAAAGCTCGCAAGACAAGGGCCACCGTCGGGAACTCCAGTTGACAATCGAAGCGGTCCGCGACGGTAAACCGTCGCCCATCTCATTTGAAGAACTTGTAGAGGTAACCGAGGCGACCTTTCTGGTTGACAACGCAGTTGTCTCTGGAGAGGTCATTCCGTTAATGCAGTCCGCGTCTTCCCCTGCGCCCGACGCGCCGCTTCTCGAAATTCGCGACGCGGAGCGGCAACACTCTGCCGCCAGCGGGGAGTGTGCCTGCGCCTAACTAGGATTCTGCAAGTATCTGTTCCTCCTCATTCGATTTCTTGAGTTTGCTTTAGGCTGACGGCACAATTTTCATTTTAATGTTCAATGGCATATCCATATCGGTGGAGCAGCGAACTTTCTCGTTGGAAGCCTGCTTTGTGCTTGTGGGTGCGATTGCGGTTGCCGGCTGCATCCTCGTACCCGAGGCGGGCTTGGTGGTTGTTGGCGGTTGCGTGGCCCTATGGTTTCTGGCGCTGGTCGGTGAGGCGTTTCGCGGCAGCATAGACGGAATACTGTTGTGGTGGGCCGCCGCTCTTCCGCTCGGCCCCTACTTCTTATCATTTCCCCGGGAGCACTCCATCGTGACGCTGGACCGGGTGGCCATATTCTTGGCGTTCGCCGGACTGTATTTCGCCAAGCAAGGTACGCTCACCCATGTGCCGAGTCCGCTGCGCCGGGCCGGACTCGTTTGGTTGGCCTTTATTGCCGTTGCAGCCGCCACCCTCGGGAAATCACCGAATGTTCTGAACACTGCACACGAACTGTTAGATGGTCTCCTCCTACCGCTCTTGCTCGGCTGGTGCGTCATTGCACGGTTCGATGTTCGTCGTCGGCTCCCCGCACTCCACTCGGCCATCTGCATCTCCTCAATCATCTGCGCGGCTGTGGCAGCCGCGGAAGTCGTCACAGGACAGGACCTGCTGCCTATTGGAGGTTCTGTAATGTTCTATGCAGGAGGTATTCCCCGGCCAAACGGGCCGTTTGAAAGCAATGACGCCCTCGCGCTGATGGGGGCCGTCAGTTTTTTCTTACTCCTCTTTCTCCGTGCGACCCTTGGTCCCAGGTTGAGCGCTGGTCGCAGGATACTGCACTCCATTGGGCTGGCAGCGGCGTTGGGCATGGCGTTGATGCCGATGTTTCGCTCCGTCGTGATCACGCTGTTTCTCGCGCTGATCATCGATACCTTCTGGGAACGCGGGACGACTCGCCGGGCCTGGCGCTTTGCGCTCATACTTGCTTGTGTTGGGCTGATTTTTCTCGCTCCCTTACTAGCACCTAAATCGATGGTCGAAGAGCGTAGCAGTTCAGACAACGTGTACGGCCGTGTTGCGCAATTCGAGCAAAGCCTTCGGGTGTTTGTGGACCACCCCATGTTGGGTGTGGGATTTTGGAACTTCCACGAGTTCGTAGTGGGGGAGTCGCGTTACAGGGCGTCTTACATGGGCGTGTCTTCGTTGGACTGGCCACACAACAACCTGATTGAGGTACTCACGGAGACTGGCCTCATCGGCTTTGTGCCATACGTGATGACGCACGTTCTCCTGTTAATGGCAATGTGGCAATTGCGCCAGTTGTCCAATTCCGGGCGCCTGGTGTGGAAATACTACGTTTTTCTGTTTCTCTCCTATTGGATCACCGGGCTCACTGAGTCATCGGGCTATAGCCCCTTGAACCTGGGTTACGTTTTGGCGGTTACTGTTTTTTATAAGTATGCGTTGACGGAGCCTGACTCAATGCAGCCCGTGGAAGTGCAAGCGCCTGACGAAGCTTTCAGCGCGCCCGCCCGAATCTCCTGGCCCGCGTTTCTCCATTGAGCCGAGTACAAGAATCAATGATGACTGAACCTAAGACCATTTATCTCTTGGTGCTTTCCGGGAAGTCGGAGGATGCGCATAGGTTTGTCACTGAGCGTTACCCAGGACAGCCGGTAGCCGTACTTTCGAAACGCAATCTCCGTGAGGGTGGCTGGAAAGCACAAATTCTACAGTTGCGCGCGATGCACGGCGAGGCCCTGGTCATCTTCTCGAGTTCTCTGCTCGACCTGCGGGAGCCTTTGCTATTCCTATGCTCAGGGTTCGTGCATCGCTGCCGTGAAACCGTCCTGGTTGATGCCAAAGGCAGGTCAAGGGTCTACCAGCAGTGGCGATTGGGGGTTTTGCTCCCCTCAGTTTTTCTAAGTGCGTTCTTCGATATCTTGGTTCTCGCTACCACATGGATTGGCGCTCGCATTTTGTTGCATTGTGCGAGAAAGCAAACAAAGTTCAGACCGCGCGTTGACGCGGAACTAGACATTGCTTTGCTCGATCCATCGTTTGAGCCGGCGACTGCGGGCGGCGCGATGAGCTATCTCAATGGAACTTTGTCCGGACTGCTCAACGAACCGGTGAGTTGCGAAATCTTTTCCGGGCGCCAACTCTCGCGTGATTACTACCCCGTCCAGGTTGTCCCCAACTGGCGGCGTTTGTATCTTTTCCGTGAATGCCAAACACTTTCCTATAATCTCCGTTTTGCTCTAAGCGTTTGGAAAAGACTCCGGCGCCGCGTGCCACGCTTGCTGTACCAGCGCCACGGGCGGTTTGTTTTCGCTGGCGCGTTGCTCTCGTGGTTGACTGGTATCCCGCTTGTTCTTGAATACCAAGGCTCGGAGGTGTGGCTGGCAAAGAATTGGGATCCTGCAAGGTTCTGGCCTTGGCTCTGCCTTTGTGAAAGGGTCTCGATCGCGGCTGCCTCTCAGATAGTCGTGCTCTGCGACGCATTACGTGACGAGTTGCTGGCGCGCGGCTATCCCGCGCAAAGGATCATAGTTAATCCCGCCGCCGTTGATCCGGAACGGTTCCGTCCTGCCTGTGGCGGAGAGGAAGTGCGAGAGCAACTTGGGCTGGCCCCGCAGAATACGCTGGTCACTTTTGCTGGCTCGTTCAGCTATTATCACGGCGTCTCTGTGCTCGCGCGCGCGATAACTACGCTGTTGAAGAGGCGCAATGACGGGCCCGTGTTCGAGAATCTACGCTTCATGCTGATAGGTGATGGTCTGCTGCGCGCTGAAACAGAGGAAGCGCTGAGCAGGGTGGAAGGCGCAGAATCGGTGATCTTCACGGGCTTGATACCGCACTCGAGTGTTCCCCGCTATCTCGATGCGTCAGACATCTTGGTGTCTCCTCAAATCCCCAACGCGGATGGCCAGCCATTCTTCGGCTCTCCCACCAAGCTCTTCGAATACATGGCGATGGAAAAGGCCATTGTGGCGAGCGACATGGATCAACTTTCGCGCGTACTAAGTCATGGGAACACCGCTTGGATGGTCAAACCCGGCAGCGACACAGAATTGACTGACGCGATCGAACATCTGGCGGGCAGGCCGGAACTCCGCAGCTTTCTGGGACGGAATGCGCGCGCCGCAGCCCTGCAGAGCCATACTTGGCGCCAAAACGCGCTCCGGCTCCTTTCTCAAACAGACTTGGCCCTCGGAACCGAGCGACGGGAGGGAGAGCGCAGCAATTCCTCCGCGGTGCCGCGCGGCGACCTGCCCTTCGAAACGACGCGCCAGCAAAGCTGATTTATTGACCCTAAGCTCGGAATAAAACAGACAATAACCACTCCAAGGAGATAGTCCATGAGAATTCTCGTAACTGGGGGTCTCGGCACGGTGGGTAGTGCTTTGATTCGCCAACTGCGGGTGAGGAAGCATGACGTAATTTCCTGCGATCGGTCTCACCAACCGGATGAAGTTGGTTTTTCTCTCCGCACCGATGTCCGCGACCCGCTATACGCTCGCTGCGATGTGGGTGAATTCCGGCAATTGGAACGCGTGCTTGAACGATTGGGGCCCTTCGATTACGTTTACCACTGTGCGGCTGAATTCGGCCGTTGGAACGGCGAAGACTTCTACGAAACGCTCTGGAAGACAAATGCTGTGGGCACGAAGAACGTAATTCGTATGCAAGAGCGGCTGAACTTCAAGCTAATTCATTTCTCCTCATCTGAAGTTTACGGAGATTGGCCCGAAATTATGGTGGAAAGCGTCATGGATGAGTATGAGATCAAGCAGCTCAACGATTACGCGATGACGAAATGGGTCAACGAAATGCAAATTCGCAATTCAGCTCAACAGTACGGCACGCAATCCGTGGTCGTTCGGTTGTTCAATACCTATGGACCCGGCGAATATTACAGTCCCTATCGCAGCGTGAACTGCCGTTTTCTGTACTGTGCTCTAAACGACCTTCCTTGGACTGTGTACCGCCATCATTCCCGGACCTCTACTTATTTGGCCGACACGGTTAATACACTGTCGAACATAGTTGAGAACTTTAAGGCCGGTGAGACTTACAACATTGGCGGCAGCTGCTCTCACAGCATTGAAGAGCTTTCTGACGTCGTGCTGAAAGTGACCGGCGCCGATCCGAGCCTGGTGCAATATCAGGATTCGGAAATCCTAACTACAAAGCATAAGCGGGTTGATGTCTCGAAGGCGATTCGTGATTTGGGGCACAAGGACACTTATGGTTTAGAAGAGGGGATGCAGATCACGGCTGAATGGATGCGTCAAGTATGCAAATTCCGAGCTGACATGATGACTTCTGCGGAGCCAGTGAGCTCTGCGGTCTAATCGGACGTACTTGCAACCAGCGCGAAGGAAATCCTCAGAAACAAGTTGAGCGCGGAACTCTGCGCCGAACTCGGCTGCAACGCACGCAAACTCTTCCTGGCACGCTAGTCAAGAAGGCAAAAAGGCTGCGCGTAACCTTGTTATTGGGTGGTCACTCGACACCTGCGGATCGAATCCGCGCTGCACCTTGCCGTTGGTGCCTGCCGTCGCGATCCAGCAATACAACTCTTGCAGAACAGAATCTGTCATGAAGACTGTTGTACAAGCTATTTCGGCTCAAGTGTGGCGATTGGCCGCAGGCACGGAGCTTCGCCGCAACATCTTTGAAACCTACGGCGCGCGCCTCCTAGTGGTAGTCGTGACGTTTGCAACTGCCGTGGTGATCGCACGCGAGCTAGGTCCTACTGGTCGCGGGCTCTATGCAGTCGCCGCAGCCGTAGGCGCAATCGGCCTGCAGTTCAGCAATCTTGGCCTACATCTCTCCAACACATACTATGTTGCAAAATACCGAGCGCTGCTACCGGCTCTTATCGGTAATTCGCTAGCGGTGGTGTTTGCGTGTTGTGTCGTCATGGCCTTGATCGGAATTGGCTTTGTCTTCTGGCCGAAGCTGTCACCGGTCCACGGCACGCTCTTGCTACTGGCGCTGGCTTCGGTCCCGATCGGCCTCGCTTACATGCTCACTCAGGGATTGCTCCTCGGCGTTAACGAGGTGCGAGCCTACAACCAAATTGAATGCGGCAGCAAACTTTTGGTGCTGGCGTTCATCTGCGTTCCTGCTTTGGTCCACCGTGGCACCGTGGAGCTGTTCTTCGGCATGACTTTGTCGTCCGTAATACTAGGTTTCATTTGGGCCCTTCTGTGCCTCAGCCGGGCTTCGACGAACCCTCCAAAACTATCGTTTGCCGTTTTCCGTCAGAGCATCAGCACCGGCATTAACGCATACATGATCCTGTTCTTCGGTTTTCTTGTGCTGAGAATTGACCTGCTCATGGTCAAGTACATGCTGGGAGCGACGGAAGCGGGCTACTACTCGATAAGCCAGGTGCTCGCCGAGAACACCATGATGTTTCCGGTCGTCGTAGGATCGCTCTTGTTTCCCAAGCTCTCGGCCATAGAAGAAAGAGAAGAAAAATTGCGGCTCGCCAACAAGGCCGTGCTTGTGACGGCAGCGCTCATGTTACCGGTAGTCGCGATTGCCGCATTGGTTGCGGCCCCAGTCATCTCGGTCGCGTTCGGACGAAGCTTCCTCCCCGCAGCGTCCCCTTTTGCCTGGCTAATGCCGGGAACCTATTTCCTGGGAATTGAAGCGGTGATGGTTCAACTCTTAAATAGCGAGGGTTTTCCGCCCATCATCGTCGTAGCTTGGGTCGCGGATACAATAATCAACGTCGCCCTGAATTTCTGGGCCATCCCCCACTACGGCATCGCCGGTGCGTCGATCGTATCCTCTATTTGCTATTTTCTGATGTTCGTTCTCGTTGCTGGCGTCGTGTGGAAACGTAATTACGCACGAGATCCAGCAGCGGTGTGCGTGCCCCAAGCAAATGACTCTCTATCAGCCTGACCGCAAATGGGATGCACATGGATAAGAAACAAGAAATGAGGATCGAATACGTAAGTCACGCCTGTTTGTCCATAGATACCGGAGACCTAAAGATCGTGACCGATCCATGGATCCACGGCCCTGCCTACTGCGGCCAGTGGAACGTATTTCCTAAGCCAGTCAAGACAGGAGTTCTGGACGATCGCCAGGTAGTCTTGTTCTCACATGGGCACGAGGATCACTTCCATCCGCCAACGGTCGAGAAACTTCCCAGGTCCGCCAGAATATTTTACCCGTACATGTGGTACGGAGGCATCAAACCTTACCTGAACGAATTAGGCTTTCGTGACGTCACCGAAGCGCTCACTGACAGGACCATCCGCGTCACCCCGGACACAGCGCTAACATACGTCGTCAACAATCTCGATAGCATCATCGTTATCGAGAGCAACGGCCAAGTACTTGTAAACGTCAATGATGCCTTGCACTCACACCCACCAGGGATTGTTGATGTTTTTGTTAGACACCTTCTAGAGCGCTGGCCTCGCATCGATACTGTCTTCTGCGGATTTGGCGGGGCCAGCTACTTTCCCAATACTATTCATTGTCCGGGGAAGAACGACCTGGAAATTGCCGAAGCGAGAGAGCAGATGTTTGTTCACGCATTCTGCCGCATCGTGCATGCCTTGAATCCAAGGGTTGCGGTACCGTTCGCAGCGGATTTTGCCTTGCTGCACCCCAACCAGAGATGGATCAACGAAAGGCGCTTTCCACGTTCACGCATTCCGGACTACTATCGACAGATCTGCGGCGATTCGCCGGACGCTCCTCAGATTCATGTGATGTACCCGGGAGACATTCTGGTCGACAACCAGTTGATGCCACACTCGCCTTATCGCGCCCGGTTGCAGGCAGGCAGTCTTAATCATTTGATAGATGAGCAGTACAAAGAGGAGATTGTAGCTCTTGGGAAGAACCATTGGCTAACAGAGACTGAAATCCACACCCTTGAAAAACAATTGCTGCAAAATCTGGAACATAGGATGGGAGTCTTCAATCCGGAAGTTTTGAGCAAGATTGAATTCTCGCTCAAGATTTCCGATATTCAGGAAAATCCCTGCTTCATCATCAGCATGAAATCCGGTGGGCCAAGTGTCCAGCGGAGCGCGGCTCCCAGTACCGAGTCCATCCTACAAATCGAAGTACCGAGTAACATTCTTCGCCACTCCTTATCCAGCGACTGGGGTGGCGATGCGGTCACCATAGGCTATGGTTGCGAAATCTATGTTTTTCAGCCCGAGATCATCCAGGCCAACCTGGACGTGATCTGCGTCCAGTTGCTGACCCGAATCCCTTCTGCCAGTCGGCACTGGAAGCGCGAGCCGCTCCGCCTAGCCCGCCATATTTTTTCCGGCCCGATCACGAGAAACTTGGTGGCACAAGCCACGTGGAATCGCGTTCGCGGACGGCGTCCTTTCCCGGACGACTACAACGATAAGATGCGTCCGTGGCTTCTTCGAACCAAGTGTGAAGTCTGCCGCGCATGCGATCTTCCCGTATTGGACGAAGAGTTCGCCGCGACGTTGTGAAAACCGTTCGGTGAAACGGAGCGGCATCCTGACCCAACATCGTTATGCGACCCTTGCCCCGGTTTCTTAAAAAAGGCTCGCCCCTGCTGCTGGCACGGGAAGTGGCGTGGAGGATTCGCAAGAGATGGGAAAAGAGACGCATTCTTGCGCAGATGGAGGAGCGGCCCTGCCCAGTGACGTTTCGCAATGTACCTTACTACAAGCCCGACATTTCCACCTTCAGTAGAACGAGCCGAGATCTCTTGATTGCTTTTGCCGATGAAGTCTGTGAAGGACGTTTTCCATTTCTGGGATATGGAACCGTGGGCCTGGGGCGGCGGGCGAGATGGAATGTTGATTTCGTCTCTGGCTTGGACTGGCCCCAGATTCCTTTGGAGAACCGCCAGTGCATGAGGTTCGACGGCTCGGATGTGAAGGTTCCGTATGAACTGTCACGCCTGCAATTCTTGCCTATTCTGGGCAAAGCGCACGTAATTACCGGAGAGGAGCGCTATCGTGAGATGGCGAAAGATCTCCTCTCTCTTTGGATTCAGGAAAACCCAGTTGGTGTCGGCGTCAACTGGTCTCTCGCGATGGAGGCCGCGCTGCGCGGCATGAGCATTTGTTTCCTACTGAACCTGCTTTCGCCTTTTAGAGTGGAAGAACAAACTTGGCTAGCCGGCGTAACTTCCTCTTTGTGGCAGCATCTGGTTTACATCGAGGCGAATATCGAGTTTTCATACCTGATAACTAGCAACCATTATTTGAGCAATATCGTTGGTCTGTACTGTCTCTCTCTTTTTCTCGAAGGCGGGAAGATGGTGCACAAGCGGAGCTTCTATCGGAGACAGATTGAAACCGCGATTCTTCAGCAGGTTTACAAAGATGGAGGCGACTACGAAGCGTCTACTGGGTATCACGTACTCGTCACCCAGATGTTCACCGTCGCACTGCTTCTCATGCGCGCTGGCAATGATTCTCCTACGTCACGTTTCTTGGAGAGGCTGCAACGCATGAACCATGTAATGGCCGGATTGGCCAGTCCTTCTGGCGAACTTCCCCACGTGGGAGACTGTGACGACGGCCGAGTAGAACTCTTGCTGGACGATGTGGAGCAGATGCTCTCGCTGCCGGTGTCCGAAAGAAACTCGCTCCGCGTATCCAATTTGCTCGGTTTAGGGAAGTGCCTGTTTGATGAAGGGTGCGGCTCGGTCGAAGACGCAAAGTGGTACGGCCTCACCGACACCAATCGAATTACCCATCTCAATCCTCAGGTCAACCCCGGCTCCGCGCCCGCGACAACAGTTTTCCCGAACTCGGGGATCGGCATCCTGCAGCATAGGTCTGCCGAGCTGTTGTTTCTCGCCCTTCCGAACGGAATCTCCGGCAAAGGCAGCCATACCCACAATGACAAGCTCAGCTTCGTTTTGCGAGTGGATGGCCAGGAAGTCCTCTGTGACTCGGGTACAGGCTGCTACACGCGCGAAATAGCCACGCGAAACCGATTTCGCAGCACCGCGGCACACAACACATTGATGATCGATGGCACGGAACAGAATCGCATCTACCCTGGCCCGCTTGGGTTGTTCACCCTAGGAAACGAAGCAGCTGTCAGTCCGATAGAAGAAGGCAGGGAAACGCAGGGCTACTTCTTGCGCGCCTCGCATACGGGATACCGATCTCTTCGGGTGACGCATACCCGGACCATTCGTGTTGTCGGCGACAAATCGGAATTTGTGATTGAGGATGACCTCGAGGGTGATGGCGTTCACGATTTCGAGCTCAATCTTCAACTTGTGCCCAGTCGAAACGCAGAAGTAATCGCAGCAGAAAACGGAATTTTATGCCGCGTTCTCGGTGATCGGCAGGTTCAGCTCGCGGTTGGGGGGCCTACTGCTCTCCAGGGGGCAGTCCAGCCATCGCTCGTTAGCACTGCCTTTGGGGTAACAGTTCCGGCAACGAAGGTGCGCATCTGCGGAAGAGCGACCATTCCTACGCGCATCACCACTCGTATCTCGTGGGCCGATGTAACGGACACGGTAAACAACAAGCTTGATTCTGCAAGGGAGACAAAGATCCGGGGGGCGGTCGCTGAGGGGGTCTGTCAGGTATGAACTCCACGCGTTCCGCAGGTACAACGGCACCGGTGGGAGCGGATTTCGCAGCAGGTCCACCGTCTGCCGATTATCCACTTTCTGGCCAGTCAATCGTGTGTTTTGGGGGCGAGGATTGGTGGTACCACCATCCCCATTCGAAGAACCACATCCTCAAAAGACTGGCTGCTCACAATCGCGTACTGTTTGTGAACTCCATCACCATGGGCCTGCCTTCGATCGGCAATCCGGATTTCTTTCAAAAAATCCGACGCAAACTTCGCAGCTATCTGCGTTGGTTGCGTAAGGCGCCCGAAGGACTATGGGTGATGACGCCGATTAACGTGCCGCTGTACGGCTCATCCGTAGTACGCGCGTTGAATCGCCTCTTGCTTGCATTCCAGCTCCGATTCGTGATGTTCATTCTCAATCTGCGGCATCCAATCGTGTGGGTCGCCATCCCCACGGCCGCTGACGTCGTGAGCTCCCTCGGCCCCAAGCTGTTGGTTTATCAGGTTTCTGACAAATACGATGTCAACGAAGACAGCGCTCTGTCTCGTGCCGTAATTCGTGAAATGGATTCTCGCCTGAAGCAGCGCGCCGCCGTGGTGATGTACTCCGGGCGTAAGCTCTATGAGGAGGCAGAAATCCGCCATCGGTATTTCCTCGAACAAGCCGTGGATTACGACCGGTTTGCCAACTTGCCCGCCGAGGTCCCTACGGATATCGCGGCAATTCCACGGCCAGTGCTCGGATATGTAGGCGCCGCCGACTGGTACACCATGGATGTACCTTTGATCGAGCGCGTAGCCAGGGAGCGGCCCGACTGGCACTGGGTTTTCATCGGCTCGAAATCGAATGTTGTGAAGCTGTCTGCCCCCAACATCCATTTTCTTGGCTCCAAGCCTTATTCCGAACTTCCCCGCTACTACCGCCATATCGATGTCTGTGTGCTGCCTTGGGACCAGAAAAACGCTTTTACCAGTTACGGAAGCGCGATTAAGGTCCGGGAGTACCTCGCTACCGGGAAACCCGTGGTGATTTCTCCGCTATACGAATATCTGCACACCCGAGGCCTGAGAATCTACCGATCGGCCGATGAATTCATTTTATTGGTTGCCGAAGCGCTGGCCTGCGATACCCCTCTTGATCGCCAAGTGCGACAAGATGCGGTTCGGCACTGCACTTGGGACG
>DATMOO010000162.1:0-10096 GCA_035568275.1 Candidatus Sulfotelmatobacter sp.
TATTCCAGCGGAGACAAAGAGTGGATGCTGACCGCCGTGTTTGCGATGCGATGGGTTCGCGGTTTTGACGATCAAATACTGGCGGCCTTGAAAAGCAGCGATCTCGAAATCAAATACCAGGCAGTCATCGCGGCGGGCAACTGGGGACTGGACGCGGCTTGGTCGCCCATCGTCCAACTCCTAAATGACGCTCACTGCCCAAAATATTTTCTGCTTGCCGCCATCGGCGCTGTGGGCAGTATCCGTCCCAATGAGGCGCCGGAAATCCTAGTCGATCTGGCCAATTCCGATGACGAGGAAATCGCTGAAGCCGTTGAGGAGGCCGTGGCGCCAGCTGACGTGGCTTCAGACGAGGAAGACAGCGAAGAGGACGAGTGGATCCATTGATCGGCATTACCGCTGCACGGATCGGAAATGGCAGCCGAGCGGGTACTCAATGAGTATTGCTCGACCATAGCCGCGCCGGGAGTTTCGTCTGCCAAATGGTGCCGACAACATCGTCGGGGCATGGTTGACGCAAGTAGCCTACAAAGATTGATCCCTGGGCGGCTCTTAGCTCCCACAAGCGAGCCGTGAAGGATGTGAATCTCTGTGCGTCATTCGCCTTTACACGAGGATTGCGAACAGAAGAGCTGAAGACGCGAACCTGATCGTGATGCGAGTTCCTCGCGATCGCGACGAACAAGACTGCAGTAATGCAGAACCGAACTCGGAAACGGGACTTGACCCATGAACTGTTTGCCAACCATTCCCCTGTTCCCGCCAGGCCAAATCGTAGCGACGCCGGGGCGCACTTCGATTGCTGGACAAAACCGACAAATCGCCCTTGGAATTCTTCTCCCGCCATCTTCGCGGAGACTGATAGTTATGTGGAATCAATTTAGCAAGGGGCAATGTTGCATTCGACTTTACCCTGTTGCTGTGGCAATGTGTGCGACCCCTCCCGGAACGAAGGACTGCGACACCGTAGGCGGAGCGTTTAGGCCGAAGCGGAGGGAGGGGTCGCGCGAGGCGAGAGGCAGGTCCTTCCCCTCTTCCGCCACTATAGCCTCACATCGGCCAGTGTCCATGCGCCACTAGGATCTCTTTCTTTGATTGACAAACAGCTCGGCATAGGCATATATGTCATAAACATATATGGCGATAACGAATGCGGGCTTTGATCGGGAATTGAAGAAAGGAAGCGCGGAGCTGCTGATCCTCTCGCTGTTGCAAGGCCGAGCCCGCCACGGTTACGAAATCAACCAACTTATCGAGCAGCGTTCGGCCGGTACGCTCAAGTTCAATGTGGCCTCTCTCTATCCCTTGCTGTACCGGCTGGAGAAGCGCGGGTGGATCGAAGGTCAGTGGGTCGAGAAACCCGGTCAGCGCCGGAGGCGCTATTACCGGTTAATCCCAGCCGGGAAGGCGATGCTAAAGCAACAGCGGCGGACTTGGGCAGAGTTCGTGGCCGCGATGCAGCGGATTACTGGAGTAAGCCATGCCTGATTTTAAAAAGATGGTGCGCGATCGGCTCCGCGACTGCGGACTTTCGCCGATGCGTGAGTGCGAGATCGTTGATGAGATCTCGCAGCATCTGCGCGACCGGTACGAGGCACAGCTGTCGAACGGCGCCAATGAAGACGCAGCACAGCGTGAAATCATTGAAGAACTGGAGGGACGCGATCTGGCGGGCGATCTGCGAAAGATCGAGGAGCGCTGGATCGAACCGGTAGAGCTGGGGACGGGTGAGGGCAGCGATGTCTGGTCAGGCCTGTGGCAGGACCTGCGCTACGCCACGCGCACATTGCGATTGAACCCGGGATTCACGACAGCATGCGTACTTTCACTGGCGCTAGGCATTGGGGCAAATACAGCTATCTTCCAGCTCATCGACGCAGTGAGGATGAGGGTTCTTCAAGTGGCGCATCCGGAAGAATTAGCGGTGATCCGGCCGACAGATTTCCATGTCACAGGCCGGCACCACGGTCGCTACGGATACGTGACCAATCAGATGTGGGAGCAGATCCGTGCGCAGCAGCAAGGGTTCAGCGGCGTATTTGCATTCGGCAACGAGGATTTCAATCTGGCGACGCGCGGGCAAGTGCGATACGCACAGGGACTATGGGTCAGTGGTGAATTTTTCGATGTGCTCGGGATTCAGCCAGTACTCGGGCAGGTATTTCACCGGCCGGATGATCGCGCGGGTTGTGGTACGCCCGGCACAGTAATTAGCTATGAGTTTTGGCAGAGCGAATTTGGCGGACAGGCCAGTGCCATCGGTAAGACACTCGAATTGGAAGGCCACCCGTTTGCGGTGCTCGGTGTAACCCCAGCGAACTTTCATGGAGTAGACGTCGGCCACAGCTTTGATGTTGCGGTGCTCATCTGCTCTGAACCAACCATCGCAGGTGAGAGCAGCCTTTACGTGTTGCCACACGGATGGTGGCTGGTGGCCATGGGCCGATTAAAGCCCGGATGGAGGCTAGACAAGGCATCGGCGCAACTCGAGGCAATCTCTCCGGGACTCATGCAGGAAACCTTGCCGCCCGGGTACCAGACGGAAGCCCGAAAACAATACCTGCAGAAGAAACTGGCAGCGTATCCGGGAAGCACAGGGGTGTCGAATCTTCGGCAGCAGTATGAGTCGCCTTTATGGCTGCTGCTGGCGATCACGGGACTTGTATTGCTGATCGCGTGCGCAAACCTCGCGAACCTCTTGCTGGCTCGCGCCAGCGCGCGAGAAAAAGAAATTGCCGTACGCATCGCGCTCGGCGCGGCAAGAGGACGCATTGTCCGCCAGTTGTTCACCGAGAGCCTGCTTCTCGCGCTGCTCGGTGCGACATTTGGAATGGTATTAGCTCGCCTGCTGAGTTCCTTCCTCGTCCGGTATCTCAGCGGGGAAGGCGATGTACGCCACATCTTCGTTGGTCTCGCAACGGACTGGCGAGTACTTGGATTTACGGCCGGTCTCGCTGTGCTCACCTGTGTGCTGGTGGGGCTTGCTCCTGCGATCAAATCGACCAGGATGGCGCCTGCGCTGGTGATGAGCCTAGCGGGGCGCGGTTTGACCACAACCCGCGAGCGCTTCAGTCTCCGCCGGGCACTCGTCGTCGCGCAGGTCGCTCTTTCCCTCGTTCTGGTGGTGAGCGCGTTGCTGTTCGGCGAAAGCCTGCGGAAGATCCTCACTTTGGATGCCGGATTCCAACGCGATGGCGTGCTGGTGATGGATATCGACTACACGCGTCTCAATCTCCCCTACGATCAGCGAGGTCCATTCCGGGAGCGCATCGTCGAGCGCGTGCGCTCACTGCCCGGAGTGCAATCGGCCGCGGAGACGAACGAGGTGCCTCTAGGCGGGAGTTACTGGAATGATGAAGTCGTGGTCAATGGCGAGGTAAAGAAAGGTTGGGTCGACATGGGCAACATCACACCAGGGTACTTCCAGACGATCGGGACGCCTTTGTTAGGCGGACGCAATTTCAATGAGCGCGATACCGCGAGTTCGCCAAAGGTGGCGATCGTCAATCAGGAGTTTGCCCGGAAGATCATGGGAACCGAAAATCCTGTCGGCAGGACGTTTAAAATCAATGTGTATCGGGGACAGCCGCAGTACGAGTATGAGATCGTCGGGCTGATGGCAAATGCGAAATACGACGACTTGCGGAAAGAGTTCGATCCAATCGCATTTTATCCTCAGTTGCAGGATGACCGGCCCGACACCAACGGGGAAATTATCGTCCGCTCAAGCGGATTGCTCGAATCGATTGTGGGGGAGTTGCGGCAAGCTATGGCTGACGTGAATCCCGAGATCGCAATCGATTTTCATTCACTCGCCGCCCAAATCAACGACGGATTATTGAAAGAGCGTCTCTTGGCAATTTTGAGCGGGTTCTTTGGCTTGCTGGCCGCAATTCTGGCAACCGTCGGACTCTATGGAGTGATGGCATACATGGTGGCAAAAAGGACAAGCGAGATCGGGATCAGGATGGCATTGGGCGCAGCGCCGATACAAATGATCGAACTGGTTCTGAGCGAGGCAGGAAAGCTGTGCGGAGTCGGAGTTGCAGTCGGGGTTGTGATGACCCTGGTCGTCGGCAGGTGGGCGGCGTCTCTCTTATTTGGATTGAAGCCCTACAATCCCGCAGTACTGGCGACCGCCTGTCTGGGACTGGCTGTGGTGGCGGTGCTCGCCAGTGGGGTCCCAGCAAGAAGGGCGGCGAAGCTACAGCCAATGGTGGCGCTGAGGGAAGAGTAGCGGCTGGTAATGACCAGAGCCCGTTACAAATGTTCTGTGTGAGCAGAGAATTGTGCTGTCTGCGCTTGATGAGCAAGAAACTTCTGGTGGCTCTCACCATGGAGGGGAAGTTTGCCGGGGAGGGACTGCAGTCCATCGACGAGACGATGCGAGAAATGGAATTGGGGAATCCGCCGACGCCGTCTGGAAAGCTCTGAATCGAGAGCATCAGAAACTGTTTCCTGCGACTTCTGGATCAAGCGAAGATGTTGCATCGATTAATATGCCCAGAGTCTTCGACGACACTCAGGCTAACCCTCGAGACATCGTAAAAGAAGCTATCGTAGACGGCTCGATTTTGATCTTCGGGCAACGGCCGGGCTCTCTGGGCGCTCGAAAGTCGCGGCGCAAGGCTGTCACGGAGCAGGGATCGCTATTCAACTTCGGATGATGAACCTGAGGGAGGTGTGCCTCTTTGGAGTTTTACTGCGTCCAGTCTTCCGGAGGCGATTGGATGCCCCAAACATTGCCCGGCTCATCGAGCGCCAATCCGAGGAGCCAAAGCTTTTCATACTGTCCCGTCGAAATGCAATTCACCACGCGCGCGCTGGCGCTCCCGCCTGCTGGAAGTCGCTCTAAGCGCACCGTCGTCCCAACTGCCAGCGGCTGACCGAATCGGACTGCACACCCCTCAGGGTTTACCAGAATCACCAAGCCTGTCTCGGAAAGCGGCTTAGCCGAATCCGGGCTGACGAGAGTAATTGGAATCTCGCAAGGAATTCGAGTGCCCCGTCGGCCCCCAGCTTTCTTTTCGGTCGAACCCACATTTGAGTCTATCGGGTCGTGACGCCAGTTCGAGGATGCCGCGACCGGTGTTCGGATTTCGTAACTGCTGTTCGTATTTCAGCAGGGAATAAAGGAGGAAGTAGTATGTCTGAAAAATGTAGGCTCATTGGCTACAGCGGCCGAACGATTGGCCGCGAAGAACTGGCGCTGGTGCCTACACCGGCGGCAACCGAAACTCACCGCCCGATCCCGCATCATGAGATCGTGAGGGCATTGATCGAAACTCTCGGGTTTCGCCACATCGGAGTGGTTCATGACGAATATGCAGTTTCGCCGGATGGGATGAAGATGTTCGGCGTCCTCGACCTGGCAAGCGAGATGGAGGGCTGTCGCTTCTCCATAGGGTTGCGCAATTCGCATGACGAGAGCATGCGTCTGGCAATGACCTGCGGCTATCGGGTGTTTGTGTGCTCGAACATGGCGTTTTCGGGAGACTTGGCACCAGTGCTGCCCAACGGAAGCTGTGGTTCAAGCCGACCGAAGCGCAGCGGAAAGCTGAAGCGCATCGAGGAGATTCTGTTGAGTTGCGAAATCCTGCTGCGTCATTGATCGTATCTTCCCAACCGAGATGCCACTGCTCGCCTTTGAGTTCCCCTGGGGCGGTGTACTTACGTGACGCCGTTTCCCAGATTGTGCCACCCCGGGCGAATGGCCCATATCTCTTCTGGCGAGCCAAACCCGCGGTGGTGGGCTCGGCCGGAGACTTCATATGGTTTCAACTCCCGCCAAGCCCATTGACTGGAGATATGCGGCTTGCTACAAGAGCAGTACAGGATGCATCCCGCCGAAAGGCTTGCAGTCAGCGGTATCAAGTACGACCCGTTCGGATACGGATTCGATCCAGGCAGGTATCGAGTGTGGCATTTTGGGCATTCGACGCAATGACGAACGCGAGACATGACGCTAAGGGACCCTCTGTGTAAATGGACTCATTTCCCGACCTCGACATCCCACGATCCATTTCCCAAGCTGAAGGCTTCGGAGTTCGCAGGATGGTAACGGCTGCTTTGCCAGTTATGAGTTTCGGTCGTTACAAACTCCAATCTCTCAGATTTTCCAGAGTTCATTTTGAATGGGCTGCATCGATGGCGAAGCGACTGAAGGTTCCCGCAAACGGCCGACGACCGCTTTCAGTAGCGGCCTTGCTGTAAAAGTTGGTTTCACCCAGGTGGGCAAAAGACTGATTGCCGCTATACACGGGAACAGCCAAGAAAGCTACGGTCGCGTTCGTATTCGTATCAAGAGCAAAGCCGACGATCTCACCGGCGTCATTGATGTCATTGGCGAGAAGGAGTTGAAGCGATGAGTTGGGCTGAATGAGCGCGTTCAAGTCCGTCAACAACCCATTCTCATAAAGGAAGGCTCTCGCCGCACCAGTAATCAGATTGAAGGACTGCCCGACTACCTGGCCATGCTCGTTGATTGCCCAGGCCCAACTCTGCTTGTCATCACCAATCGGCGGGATGGGCTGAATGGTGTGCGCGCGGTCCCAGAAGAAACCGATCGGGTTGAATGAATTCGCCGGGCTGCCCTGTTGGTTGCCGAAGCCAACCACCTGGCCACGGTTGTTAAGGGCAGTGGGCGTGTTCCATGCCAGGCCGCCGTCAAAGTTGCCAAGGTCAATCGGAGGGGCGTGTTTGTTCTCCCAGAGCACGGCGTGCTCGGCGCTGGTGCTGCCCGCAGCATTGGCACAAAGACCTGAAATTCCGACGATCAGACCTTTGTCGTTAATCGCGGTCGCAGCGGAGTCTGGGTCGGGAGCGAGAGGAGAGAGTTGAGCCATCTCGCCTAAGTTCGGTCCCCATACGACTGCTTCGAACTGCAGAACCTGGTTTACTGGAGGGGTATTATTACAAGTCGGGTCGTGAACGCCATTTTCCGCCCAACCGGCCACTTGCCCCTTGTTGTTGATGCCAGCGGCGTAACTGTCAATGCCGCCGGACAACGGGGGGAGTGCAGTCATCACGCCGGCCTCCCAGCGGAACCCAAAACACACATGGTTCGTGATTGACAGAAAGTTGGCTTGCGCGCAACTCCAGGCCTCGTTGAGCGGATTCATATCGGCGGTTTCTGCGATGCCTGCAATCTGCCCTCTGTTGTTCTTGTTGGGCCAAGCTACGACGCTATTCGGCCCTCCCAACGTGCCGAGGTCGAAGGGAGTGCCAACCCAAAGTTCGGCATGCAGGTTTTCGCTTTCTGCCTGAAGCGCGTCGCCGGCGATCCAGCCAATGTTGTTGATGCTGGCGGCTGCGGCCAGATTCCCACCGCCAGGGTCCCCGAGGTTAAAGACGTAATACCTTTGCGTTTGTCTTGCTTCTTGGGCCGCGGAAATAGGAATTGAGATCGACAATGTACAGACTGCAGCGATTGCAGTGACGCATGTCAGCATCCTGGGTTGCATGTTGCCTCCATTCTGGGTCTACTCCGGATCGAAAAACTAGAACCTATCTGAGCAGCGCTTCTCTCTACTCTCTCTCTCTCTCTGCAGTAGTGCGCTGCTCGACGCGATTTTGAACGATAGCGAAATAGATGGCGCCTGAGTGGACATTCGCGGACCTCGATAGCTGCAGACAGGACGTTTCCGGACCTCGATAGAGCGGCAGAATTGGGTTTTGTCGCGGTCCGAAAACGTCCACAATCCGATTTCAGAGTCAGCTATCCTTGGAGGCGATTCGGCCTTTTACGTGTACTGCCAACCATATGGATCTGGACTGGCGAGTATGTTCGCGAGCGCGGCTGTCGCGTGACCCGCGATTTGATGGAAAGTTCTTTATAGGGGTGCTTACCACTAAGATCTATTGCCGTCCGATTTGTCCGGCTCGCACATGCAAAGAGAGCAACGTCCGTTATTATCCGAGCGCTGCTGCGGCAGCGGAAGCGGGATTTCGTCCCTGCCTGCGTTGTCGTCCTGAATGCTCGCCCGGAACTCCTGCATGGCTGGGAACTTCAAATACGGTTTCGCGAGCTCTGCGCCTAATCGGTGAAAGCGGGCTCGGGGACAGGGGGGTTGAAGGTCTCGCGGAACGACTGGGAGTAGGGTCGCGGCATCTTCGCCGGTTGTTCCTGCGACATTTGGGAGCGACTCCTCTCGCGATAGCTCAGACTCGACGCCTTCATTTTGCCAAGAAGCTCATCGATGAGACTCGTCTGCCGATGAATCAGATTGCCCTGGCGTCGGAATTCGGCTGTGTTCGCCGTTTCAACGCGGCTATCCGCAACTTCTATCATCGAACGCCCACTCAGATCCGGCATCTCGCACGGCAGAAAGAGATTCAGTCCGAAGACCAATACATATTTCGTCTCAATTTCCGGCCGCCGTATCACTGGCAGGGGATGCTCGACTTTCTGGCGCCGCGTTGCACACCAGGCGTGGAGGTAGTGGAAGCGGGCTGTTATCGGCGAACCATATCCGCGAATGGGCACGACGGCTATTTTGAAGTCTCTCCTGACAACGAGCGCAACTTGCTGGTTGCGCGGATCGAAATTGCGGATCCGCAGTCGCTCTTCTTCATTGTAGAACGCATCCGGGCAATGTTCGACCTGAACGCGGACTGGGCGGATATCGTGGAGACCCTCGGGAACGACCCTATGCTAAGGGACCGATTGGAGGCGGACCCGGGTCTTCGAGTGCCGGGTTGTTGGAACGGGTTTGAGCTTGCGACGCGCGCGATCCTGGGACAACAGGTTACGGTAAAAGGTGCAACGGCACTGGCTGGCCGATTGGTCACCAGATTCGGCAAACCCTTCCGCGGCCTGAATGGGCTCACTCATCTATTTCCTGAACCTGAAGTTCTTGCTGACGCAAAACTTGCCACCCTTGGCCTAACTGCAGCGCGTGGTGAGACGATTCGAGCTCTCGCTCGCGGCGTTTGTGACGGCAAGATAAATTTTGTGGGCATCGTGGACTCAGAGGCGTTCTTGTGTCGCTTATGTGAAATTCCCGGCATCGGGAAGTGGACTGCGTACTATGTCGCGATGAGAGCCTTGGGGGAACCTGACGCTTTCCCCTCGACCGATCTTGGGTTACTTCGTGCGATGAATCTGACAAGCTCGCATGAACTGGAGCGCCGCTCGGAAACTTGGAGGCCATGGCGGGCATATGCCGCCATGTATCTGTGGAGATTTGGCACTCGGCGTCCGCCAGAAACAGGCCTTTTGCCAGGCTCAGCAGACAACTATCGGAGACAGGACGTCTCGCCAGCGCCTTCCTTAGCACGATGATCGAAGGAGAAGTCTCAATCCCACCGCTGGCCCCTGACCTCAACGAGCAATTTGAAGTCATCTGCAAGTGCGTCCGGAATCTTGGAACCACCTTTGGTGCTGGTCGCTTCATTTCACGTCAGCAAAGGAGCGCGGTTCCAGTTTGCAACGTTGTTCCAGGCGCGTCGACCGTGTGAACGCAAAAGATAATTTGGGCCAGTATTGGGCTCGGGCGGTTCGTGGCTTGGGCGAATTCCATGGTTCGGATCGGGCGAAGAGGTCGGCAGGGGAATGGAATGGCGGATTGTGATGTTGTCACTGCTCACGAGGATCTCATGCCAGCAATCGTACGACTCTCTGACGCTCTGCGACTTCCAGGACATTTCCCCTGGCGCGCAGTCGTGTGCGGAACTGGGCGAGGGTTTCCACCAAGCGCAAGTTACGGGTTGGGTCGACAGCCGTCATCTCCAGCGATTGCAGCTCCGCTTCATTTGCCCGCTGCTGTTTGCGCAGATCCGGCATGCGGCAGCGGAGCTCTTCTAAGGTGATCAGATTCTCCTGGTATCCGGTCAGCAGCCGCTCCATGCTCTTGGTCAGGCGCGCTTGGTCGCGACGGAGCGACTCTTCGCGCCGCTTCAGAGGATCAGTGGTTTGAGCTGCGTGCAGCCGGCGATCTAACTCCGCCTGCAGCAAGGTGGGATCTTCCAGCAGCCGCATAATCTGCCGAGTCGGCCCGGGGAATTTCGCCCCGAGCCGCTCACAGAGCCGGACGTGAATCTCTCGATTCATCCGGCTCGTGCCACCCCTGAAAGGCTGCCGCCTTGCGGCAAGACA
>DATMOO010000163.1:0-46250 GCA_035568275.1 Candidatus Sulfotelmatobacter sp.
TCATGGGGAAGCGGTGCAGGCTCCGATTTTCGAGGCTCCTGGACAGACTCGCGTCGGACGCTTCGGCTGGAAGGACCAGCACAGCAGTTTGCTCTCCTTTATTGCCGACGCCTATCTCAACGAGATGGGCATCACTAACCGGCTGCGCCCCAAAGACGTTACGACAGTGCTCAAGACCACGACGGACCCGGAAGATCAACCGGACAGCCTTGGCTTGGCTGATATCGACCACTTTGCTCAGTTCATACGCGGCACAATGGTTCCACCACGCGACACAGTGCTTGCTGCTACGCCAGCAGCTTTGAAGGGTGGAGAGCTTTTCCAGCGGGTCGGTTGCAGTGTTTGCCACGTCGAATCCATAACGACGGCTCCGGTAGGGACGGTCATCGATGGTGGCATGTTCACTGTTCCGGAAGCCTTGGGGGATAAAGTAATTCACCCCTTTAGCGACTTCTTGTTACATGACATCGGAACCGGAGATGGCATCGTCCAGGTTGGACCGCAAGACACGGCCAACAAACTACGAACCGTGCCACTTTGGGGTTTGCGCACAAAAGCGCGTTTCATGCACGACCTGAAGTCGTTATCTCTTGAAAATGCAGTCTCGCGTCACGATGGCGAAGCACACGATCCTGCGAGACGCTTTAAAGAATTGAGCCCTGAGGATAGAGCGGCTTTGATTACCTTTCTGCAGTCGCTGTAAAGGTGGTCACAAGTTACTAGGCACAGAAGGGCGGCGGAGTCCATTTGAGGTAATGCCCGAAGAATATTTCCACCTGACACAGCTACACTGGCCAACGTTCAGCGTAGCTGTGGTCTCTTCTGGAGTCGGATAAACACGCCGTCGTCCGGTTCCACGCGGGATTCTCTTTGCCAATACAAGAACGTTCACGCGCTTCCCTGTATAGCACACTCTTGCCCTGCACAGCGATAACAACGCTGACGGCGAACTTTGTCCACTCTGTAACTTTACTCGCACGACCTCATCCTATTAGGACGCTGCACTTCGACCATGGGCCACAGGTTGTGTGCTGCCCTATGGTCAAGTGGACTGCGACTCAAACTGTGGGAGCAATCTAATGGGCAAAGTAACGCATACACTATTTATGGCCGGACTCGCTATTGGTTTGGCTTCGTCAACACCCAGCAACGCGCAAGAGGCAGATACACACAGTGCAGGCGCTGTGTTTGTTATGACCAACAATGTAGATAAGAATGAAGTAATCGCATACCGTCGGGCTAGCGACGGCACGTTGCAGGAAGGCGCCAGATTTGCCACTGGTGGCCGAGGAAGCGGTGGTAACAACGACCCTTTGGAATCTCAAGGATCGTTAATACTCAGCCAGGATCACTCGCTCCTGTTCGCAGTGAATGCCGGCAGTGGCAGCGTTTCCGTATTTAGCGTTCACGGCTCAAGGTTATCGCTGGTGGACAAAGTCATCTCCGGAGGCAGCGAACCGAATGCAGTGGCGCAGCACGGAAATCTGGTGTACGTGGTCAACGTAGGCGGCAGCAGCAGTGTCGTTGGATTCACACTGGATCATGGCACACTTAAGCAAGTTCCCAATTCCACTCGCTTTCTTTCCACGAATAATTCGGGTGCGGGAGGGTTAGCCTTTAGTCCGGACGGCAGGTTTCTGGTTGTAATAGAGCGCTTGACCAACGACATTGACATTTTCAGTGTACAAGGCGATGGCACTTTATCTCCGATCATGGTAAACCCGAGTGCAGGCCCTGGCGCATTCTCGGTGAGTTTCGCTTCGAACGGAGCGGTGCTGGTCTCCGAGACCGGCCCTTCTGGAGTAGCCAACGGCTCGGCCATCTCATCCTATGAGGTCGCCGGAAATGGCACACTGACCCCTATCAGCACCAGCGTTCCGACATTAGGAGCTGCGAATTGTTGGAATGTGGTCAGCCCTGATGGCAGTTTCGTTTACACCTCCAATGCTGGCTCGTCCACCATATCGGGCTTTGCCATCGCGAACACTGGGGCATTGACCGCGTTGCCGGGAACTGTGGTCGGCACGAATCCTGAAGGGTCTACCAATCTTGATATCGCGGTCAGTTCTGATGGCAAGTTCATTTACACCTTGAACTCGGTTGCCGGGGCCATTGGCATTTTCGCCGTTCAGAAAGATGGGACGCTCCTTAATGTTGGGTCTGCCAGCGGCGTCTCACCACTCAGCGGCTTCAACGGAATAGCAGCGTTCTAACTTCCACAAATTCCTCCTGTGAGTTGCGGTGTCGCCATCGCAACTCACAGATTCTTGTCTAAGGCTAAAGGCAATGCGTGTGGACTCTTAACGGATACAAGAGGCTTTTATCTTAAGGAGACTGAAATGGCTGGCGCTAAGTTAATCGTAATCTCTGGAACACAAAGGTTTCCTCTTCACGCGCTCGAAGGATTCGACGTCTCTGGGCGAGGTGGGGGATAACCATCAGGCCATGCATTGGCTCGAAAGAGCGTACGAAGAACGATTCAATCCGAGCATTCTACTGCGCTCTGGATTCGATCCTCTCCGCTCGGATCCGCGCTTTAAAGACCTTGTGCACCGCATTGGCTTGCCCGAGTGAGATCTGCGTTTCCGGCGTAACCAAGGTTTGCTCTTACGGTCATTTCTGGTCAGCAGCTTCAAAGGAAGCTGGGACTCTCCATGGCCGCCTCCCAAGATCTCCAAGAAAGACCACGTTTTCACTCGCAGCAGAAGCCTCCTAAAGTAAAATGACACAATATTTTCATTAGGCGCCGATGATGAAAATAGTCTTGTTACGCTTCAAATCTGAAGGACAAGGGACGCCCCAGATGGAGTCATCGGTGGTCATTTTCTTAACCTCACAAAAAACGCGGGCGCTCTGGGCCAGCAGTTAAGAAAAGAATTGAGAGATCCGATGCTCACACGACGAAGGTTTCTTGCCACCGCCGCCTGCACCATGGCAGCAGCACGTCTTCACTCGCAGGGCCAAAGCAAGGTCCGGGTTGCCCTCAGCATCCCCAAGGATGCGACTGGTCCGCATATGCCGATCGACTTTGTCGGCCTGTCGTATGAGGTCCAGCAACTCGCGGATCCCACTTTCTTTTCGGCGCAGAACAGCGGCTTGATTCGCGAGTTCAAAGCACTCTCGTCAACTGGTGTTCTCCGCCTTGGTGGCAACACCAGCGAGTTCGCTTACTGGAAACCTAAACCTGACTCTCCCGAACCAGAGCATCCTCAAGTGCGTGAGGTCGTGGGCGAGCCGAAGGCTCATTACTATGCGGTGACGGTCGAGGCAGTCAGAAACCTCGCGGAGTTCCTCCAAGCCACTGGTTGGACTTGCGTGTACGGCGTCGGGATGGGCACGAATACGCCGGTACGCGCCGCCGAAGAGGCGGTCTTTGTATCCGAGACGCTGGGCGACCGCCTCCAGTATTTCCAAATCGGAAACGAGGCGGATCTATTTGACCGCCACCTGCGCGATCCGAAAACATGGTCTGCCAAGACGTACCTGCAAGAATGGCTCGCGCTGGCGCGTGCTATCGTGACTCGGGTGCAGGCGGCAAAGTTCGGCATGCCTGATGTTGCGAGCCGAGTGTCATGGCTGACTGAGATTGCTGACGAGTGGCCTTCCACACAGGTCCCGCCCCGCGTAACCACCCTGACTCATCATTATTATTTTGGCGGACCGGCGACGAACCCCGACGTCAACATTCCGAACCTGCTGAAACCGGCGACGATGCAAAAGGTGCAGAACACGGCGAATATCGCAGCGGCCGCGGCCAGCAAGATGAGTGCGCGCGTACGCATGACCGAAGGCAACACGTGCTATCGCGGAGGCAAGCCGGGTGTCTCCGACGTGTTTGCCGCTGCGCTTTGGTCTGCCGACTATTCGCTCCTTCTGGCCAGTAATGACTACTCCGGCATCAATCTGCACGGTGGTACTGGCAAATCTGTGGCCAATTCCGTGGGCGGAACTCTGCCCGGCGACGCGCTTCTCGAAGCAAAGGGCGAGACTCCCGAACAGATTGCCGCGCATCCGCATCCTTTCTATACGCCTATTGGGACATTTGGCTCGGACTTTGTGTTGGAGCCGGTCGCGTATGGGCTCAAGTTTGCTGGGTCGTTCAGCGGCGCAACCCTGTTGAAGACCGACTTCTCGACGAGGCTACAAGATACGGGAGTCAATGCAACGGCGTATGCCGCGAAACTGCCTGGCGAGCACACATCCGTGATCATCCTGAACAAGGACGCGGCAGCAGATATTGAGGTGGAACTCGACTTTGGTCGCGCCGCGAGTGGAGTAGTGCAAACTGAGACGCTACACGCACCGGCACTAGACAGCCGCGAAGCGCAGATTACAACGTCAACGAAGACCGACTCGCTCAAGCTAGGCAAGTGCTCCGTCATTGTTCCTCAGGCCACGGGATTACGTGTGACACTGAGTTGAATTGCTGACAGGTTCCATTTCATCTGTGGACCGGTTTGAAGTCGAAATAAGCCAGATTCATGTTTCCGTTCGTCAATATGCGTACAGTGAGAACATTTTTCCCTTTGTTCAGACGGACCTTGAAAAGTTGCGAAGCCAGATTCCAATGGTGCCATTGACGCCAGGCAAGCGGGTCTGCAGGATCGTTCGTTGTAGTGATCTGCAGAGGTCCGGTCGCATCCGTCCCATTCACATCGACTGATATTGTCCCGCCGCGATTCGATGTGTAAAGGAAATCGGCCGCGTATGTTCCCGACTTTGCCACGTCTACCGTAAGGTTGAACCACTCTCCGGGTACGGTCCAGCCCACGTAGAGCAGGTCTGCAGGAGGCACGATCTTGTCGAACGGGTTGTCGTCAATCGGATCCGGCTTCCGGTTGAACTTCGTGTAGGAAGTATCCACGCCCTCAGGGATACGAAATTCATTGAGATAGCTCCCATCAGCCGGATTCAACTCTCCGCTGCCGTGATTCTTTGGGTCGGTGTCGTGATACGCGACTCCCTCGCCGCCCAGGTCATAGTTAGCGCACAATACTCGTCCCGGTATTTTTTGTGGGCCGCCCTGATAGCGGCTGTCGTGATAAGGCAGGCCTTTATACTGGGTCAAGAATGATTGGGAAAACGCAATTGCCGAGAGCATGGATGTCACTACGAAGCATAAGGAAAACACTCTTCGGATCATCCTGCCTCCTTGAGTACCGATAACCTATCTGTAGTTGTGCAAATCCGCTAATCATCGGCGGCGACGGCTCAAGCATGTTCCGCACTTCAGACTTGGAAAAGCTCGATCCCGTGCGCTTTTCCGAGATTGCGCGAGTACGTCTTGTCCTTCCCATTGTTCCAATGTTCATGGACGCCAAGGCTGCGGCATCGGATGCCGTCGCGTTCAGGATCATAGAACGTCTTCGAAGGTGGGTCGTTAGCCAAAGCAGATTCGCGCAAGTAGTTATCAGCATTCGTGATATCCGGGAGATCGGGCCATTCCGAAGTCAGAAAATCGAAGCCCACTGAATCGATGGCTACGCTGTCAAGCGACATGAAAATGCTGTTTGGCCATGCATCATTGAACGGCGCCATCTTCCATTTGCGGTGGGGCGGACCATCCACATTGTCGTTTCCGTACAGCCCATCGATAAGAAAAAGCATGGTTTTCTCGCCGAGATCCTTATGGCCCAGAAAATCGGTGAATGCGGAGTAACTAGCCGACCCATCTTTGTTGTGATGGAAACCATCGTGGGCGTTCTTGTGCCAGTCGGGATTGATACTCGTAGCACCGAACAGATTTTTCGCGCAGAGTGTCACTCCTGAACTCACATGCGCTCTCAATACTGCAGCATCAATTAAGTAGGTGGCTTCGACGACTGTGGTGTCGAGTCCCTTAGCGTTGTTGCCTTCAATTGAGAAAGGGATCGCATTGGGTTTGAACTCGGCCTTTAGTCGTCCATCACCTCCGATATGGTCCACAAACACGACGCCGGGAAACTCACGGTGAATCTTGTCGTAGAGATCGGTTGGAATGAACCGGCTGGAATCGAAGACGGTGATCGATGATTGTGGCACTCGTCCCGGCCCAGTCAACTGTCGGACGAGCGAAAGGATCAGATGGGACGAAGAGTTCAGACGATCGATCGTGCCATGATCCGTTGTATTGTTCAGGTTGGCCTTGATTGCCACCTTCTCGCCAGCCCTGTATCCTGCGTCGCCGCGACCATGACTGCGATTGAAATACTTGAAGATGGCGCTCCATGCCCGGGCATCGCTTTTTTGAACTGTAAGGCTCCGGACCGAGCGCGAGACCATGCGGTCAATGACGGCCTGGTTGTTGTTGGCGTCCTTCCACCAGGAACCCGTCCCATCCCAGGTCACAGCCGCCGGATCATGCGCCCATGTCACTCTGCCGGGAACCACGCCCCGGGGAACACCCACTGGAGAAAGCGTGGGTTCAAAAAGAGAAGAACGAAAGGTAGTGGCAGCTGCAATAGACAGGGCGAATTGCCGGCGAGTCATTCCCATTTTGATTCCTCCGCACAAGTCTTACGTCTACTCCGGGTCATTTTTCCCGAGAGCCGAAAAACTGGTGGAGCGCTCACAGATAGCGCCGTCTCCCCGCGGTGACCTTGAAAAGCTCAGAGAATTGTACCTGACGGCGCAGATACAATTCTCGTTTTGCCTGCTTCGCTATGTGACAGTTGAGTCGCCGCCGCACTAACCTCTCTCCCTTTTGGTTTGCACTGCACAGCCGCAGACGAGACTCGCAAAACAGATCGAACTATGAGGGCCTCCTATTTCGTGGGCCGCGAACCGCTGATGAGGATATCTACCAGCCTCCTGGCACTTTGTTGCCAGGCGGGTGTGGAGGCCACGTTGGACACGCCGATGAGCGCTCGAAGGAGGTCGAATGGGTCGAGGTCATTGCGCAGATCTCCGCTCTTGATGGCGCGTTTCACCAGCGCATCGATCGCTCCTTGGATCTGAGCGCGGGAACCTTCGTAGAGCTTCGCGGCGCCGCCCACGATCGTATTCAGTGCAGGCGCAATGATGTGCTTCGCCGCAATGTAATCAACGAACAAAAGCATCCAGGCCCGCAACGCCTCGATCGGAGGCATTGTCTCTGCGAACTTCCGCTGCGCTGCGGCCAACTTCTCAACCTCAGTTCGATAAACCGCCTCGATCAAGGCATCGCGGCTCGGAAAGTGGCGATATAGGGTTCCGGCTCCCACGCCGGCTTCTTTGGCAATTTCGTCGAGGCTTGCGTTGGCACCACAGCGCGTGAACGCCTCCTTCGCTACCCCCAGAATGCGCTCGCGATTGCGCTGCGCGTCGGTGCGCGGCCTTCGCTCGGCCGGTTTTGAACTCTTTTTAGCCATCCGAAAATATTTGCAACCGGAGATAGTCTCCGGTTATCTTATCAGTAATTCGGAGACACTCTCCGTTTTAATAGAACTTCCGGTATTCGTCAACCGTGGAAAGGAGTATCGCTAGATGATGAATCAATTCGCGATCCCTAAACAGCCGAGAAATCCCGATTGCGCCGACTCGATGAACTTGGCGGAACGGGAGTTGTCAGCATTCTTCAACGCCGTCACCCAGTTGTTCGGGTCAGAACAAGCAGATCTCGCAGCAGAAGACTGGTTGCATGAGTTGATCGAGATCGACCGTCTGCCTGCTTCAGCCCGCGAATGGAGATTGATCACTGCAAAAGTTTCGACTCGCCTCCCCGGTGGAGTGAACGCTTCGCCCCTGTCGTCCCTATCGGCCGAATTCACAAATGCTTAGGAGGGAAAATAATATGCGCGTTTTTCTTACAGGTGCTTCAGGTTTTATCGGCTCTGCCATTGTTCGCGAACTTATCGACGCTGGTCATCAGGTGCTGGGTCTTGCGCGCTCAGATGCGGCGGCCCAATCTCTTGTCGCGGCAGGAGTCGCCGTACATCGCGGTTCGCTCGAAGAAGTCGAAAGCCTTCGCAGCGGCGCAACGGCTGCCGACGGCGTGATCCACACTGCTTTCATTCACGATTTCTCAAACTATGGACCAGCCGCCGAGGCGGATCGGCGTGCCATCGAGACTCTTGGCAGCGCGCTCGCGGGCTCCGATCGCCCGTTGATCGTCACCTCCGGGACCTTGCTCGCTCAACGCCAAGGCCCGATCGCGACAGAAGAGGATGCGCACAATCCCAACTTCCCCCGCAAGTCGGAGGATGCGGCGCTTGACCTGGCGGCACACGGAGTCCGGGCATCTGTGCTGCGGCTTCCGCCTTCGGTCCATGGCAACGGTGATCACGGCTTTGTGCCACACCTGATCAGCATCGCACGTGAAAAGGGCGTTTCCGCATTTATAGGGGGCGGGCTCAATCGCTGGCCCGCGGTGCACCGGCTCGATGCTGCTCATCTCTATAGGCTCGTGCTTGAGAAAGGTGATGCTGGAGCCACGTATCACGGCGTCGCCGACGAGGGCGTACCGACTCGAGAGATCGCCGAGGCAATCGGCCGTGGCCTGAACGTGCCGGTCATCAGCAAATCGCACGAGGCGGCGGCCGATCATTTTGGCTGGATCGCTCGCTTCTTTGGCATTGACGGCCCGGCTTCGAGCGCGCTGACGCAGGAGCGGTTGGGATGGCGTCCGGTTCAGCCCGGGATGATTGCCGATTTGAACGCGGAGCACTATTTCAAACACGCTGCCGACGCCGTTCCTTTGCATGGCTAGGAACATGAGTGATAGTAAACAGTGATTTAAAGTAATCAGTACAACGGAGTAAAAAATGACGAACACTGTTCAGACAATTTCATTTGGGGCGACTGCGACCACAGACGACGTTTTGGCCGGCGTAAATCTAAAGGGCAAACGGATCCTGGTGACCGGTGTTTCGGCCGGAATCGGGGTAGAAACGGCACGCTCCCTGGCAGCGCACGGCGCTCAGGTTCTAGGCGCGGCGCGGGATTTGAACAAGGCCAAAACTGCAACCACGCAAGTGCGAAAAGACGCCGCGGCCAATGGCGGAAGTTTCGAATTGGTGGAACTCGATCTTGCCAACCTGAAAAGCGTACGTGCCTGTGCCGACGGGTTGCTGGCGAAGGGAGAAACCTTCGACGTGATCATCGCCAATGCCGGAGTGATGGCCACACCATTCGGCCACACCGCCGATGGCTTCGAAACGCAGTTCGGGACGAATCACTTGGGCCACTTTGTCCTGGTCAACCGGATTGCGGCGCTCATTCGGACGGGCGGGCGCCTGATCACCTTGTCTTCCGCTGGTCATCGCTATTCCAACGTCGATCTCGTCGATCCCAACTTTGAACGAACACCCTATGACCCCATGGTCGCATATGGCCGATCGAAGACGGCGAACATTCTCTTCGCGATCGCATTCGACAAACGCCACCGGGACCGGGGCCTGCGCGCAGCGGCGGTGCATCCGGGAGGCATTCAGACCGAACTCGGTCGCTACCAGGATCCTGGCCGAATAGAGAAGATGATCGACCAGATAAATCAGCAACGCGCAGCGCAGGGCCAAGACCCCTTTCAGTGGAAAACGATTCCACAAGGAGCCGCAACTTCGGTGTGGGCTGCTGTGGTCGCCTCTGCCGACGAGATTGGCGGTCAGTACTGTGAGGATTGTCACGTCGGCCACATCGTGCCGGATGATCTGCCTGTCGCCATAAACGAAGGTGTACGCGGTTACGCGATCGATCCAAAAGCTGCAGAGGCGGTCTGGAAGAAAAGCGAAGAAATGGTTGGAGAGTCGTTTTAATGTTCTTTATTGCTGCTGAGGGAAATGCATCAGGAGAAATGAAATGATTGAACAAAAAGAACGCGCAGGCAGCTTCACCCTGCCCGGCACATCGCTGACTGTTAACCGCATGGGCTACGGCGCCATGCAACTCGCCGGCCCGCACGTCTTTGGGCCGCCACGCGATAACGACGAGGCCATTGCAGTTCTGCGGGAGGCGGTGGAGTCCGGCGTGAACCACATCGACACCAGCGACTACTACGGTCCGCACGTCACCAATCAGATCATTCGGCAAGCGCTCCATCCTTATCGGGCAGGTCTGGTGATCGTTACCAAGCTTGGCGCGCGACGGGGTGCAGACGCCTCATGGATTCCTGCTCTCTCCCGGCAGGAGCTGATTGACGGCACTCACGACAACCTGAAGAACCTCGGCCTCGACGTTCTGGATGTCGTCAATCTTCGAGTCGGTGGATTTACAGAACCATCTGAGGGATCGATTGAGGAACCGCTAACCGTGCTCGCTGAACTCAAGCGGCAAGGGCTGATCCGGAATATCGGTCTGAGCAACGTAACAGCGAAGCAGGTAGCTGAGGCACAGGCGATCACCGAGATCGTCTGCGTGCAGAACTTCTACAACGTGGCGCAAAGGAAAGATGACGCCTTGATCGAGGATCTCGCCTCTCAGGGGATCGCTTATGTTCCGTTTTTCCCTTTGGGAGGGTTCACTCCATTGCAATCGTCGACACTCGACACAGCCGCAGCATCACGCAAAGTAACGCCCATGCAGCTTGCGCTTGCCTGGCTTCTCCATCGCTCGCCCAGCATCCTGCTGATTCCGGGGACATCTTCCCGCAAGCATCTCCGCGAGAATTTGAAGGCAGCGTCGCTGCAGATTTCTGCTGAATTGCTTGCCGATCTTGATTCAATCGGGGGAGCTCCAAGATAACCAGAACCGCTCTTAGCATTGGAGGCGCGACGGCGAGTGCCGCCTACGCTGCGCGCAACGGTCGCCAGTCGGTGGCTACGTCTCGACGAGCGTGCCAAGCACCTCGGGCCACCGATTCTCAAAGTCGCTGTCTCGTTGGAGTCCGCGCTCTAATACAGCTTGGATTCGCTGTTGCGCTTCAGGCCAGGTCAGCGCGGTCTCAAAAGAGGTGATGGCGTCGAGGAGCCGGTCGGCGGATGGCAACGAGACCTGGTTGACGAGACTCTTCGCGGCGGCGATGGCACGTCGGTCGAAGGAGGCGATCCGGCGCGCGAGCGCGTCCACGAAGCTGTCCAGCTCCGCGTCCGGAAGTGCGCGGTTGACGTATCCATATCGTTCCGCGGTGTCGCCATCGAAATCGTTCGCGCCGAGAATGATTTCTAGCGCCCGCCCGCGGCCGACCAGATCTGGAAGGCGTTCCGCCGCGCCGCCGCCAGGATGCACTCCCACTCCAACTTCGGGTTGGCCGAGTCGCGTGTTCTCGCGCGACGCGAAGCGCATGTCGCAGGCGAGGACGAACTCGCTGCTGACCCCTCGGACACAGCCTCGGATCTTCGCGATGCTGACCACCGGGGACTTGGTGAGACGCACGAACGTATCCATCAGGATCGGAAGGCCCGAAGCCCCGACAACAGTCATGATGTTCCCTATCTTGCCGGTCAAATCAAAGTGGGAAAGGTAAAACTCGGGGTTCGCGCTTTCGAATATGACGACCCGCAGGTTCGGGCTCGCGTCCATTCGCGCGAGCAGACCCTGGAGAACTTCGAACATGGTGGCGTCTACGATGTTGAAGGGAGGATAGTCGAACACAACCCTCCAGTACGCAGCCGTTTCCTCGATGACGCGCACCGGCGCTGCTGATTCAGTCATATTTCGCTCCCTGCTTCGACCACGATTGAGCCCAAGCCCGAGCTCACGTTACACATGCGCGACCATCTCAGAAACTTGGGTATCTCAGCCTGCAGCATTTCGTAAGAGATCCTCGACTTTGCTGTCCAAATCCCGGGCGACGTCTAGCGCGTCGCGATTTCCATAAGGAGCGAGAAAGCTCGTCATCCTGTCATACGACAAATGCACGCCATCAGCGCGCTCATCCACAAGCACGGTAACCGGCGCGTAGGAGCCAGCGTCTGGAACATGCTTGGCCATTTCCTTCATGATGAGAGGGTTGCCGATAAGCAAGCGGATGATTCGAGGTGTGTCCTGGCCCGTTTCTTTCCGCACAACAGCGCCTTGATCAAGTTGCATAAACAGCATCAGTCCCGCTTTGCTCAGACCTTTTTCGACTGCGCTTTTCAGCTCGGCAAAAGAGCGCGCTTCGTGAGTAGATCTCCCGAATTCAGCCATGTCCGGATGACCGATAGCCGCATTAACAGCCGCCACAACCTGATCGAAGGGTTTAGAGGAGGTAAGGCTGAATCGCTCGATCTCGATCTTTCTTATCATCTCGAGGCTCTTTTTTTGATTTCTCCAATGCAAAAATACATGGGACTCAGTCGCGTAACCGTTCAGCCGGATTAGACGACAAATCATCACAACCCAACTGAACAGTTACTGAGGCTGATGCCGCCCCGGCGAAAAGTCCCTGGGGACTCTACGCCGCTACCGTGGCTCCTTGAACGACTTTCGCTGCGGTGCGAATCACGTCGATGACACGTTCCGGTTGGGAGAGCATCGGCACGTGGCTGCTGTCGAGCTCATAGGCGGTTGCCCCCATGCGCTTGGCGAAAAAACGCTCCAGATCGGGATGCACTGTGCGGTCTTTTTTGCCGACGATGTACCAGCTTGGCTTCGACTTCCAAGCGGTTCCCCCGACTTTCGCCTCGAACAAATCGGGTTTGGGGACGCCCTGAGTCGCCCAAACGAGCTTCTGCTCCTGCTCCGAAAGATCTCCGCAGAAATATTTCGTACCTTCGGGACGAAGCCAGATACGTCCATCCACGACTTCGATGTGGGAGAAGACGTCTGTCTTCGGGAAGTTAGATTGCTGTGTCTGAGATGTCTCATCGGCGTCCGGGGCGAGCGCGCAGATGTAAACCAGCCCGGCAACGCGATCGTCGACTCCGGCGCCTGTGATGACGCTTCCGCCGTAGGAATGGCCGACGAGGATGACAGGGCCGCTGACCCGGCCGATCGTTGCCTTCACCAAGGCGACGTCCTCTGCCGTTGTGTTGAGGCCGTACTGCGCTGCAATACACTCATACCCCTCCGCCTGAAGGGGAACGATCAGCTTGCTAAAGCACGAGCCGTCGGCCCAGAGTCCGTGACAGAAAACGATGCTGGGTTTGGTTTGCGTAGATTTTGCTGTCATTGGGTTGTTCTCCTTTTTTCCTTTCATTTCTTTTTACGGCGCATCTGCTTTTGTTAGCCGACCCTCGTTTCGTGCGACAAGAGGCCCTTACCACGGTTCTGGATGCTCTTTCGGCTGACCTCTCTCCTGCAGCATCCATTGCCTGATGTAAGCCGAACAGTGCAGGATCGAGACACCTGCCGACTCACACGCATTGAGAAAACGTACGCCTTCGAGATCGACGAGAACCACTTCCTCTAAATCCAAAACGACTGGCGATTCGCATCGCTCGATTTCCGTTTTGACTTGATCCAGGTGGCCAACTCGAAATTCGCCGCTGAGCCGAATTCCCCCTTGAACCCTTTCAATCCGCAGCGTCATTTTCCACTGGCTCCGGAGGACGATGACCAGCAGTGCAAGTCACAGACCGTTTGCAATCGCCTGTTGCAGTTGGATTTGCCCCGGCAAATCGTCCTGATTTTTCAGGAATTCCTTTTTGATCAGGAGAAGAGGCCGCCTTATAATCGCCCGATGCCTTCTGGGACACGGCAGCGACCGCAAGCGGCACTCAGCAAAGCGCTGGACGAATTAAAGAACTCGGAAAGAAAACTTCGGCAGGTGATCGACACGATTCCAACACTGGCTTGGTCCATCCTGCCGGATGGTTCGAACGAGTTCCTCAACAAACGTTGGCACGAGTACACCGGGCTTTCGCCTGAAGAGTCCCATGGTTCAGGTTGGCAGACTGCGATCCACCCACAGGATCGAGCCCCGTTGCTGGAGAAATGGCAGGGTCTTTTGTCATCGGGTGACCCGGGCGAAATGGAGGCGCGTCTCCGCCGCTATGACGGAGTGTTTCGCTGGTTTCTCATGCAGGTTGAGCCGCTACGGGACGAGACTGGCAAGATTGTCAAGTGGTACGGAACATGCACTGACATCGAAACCCTAAAGGAAACGGAAGCCAAGCTCCGAGAAGATGAACGCGAACTCCGTCGTATCACCGACGTAATACCGCAGGCGATTGTCGTCCAGGATCCATCTGGCGTCCCCATCTACGCCAACCAAACGACGCTCGACTATACGGGTCTGAGAGCCGAAGATGTGATTGCCCCGCTTTTTCGGGAACGAATCTTCCACCCCGACGACCTCGAAAGATTACGCGACGTGCGGAAGGCTGCTCTCGCTGACGGGGCTCCTTTCGAGGTTGAACAGCGAGCTCGTCGAAAAGATGGCCAATATCGCTGGTTTCTTATTCGTTACAACCCTTTCCGAAATGACCACGGGGAAGTGACTCGATGGTATGCGACGGGAACTGACATCGATGACCGCGTCCGAGCCGAGGAGAGGACACGAAACGAAAATTTGGCGTTGCGAGAGCAAATCGACCGTGACTCGATGTTCGAGGACATCGTCGGTTCTTCGGAAGCGCTACGGAAAGTGTTACGCCAAATCGCGAAGCTAGCTTCTTCGGATTCGACAGTATTGATTCTTGGCGAAACCGGTACAGGAAAGGAGCTGATAGCTCGCAGCATCCACAAGCGATCCAATCGCGTGGATCGGGCATTCATCGGCGTGAATTGCGCTGCAATCCCACAATCGCTGATTGCGTCGGAGCTTTTCGGTCACGAGAAGGGCGCTTTCACCGGTGCAACCCAACGACGTCTCGGACGGTTCGAATCGGCAAGCGGCGGAACAATTTTTCTGGACGAAGTTGGTGACTTGCCTCCCGAGATTCAAGTCGCATTGTTACGAGTGCTGCAGGAGCGTGAAATCGAACGCGTGGGTAGTAATAAGGCCATTCCCATCGACGTCAGGATCATTGCAGCTACTCATCGTGATTTGAATGCGCTCGTAGCTGACGGCAACTTTCGTGAAGATCTTTTATATAGACTGAATGTAGTTCCTATCGCTGTGCCGCCGTTACGCGAACGCGTAGCTGACATTCCCCTGCTGGTGGAGTATTTCATTGACCGCTTCGGCAAGAAAGCTGGAAAGAAATTCAGAACGATCGACAAGAAAAGTCTTAGATTATTACAAGCGTACGACTGGCCTGGGAATATTCGTGAACTACAAAACGTAATTGAGCGCGCGGTCATCCTGAGCGAGGGCGAAACCTTTTCGGTCGACGAGACCTGGCTTCGACGGGAACTCCCAGTTGCCCGTAGCCGACCGAGTACGCTGAGTGGTGTCCTCGCGCGGCAGGAGAAGGAAATGATTGAAGCCGCACTCGCGGAGTCTTACGGACAGATCTCGGGCTCGTCGGGCGCAGCCAGGAAATTAGGGCTGCCCGCGCGAACGCTCGATTCTAAGATCAAGCGTTTCAAAATCAACAAATATCGGTTCAAAGTGCAACGCGCTAGCTGAGTCAGTTCCGGCGCTGAGATCGAAGGCGCGAGTGCGGCTGTCCTCTGCTGAGGCGACCAATGAGAGCCCTCCGTAGGCGGGCTTTCTTATCTCGAATGACTCTGTTCAATTTCGCAGGGTTATTTTTCTCGCTTGTACCTGCTTCACAAATTTCTGGAGCAAAGGCAACGAATTGTCCTTCTTCCAGATTAGATTGAACGGAAGCCGGACCTTCATGTCAACCACGGGGAGCAAAACAACGCCCCGGGGGCAGTGCCAACGTATGGATTCGGTGAGCCAAGCGATCCCGATTCCATATTGAACAAGACCTAATACGGTATCGCGATCGGTTGCCTCCTGAACAATGCGTGGAGCGCCTAGGCCGCCGCGAGCACACTCCCGCGTCAATAGATCATCGAAAGTTGGATTGGCCGAGTGCTGAAACCAGATAAATGGCATATCTCGTAGATCGCGCAACCGAATCTTTCCTCTTTTTGTTAAGGGATGACCTTTGGGCACTGCAAGTAAAATTCTGTCCCGTGCGAACTCCCAGTGTGCCAGGTCCTTGTTCCATGGTGTGACAGCGGCGGCAAACCCAGCAATCCAACCGGCCTGACAAGACAGCCTCGATTTGATGAATAGAAATCAGATGATGTAGGACGAGCTCCGCATCCGGCTGCCGGCGCCGGAATTCGCGAAAGGACTCCACAACCATCCCATGCCAGGATAGTGCCATGGCAATTCCGATTCGCAGCGTACCGGCCTTGCAAAGGGCGATCCGCTCGGCTCGTCGCTTCGCCTCATCGACGTCTTGCAAGATACGTCGTGCATCGCTCAGAAACAGTGTCATTAAAAAAGCTTGCGTTTTATCAAATAACCATCTAAACTCTAGACGGTTAATCAAATGCAAAGCCTTACACTCAAACTTAAGCAGGCCAGCGCCGTACTGGGAGTGCCTCCAAAAGACCTTCAAAACCTGGTGCAGCTGGGGGTCATCCGTCCTGTGCGCCGCAACAGTGTGTGCTGGTTTGACACGAATCTCCTGTTAGAAGCGAAAGTGGCTTTTTATCTCAAGGAAACCCTCGGCAGTTCGAGTGATCTCCTGGCCAGATTCACAGAGGCGCTTTCGAAGAATCTTAGCAAAGCCAAAATGGGTGATTTGGGGGACATCTGCCTTCGGTCTCGTCCGGTTAATGGCACCGATGCCGTAGAAATCAAGATTCCGGTTCGCTCTTTGGTTCGGGAACTGGAAGACCAGATTCCTCGCGCCTCGGCTTACAAGGACCTGCCCAAGGGCCGCAAAAGAGCTGGATGGAAGAAGGATTTTTTGCGGAGTGTCCAGAAGGCCGCCGCTGATCTGGGCGACATCTCAGGGGAAGAGATTCTAAAAACCGTTCGTGAATATCGTTCAGGACGAAAGAAGCTGCCGGAGATCACCGTCGTTGCCCGCACAAAAAAGAAAACGGCCTAGAGGCGTTGTCGATACGTCCGTCCTGGTAGCAGGAATCGCGGGACTCAAATCCCTGGAGATCACGCCGAAGAATCCAAGCGCCAAACTGCTCCGGGACTGGATCGAAGGGAACACGTTTGTCTGGCTGGTGAGTGATGAGATTCTTCTGGAATACAAACGGGTCTTGGGAAGGTTGGGTGTCCGGCGTCCACTCATCGGAAAAATAGTCAATCTGCTACGGGAAGAGTGCCGAACTTGTCCCTGCTTCTGCTCTTCCAGACATCTCCCCTGATCCTGGCGACGATCCCTTCTGTGCTTGCACTGAAACTGGCCAAGCCGATTTCATTGTCACGCTGAATCCGAAAGATTTCCCGCAACAACTTTTATCTGCCCACGTGATTGGACCGAGCGAAAGTATCCCAACAACTGCGCGCCGGAAGGGGCGCAGAGGACGGGTCTAAGGAGGATCAAGCATCGATCCGAACTCATCAACAAACGCGCACTCGAATCTATCTGTCACAATCTTCTGTTGAGGAAAGCCCTTAGCACGGAGTTCTTCGATCACTCGGTATGCTTCGGCAAGATTCGCATGTTCCGAAACAACTGCTACCTCGTCCGTAAGCAGTTCATCTCCGCCTACCGGTCGGGCGCAAATAAGCGCACGTTTACTGGGCTGTCCACGTGAACCCAACGCAGGATCGAAATAGTCACCACGATAAACCCGCCATCCGGCTGATTCCGAGAGCCAGCCAAAGACGCCCAGTAGTCTTTCATTTGGTTTCATTGCGATATGGCGATTCTGGAAGAAACGTGTTGAACAAAATGCCACAACCCCATCAGATTATTTGGGTCCTCCTGTTCCTTTGCGCGCAAGCACTCTGACAGTGTGAAGTCCTGATTCACAAGAAAAGGTTCGAGTCGCTCTAGTTCTTCGATCTCGATCAGTTGCAAAGGATGAACTTTGATGTTTGCTCGCAGTGTTAATCTGGAGAGGCCAGAAATAAATTCAGCAATGATGGTGTGGGCCGCGGGGCTGAATTGAAGGGCAGGTTCGTGGATGACGGCCAATGGAAACACTTCCCGGATTTCATCCACCGGTATGGACGGCGCTTCACGACGACCATGCGCAGCGAAGATTTGTTCTATGTTTCTAAGTAGCTGTTCGGCTGCGGCAGATTGCCCGCTCCCGAATTTTGCCGAAAGCCCTTCAAAAAATGGCCCCGCTTTCCCCGCATACTTTTGGCCGATGGGAATCACAGAACTCTTGATTTCAATCGCAATGAGAGAATCGTTATGCACAACTGCTGAGTCGAAAACCTCCGTGCCATCGTCAGCATACGTAGGTTTACGGATGAAGACAGCAGGATTGCCAATGCAGCACTGCCCGGGGAGGCCCCGGACGTAAGCCTGTATCAGTTCGCCCCATACCTGCTGAAAACGACCCCGAAGATCTTCATCTACCAAACCGTTGATAACAACCCAGTAAAAGCCAAAAGATGACAGTCGCTCCGTGAGGAACATCCCATCGATACAGAAATAGCGATGATCATCGGCACGCCACAAAGGAAACCGACGAAACAGGCTGAAGTCGAAGAAAAAGGCGGAGTCTTTTTCCGAACCATCCACCAGATCACGTACCTTCTCATGATCCACTGACATCAGTTCAGCCCATGCTTTCATTTTCTTGCCGGACAGGTAACGCTTCGGCGCGTTTGTGTCCAGATACGTCCACATATTTGCTTCAAGGGCTTCATTTAACATTGGCACTTGTTCGGCATACAAGTAAAGGGTGATGTCGAGAAAATCCCGGAAATTGAGGCCATTGAGAAGCGTAAAAATTCGCTCAAATGGCGGCGGCCAACTGTCGGGCCTCAGCGTGGCCAAGTAGTCACGGAGAACCGATCCAAGTAACATCCGGGTACGAACAAGACCGTAAACCAAAAGCGGCAGGTTAGTCAGGTCGGTGCCCGCCGCCAACTGTGCAACTACGTCGCCATGGGGATAATTAGGCTCGCCCAAATCTGGACCGTACCAAGAATTAATTGCAAGAGCAAGCTCCCCGATGTCAGCACGTTCCTGTTCGGCCTGTAGCGAGTTCCCTCCTTCTTCACGGCCATACAAGGCAATCAGTTTTATTCCGACTAGAAGCTGAGCCCTGTGCAGGAGAATCCATTTATCGTAGAAATCCCGTCCCGTAAACGTCCTGACAATTTCTTGCAGCCTCACAGGCGATAGCACTTGGCGGGTAAGTTTCTCCTGTGTTTGAATCCTGAGCTGCCGATCATGAGACAAATGTGCTAATGACAAGTAGAAGTTGAGCCTGGCCAAGAACTCCATCACTGCTGGCCGGTTGAACCGCTTAGCCAATTCGACTTGTTGGCGCCCACTTCGAATCGGACCGGGAATAAGGGACTCTCCCGGCTCGTAGGCTCCCTCGCCGATTACAGACTGGCTTCGTGACGTCCAATGCGGGACATCACGGTTCGATAGTCGCCATCCGAGTGCAGGCTCTCGACGGCTTTGCGCAGAGCGGCATTGACTGCCGGATCGCTCGAATAACGTTCGGCGGCATCGAGAAGCACGCGGGCTTTGTCGCCGTCGGAAGAAATGCCGGTGGCCGATTGGATTGCCGCAACGGCCAGCGAACTCGAAATCCCGGGCTTGTCGAGCACAACCATCAGAACCCGGCTCCGGTCGCCATCGGAGTTGATGCTATTGGCAGCGGCAAAGAAAGCGTCGCGGGCCGGCTCGACGTTTGTACCGGCAAGTTCGATCAGGACGCGAGCCTTATCGCCGGCCGAAGAAATTCTCTGCGTGGAACTGGCGATGCCGGCGAGAGTGTCAGCCCCGATTCCCTGTTTCTGTGCGAGAGAGACGAGCACCTGCTGATGGTCGCCGTCGCTCGAAATCGAATTCGCGGCCTCGAAGAACGCTTTGCGGACAGCCGCATCTTCGTTGTAAGAAGCAACGGCCTCTTTGAGAACGCGGGCTTTATCTCCATCGGAGGAGATCCGCCGGGCGGAGAGCAGAGTGCGAGTCAAAGTGTTGTGGTCGTCGCCGTGCCAAGCGAGCATTTTCGAGAGAACCCGCGCATGGTCTCCGTCGGAGGAAATGGAATTGGCCGCGTCAAAATAAGCCATGTCCACGCCGCTTGCCGGGCGATAGGGAGTCGCCATCTCGATGAGCACTTCCGCCTTATCGCCGTCGGACGAGATATGCCTCGCGGCTCTGGCGGCGCTCGCGAGCGTTTCGGAGCTTCCGCCGTCTTTCTTGACGATGTCGGAGAGAACCCTGCGTTTGTCGCCGTCGGAACTGATGCTTGCGGCAGCATCAAAAAGGTAGGAGCGCAAGTCGGTGGCGAAGTAATTCGCATCGACGGTGATCATGACTTGCGCCTTGTCGCCGTCCGAAGAGATGCTGCGAATCAGCCTCGAAGCGTCTTTGAGGTCGGAGGGTTTCAGCGTGGCGGCTTGCGAGAATAGCTGCTCCAGATAGACTCGCTTCGCTCCGTCGCTGTGGATGCGTCCGATTTCGGTCAGGACTGCTTGCGGACCACCTTGACGTAAGATGCGGGCGACGCGAGGTCCGGCTCCGATGCCGCTGTCGCGGATCACCTGGGGGAGCGCGCGGGCCAGCCAGGCGCGGCCCTCGTCGTCCATGGGCCTGGTGCTCCAGCCGACCGAGTAGGTCCGGGTGAGATTGCCCATCCCATCCGCCTTCACTTCATAGACACGTTTGGAGAGCAAGCCGCCATCTTCCAGCCGGAAACGTCCGGTGGGCGAGAGAGATTTGACATCGGTGTCGTCATCGGTGAATTCGACCGTGCCGTCAATTGTTATGCCGACGGACGTCCAACCATTGCGCGTAGTGATGTGGACATGAGAGTCGCCACTCTGCTGCGACGCTACGGGCGCCATCGGGGCGGGTGGCGACATGGGAGATAGCGGGCTCGGCGGAGACGGCGGTGATAGCGGAGACGGCGGTGCCATAGGCGAGAGTTCCGCCGGCGGTGCAAGTGGTGCGGACGGTGCAAGAGCAGCAAGCGCAGATGGCGGAGCCGCGGGGCCCCTTGGGGCGCGAGGAGCTAGAGTCGCGACCGTCATCGTCATGGGAGCCCGTGGCGATTGCGGGGCTAGGAGCGCTCCGGGGGAAATGGGTTTCGCCGGGCTGCCGGCGGGTGCGACGCTTTGGGCGAAGGCTATGAGCTGCGGCGCTCGGGCGCTCAGGCAGGTGAGCCCCACAACGACGGCCAAGGCTGAGGCCAGCGGCATGACGCTAAGCTTGGGAGCTGCGTTCCGGGAACGATCGAGCATCTGACGGACCCGGCGGAAGAGCTGCGAACGGTTCCCGACTGCTCCCGCGGCGAGAACACCGGCGTGTTGCCATTGGGAAAGCTCGGCTACTTTGGTCAGGGCGGCAGCGTAGGGCCGTGGTGTCCCGGTTGCGGCGATGACCCAATCGTCGCACGCCATTTCCCGTGCCAGCGTCATCTGGTAGCCGAGCCAATAAACTGCAGGTTGAATCGGGAGCACGGCTTCAATCAATCTTTGAGCCAGGTTGCTCCAGTCGTCGCGGCGATGCAGGTGGGCGAGTTCGTGCAGGACGATTTGCTCCAGTTCGGAGTGTGAAAGCGTCTCAAGAAGCGTGCGCGGAAGCACGATCGTGGGGCGGAAGAAGCCAAGCGACATCGGCCCACTGCCATGGCTCGAAACGAGCAATTGCAGCTGACGACGGATGCCGTGGGTCGCGCACATACGACTGAAGCGCAGCTGCCAATCTGGCGCCGCCGGCGTTGCGCTCGATTTCAGGCTTCGCAAAACGCAATATCCCGCGAACAACCGGGCAAGCAGCACGAGCGAGAACATCACCCACACAATTGCCAGCGCACGAAGAAACTTTGCCGAGTGAATGCGAATCAGAGAGCGTTCGGATGGCGATGCCGCGGGCAAGAGAGTTAGGGAGGAGTTTTGAGAAAGTGGCGTTTCCAGAGCTTGCTGGGATGTTGACGCAGGGCTCTGCGCCGCAACCGAGTCGACGTGGGATGCACGAGTCTTGTGTCCCGGTCGGTCGACTGGTGCCGGCGCAGGTGCGGGGATTCCCGCCGGACTTGGGGAAACAGCGACGACCGACTCGATTCGAGGCTCCCGCGATGACGGGCGGGGAGTGAGCGGAGTGGCGAGCAGCGCGACGACCGCCAGCAAGGTCATCCAGAGGACGGTGAAGCGGGTCGTCGGGTTCAATCGCGGAAACAATTTCAGAAGCAGCATCAGGGCCGCCGCCAGAATTGCTCCCAGGCAGATTCCATTCAGAAGAGTGGTCATGGCAATATTCATGGACGTCATCTCTGCACTCCTTCACCTTCCGCGATCATCTTCTTGATGCGGCGCAATTCCGCCCGACTGATGGTTTCTTCTTTCAAAAGATTCACGACCAAGAGTTCGCTCGAGCCTTCAAAGAAGCGGTTGACCAGATAACCGAGCGCGGTGCGGCTGGCTTCTTCCTGGGCGATGACCGGTTCGTAAACGAAGGCGCGAACCTTTTTGGTGTGCCGCAGGTAACCCTTGCCCTCGAGAATACGCAATGTAGTTAACACTGTGCTGTATGCGAGCGGTGGATCGTCGGTGAGTGACGCTGCGACGTCGCCTACAGTCGCCGCTCCCTTCTTCCACAGTACTTTCATCAAGCGGAGCTCGCCTTCCGTCAGGTTTGGTGATTTTTTTCTCGCCAACGTGGTCCCCTTGGGAATGAACAATTAACTAATTAATAGTTACCGTTTTATACCGCGGTGAGATTCAGCTTGTCAATTAATAAATTAATAGTTCGCAAGTTTCGAGGAGGAGCCGCAGGTGGGTCGCACATTCAACTTGTGTTTCCGGAAGATATGGAATGGATTCGAGGGGCAGGAACATATTCAGGTGGCAGTCCGCACCGCCTCTGCGCTCGCACCGCTTGCCTTGGAAGATCCTTATCCTCTTGGTTTCACTGTTCCGACAATCTGCGCGACGGTTTGAATCAAAGCTGCAGAATCGTTCTCTAATAGTTTGTCCGACTTTTCCACGCAAGCTGTGGCACCCTCATTTAAAGCCTCCTCTTCGGTTGATTCTGAGAATGCCGCCAGGACGACCACGGGAATACGCTTTGTTGCGGCATCCCTTTTCAGCGTCTTAATTACGTCGAGGCCTGAGATTGTCGGTAACACCAGATCCAAGACAATCAGATCAGGCAATGTCTCGCGCGCTGCACGTAGACCCGCCTCGCCGTTGTGGGCAGTGTGAACGTTGTATCCCGCGCCGGTAAGCGCTCTTTGAACTGCGATGCGCATAAATTTGCTGTCCTCGATAAGAAGTATTTCTCGATTCTTATCTAATAGCGATCTGACGGTACGAGCCAAGCCGTCGAAACTATATGGTTTTTGCAGGAACTTTCCGAAGCCGATGTCTTGGCGCGCCAACGGGCGATCTGGGTATCCGGACACAAAGACAACGGAAAGCGCTGGCCGCATTTCCAACAGGGATTTGGCCAGTTCCAATCCTCCCAAGCCGGGCATCACGATGTCAGTGATTAAAACGTGAATCGCGTGATCGTGGCTCCGGCAAATCTTCATCGCTTCTTTTCCATTCCCGGCCTCAAGTACGGTGTAGCCCTTGGATTCCAAGTACAATCGGCAGACGTTGCGAAGAGCGGCTTCATCCTCTACCAACAGAATTGTCTCAGTCCCCTCCGATGGCACCTGAGCCAATAGGAGGCTCTCGTCGAAATCGGCAACAGCATCGAAACGGGGAAGATATATCTTGAAAATGCTGCCTTTGCCAGGTTCGCTGTAAACCCAGATAAATCCCTGGCTTTGCTTCACAATTCCGTAAACCGACGGTAGACCCAACCCTGTGCCTTTTCCTGCTTCCTTGGTCGTAAAGAACGGTTCGAAGATATGAACCTGAGTCTCGGCGTCCATGCCGGTGCCGGTATCACTGACCGCCAACAGAACGAATTGCCCCGGCGGGACCATGACCCCTTGATAGTAAGAGGCGTCCAGGGTCACGTTACTCGTCGCGATCGTGAGACGCCCACCCTGTGGCATGGCATCCCGCGCGTTGACCGTCAGGTTCATGATGACCTGCTCCATCTGACCTCGATCAGCCCGCACTGTACCGACCTGAGGATCGAGTTGCAGCAGCATTTCGACATCTTCCCCTAGCAAACGCGGCAACAGTTTCGCCAAATCATTCACTACGTAGTTAAGATCGAGGACAGCGGGTTCAAGCACCTGTCTCCGACTGAAGGCCAATAGTTGGCGAATCACCGTGGCGGCTTTGGAGCTGACATCTTGGATGTGAGTGGCATACTCAACTATTTTTTTAGGGTTAGTAGAGGATTCGTCCAGAAGCTGTGCGTAACCGCTGATAACCATCAGCAGGTTGTTAAAATCATGTGCTACACCACCCGCTAGGCGGCCAACCGCCTCCATTTTTTGCGCATGCTCAAACTGCTTTCTCAAAGATCGTCGTTCGGTGATGTCCTCGACGAAGACTTCGAACCCGCTCGCGCCCTCCTGCTCGCGTCCCAGTTTCCGGCCAGCTAGCCGTACCATGATCCTCACTCCATCTTTGCGCTTCCATGGGGTTTCGTAGCGAGCGGCGGGACCTTCCGATTTGTAAAGGGCAATTGCGCGCTGGTGCTCGGTTGGATCCAGGAACATGCCGGTGGCTGCGTTGAGTCCCAATAGCTCCTGCTGAGACTGGTAGCCCAACATATCGACGAATGCCGGGTTCGCCGCGGTTAGGTGGCCATTCTGGTCAACCCGATATATGCCGTAGGGCGCGTGCTCAATGGTTGAGCGATACTCTGACTCCGACCGTCTCAGAGCCTCCTCGGACTTCTTGCGCTGGGTAATATCGAAAAAGGTCACGACGCTGCCTACAACGCGGCTGTTGTGGCGTACTGGATGGGACCAGTACTCGGCGGGGAAGCTCGTTCCGTCCGCGCGCCAGAAAACTTCGTCGGCCACATGCGTACCTTCCCCCTGGCGGAAAGCCTGGAAGATCTTGCATTCCTCCTCGGGGTAAACGCGCCCATCCGGCCGGGTGTGATGCATCAGTCGATGCATGTTCTCTCCGAGTAGTCCCGAGTCGTGACTGTAACTCAGCAATCGAAGACACGCAGCATTGCAGAGAGTGCAAACTCCTTCAAGATCAACGGTGTAAATCGCCTCCGCAGTGGAGTCGAGCAACAATCGCAACTGCTCTTTAGACTGCCATTCCAAGTTTAGTGTTTTACCATCCTGACAATTAGTTGTTGGTCACGGTGCTCTGTGACTCGAGTGTTGTCACATCTCTAGAATGCGCCACACGGGGAGGAACAAATAGTTGGCGTTGGCAATCGTGGAGTAACAGAAAGAATGATGTATGTACCACCTTAGTTTATGGTGTCGTTACTGGGGAAAAACCTGGAGTCTTTGAATCATCTTGACCAAGTCGGCCAGAGAGTTTGCTTGCATCTTCTCCATCGCGCGGCTGCGGTGAACCTTTACAGTGTTTTCTGCAGTTCCAAGCTGGGCCGCGATCTGCTTGTTGAGCATGCCTGAGACGACCATCTCGATGACCTCACGCTCTCGGGGACTCAGGCATTCGAACCGTTCTCGTAGCACTGCGAGCTCCGCCTCTTGTTGGCGCCTGGTTCGATCCCTTTCGAGCGCCAGGTCAATCGCATCCAAAAGGTCTTGGTCGCGGAATGGTTTGGTGAGAAACTCCACGGCTCCGGCTTTCATGGCCCGTACCGTCATTGGAATATCGCCGTGCGCCGTGATGAAAATGATCGGAATCTGAATATCGGCCTCGGCGAGCCGCCTCTGCAGGTTGAGCCCGCTGATTCCTGGCAACCTGATATCGAGAATGAGGCAACTGGGCACATTCGGAAGCTTGCTTGCCAGGAACCCCTGCGCGGACTCGAACAATTCGACCTGCAAACCCATGGAGCCGATAAGGCGATTGATTGCGCTCCGCACCGAGAGATCGTCATCAACAACGAAAACGATGGACTTGGGTTCGCTCATGAGACAACAGCGCCATTGGCGGGCAGAGTAAACTGGAACAGCGCACCCTGGGAACCTGATTCGAGGGACAGCTGCCCTCCATGGGACTCTATTATGGAATAGCTGATCGAGAGCCCCATTCCGATACCTTTGGGTTTCGTGGTGAAGAAGGGCTCGAAGATGCGGTTTACCAGCGCCGGCTCGATTCCTGGCCCAGAATCTTGAACCTGGACCAAAACACCGTCTCGGTTCCTTGCCGACCGGATCAGAATTTCCGGCCTCCCGTTTGTTGTAGAAGTCGTTGCTTCAATGGCGTTCATGATCAGGTTAATCAATACCTGTTGCAACTGCACCGGGTCGCCGGGCACGCGTGGCAGGTCAGATTCCAGCTCGAGACGTAGGGAGACACGGTTTCGAGTGCACTCATTGCGCAGGAGCACGTTTACGTCTTGAATGATCCGGTTGATGTCCAGTTCCGCCCGGTTTGGAGACTCTTTCATCAGTAAGCCACGAATCCGAAAAATGACGGCGCTGGCGCGAGTGCCGTCGTTCACAATTTCCTCAATCGCCGCCCGTAATTCATCCGCTTTCCAGGCCGCACCGTCGAGTCGGCGCAAGCAGAAATTGCCGTTGGTGACGATTGCAGTGAGCGGTTGGTTAACCTCGTGAGCGATTGCCGACGCCAGTTCTCCCATCGCAACTACACGGGTAACGCGGGCAAGATCTTCCTGTGCCTGACGCAATTCATCTTCGGAGCGCTTCCGGTCATTGATGTCGGTCGTTGTTCCATACCATTTGACGACTTTTCCCTCGTCATCACGCTGTGGCACAGCGCGAAGCAGAAACCATCGGTAGGTCCCGTCCGCTCGCCTAAGGCGCGCCTCCTTCTCGAACGGCTGCCCCGCCGCAAAGGCTGTCCGCCATTCTTGCTCTGCGCGATCTTCCGGATGAACTGCATTCTTCATCCAGCCCCAGCCCAATCCATCCTCCACGGACAGACCCGTGTACTCCCGGAAACGCTGATTCAAGAAATCGGCGGAGCCGTCGGGCGATTTGCTCCACACCATAGCTGGAAGTGTGTCGATCACAAGCCGGAGCCGGTCTTCACTTTGGCGCCGGTCTACAGAGGATGTTGTGACGGCCGCCAAAAGCACGATCAAGGCAGCAATGACAACTGCAGAGTTGCCAACCGGGGGGATGCTCACGGCGTGGGAAAGGTCGGGAAGAGAAGCGGGGATGAAACTGGCAGCAGCCATTCCCGTGTAATGCATCGCGGAGACAGCGACTCCCATCAGAGTGGCGCTGCCCAGCCTCCGCGGAACAGTCCATCTGGTCTCCTCCCGCAGATCGAACGCCATGAGCAACGCGATCAGAGAAAACACGATTGCGAGCAAGATGGAACAGGTCACTAGCAGGGGGGAGTACCGGGTAGTGGCAGGTAATCTCATTGCGGCCATGCCGATGTAGTGCATACCTGCGATGCCCGCGCCCATAAGTGTGCTGCCGGTCAAGGCCTCAACGGGATCCATTTCGTGGCGGCTCGCCACATACAGCGCGACTGCGGACGCAAGCACGGCCACCAGGAGTGAGGCCAGAACCGTGGGCCAGTGATAGTCGACCGGTACCGGCAGGTGGAAGGCCAGCATCCCCTTGAAGTGCATTGCCCAGATGCCGATGCCCATCGCAAGAGCGCCACAGCTCAACCAGGCGAACCGAACCCGGCCGCGTGCGGCGGTTACGCGTCCCGCCAAGTCGAGCGCGGCATACGAGGCCACGATGGCGATCAATACCGAGCGCGCCACTTCGCTGTAGTCGTAGGATCCAGTTAGAGTCGCGCTGGCAGAGATCATGCGAAGATCTCCTGTGCCGGGTTGGGGAGACCCGGGTAAGTCACCGTCCCCTAAAACGACTTATTCGACGGCTACTTTCGTGCCCTTCTGAGGCTGACTCGACAAATGCTCAATGCGCGCGTCCAGCATCTCCCGGAGTGCCTTAAGAAACTCGACGCGCGAGTTGGCCAAGTGCTGTCGCGCAGCGGGCGAAATTCCCAGGAACTGGCGGACGGTGTCTACCATCTCGCGGCACGGGCATGGCTCATCAGCGGCATGCTCCCTCGCTGTTGATTGAGCTTCCTGTGGTTCGTTCATTGCGCCTCCTTCATTTCAACCGTCAACACACGATTCTCCAGCCGGGCTCTCGCCGGCAGTAATCCCGCCATCGACCGCGGCAGGCCAACATGGCGGCGAAGTGTACCGATCTCAACCACCAGTTCGTCGCCCTTCTTGAACAATCCGATTTCACCCTTGGTGGCAAACGGCAGCAGCACCCGCACCTCGTACGTCCCGTTGTGTTTCCCGAAGGTAAAGGGCTTCTCCGTCCGCGTCACCGCCGCCGGATCTTCCCCTCGAGGATACAGCACTCCGGCCAGCTCCTCCAGTCGTTGGCGCCCCAGGACTTCGTGAGCGAATAAGGGCACACGCTTCACCGGAACAGGTGCAAAGTATTCTTCGATCTCGTGCATAATCTTGTCCTGTGAGGTGTGCCACTCGTTGAACCAGGTATCGCTGACTTCAAGTGGGAGCAGCCGGTTGACAATGACCGCATCCACCGTCAGCCCGTGCAGGGAAAAATACACGAACGCACGTTCGGTTTCGCGCAGCACCATTTTCTCGGGGTTGGTAACCAGCCGAACACTGGTGGTGTTGGGGTCCTCCATGATCTCGTCTACGCCCTCCAGCTTGCCAAACAGGTCTCGGATATTTAAGAAGTAGCTGTCTGTGGGGAGTTCGAACGGCGCCACCCGATTGGCGATCGGCCGAACCGCCTTTAGGAAGTTCCGCTGGAAGGGAAAAATGTGCTTCATATACCAGTCGAGCGTGGTGGGCATGCTAATGAAGCGCATGGACTCGGCGGTGGGAGCGGCGTCGAGCACGATTACGTCGTAGCGCTGTTCGCGTCGGTATTGGTTGACATACATCATCGCGCTGAGCTCTTCCATGCCGGGCAGGATCGCAAGCTCCTCGGCCTCCACCCCGCTGATACCGGTGGTGCGCAATACCGAAGTCACGTAGGAAGAAATCTCCTGCCAATGCCGCTTGATCTCCTTCTGAATGTTGAGTTCCTGGATCCAGAGCCGGTCACCCACCTGTAACGGATCGGAAGTTTGGAGGTGAAAGAGGTCGGTTTCCAAATCGAAGGAGTCTCCCAGGCTGTGTGCCGGGTCGATGCTCATGACCAAGGTGCGGTAGTTAAGCGCGGCCAGTTTGATGCCGGTGGCGGCGGCCAGGCTGGTCTTTCCCACACCGCCCTTGCCGGTGAACATGAGGATTCTCATATCCCAATTATTGTAATGGTCCCTGTATCGGAGGGATGTGTGGCAAAGGAGGTGAAGATCGACCACGGCTAGCGATGTCGGGCGATCCAGATTCGCCGGCCGTAGAAGGCAAGATTCAGAGCGCAGATGATCCCCCCCGGCAATCGTGAGGACAGTCGCAGAGACATCCGGATAGACCAGCTTATCGAGGTAATGGAGAAGGAACCCACCCTGGTACGGCTCGACTCCGGCCTTGGCTTCAAGCCAGTTCTCCAGCACGGTCAAAGGACTTGGCCAAGGGAGCAGTTCCCTAAGGATTCCCCAAACAAGAGAAGCGATACGCAGCCAGCGTAGAATCTTGCGCGAGTGTGTGACCAGGGCGTCGAAGACTACCCACAAAATGAAGAGCGCATGCAGGAAGAGAACGAAAGTCGCAAGCCCAGAATAGAGACTCGAAGCTGCCTGCATTCCTCAGAATTTACCGCACCGACAGTTCGACTATTGGCGCGATCGACGTGGGCGCCGTTCTAAAATCCAGACTCGCAACGGCCCGTGGCGAGTTCGTGCTATGGATGGCAGATACTGGCATCCCGCAGCCTGGGAGCAGGAATAGTATTGATGCAAAACGATCATGCGGAAAATTATCCATGTGGACATGGACGCGTTTTACGCTTCTGTTGAGCAGCGCGATGATCCCGAACTACGCGGGAAGCCCGTGATCGTTGCGTGGAAAGGCAATCGCTCGGTGGTTTGCGCGGCTTCGTATGAGGCGCGGGCCTTCGGGGTACGCTCCGCCATGCCGGCGGTGCGCGCGCAACGGCTGTGTCCGGATGGAATCTTTGTGCCTCCAGATTTCCCACGTTACCGAGCGGTGTCGAAGAACGTCCATGAGATCTTCAAATGTCACACAGACTTGATCGAACCGCTGTCCCTTGACGAAGCCTACCTGGACGTTACCGAGAACAAGGCCGGCCTGCCCACAGCCACCGTGGTAGCGCGCACGATCCGCGAACAGATCCGCCGGGAATTGCACCTAACCGCCTCTGCTGGCGTGGCGCCCAACAAGTTCCTGGCAAAACTCGCCTCGGACTGGCGCAAGCCTGATGGACTTTTCGTGATCCAGCCCGAAGAAGTAGATGCGTTTCTGCTGCCTTTGCCGGTTGGACGCCTACCCGGAGTTGGGAAAGTCACCGAAGAGAAGCTAGCGAGCCTCGCAATAAAGACCGTGGGCGAATTGCGATATCTAGAGTTGTCCGCCCTAAAGGACAAATTTGGGCGCTATGGAGTGCGCTTGCACGAACTCGCCCGCGGTATCGACCAGAATCCAGTTGTTCCGGATCGACCGACGCAGTCGATTTCGGTCGAGGACACGTTCGAGCATGACCTGCCGCTCTCAGAAACTGAACCCATTATCCGGCGCCTTGCGGAAAAGCTCTGGTCCGCTTCGCGGCAAGAGTCGCGGGTCGCTCGCACGGTGGTCCTCAAGCTGAAGACGAGCGACTTCAAGATCCTGACGCGAAGCTACACTCCGAGCTCTCCACCATCCGCTTGCGAAGAACTGACTGAGATCGCTCTAAAGCTTCGAGAACGAGTGGATCTCGACCCAGGGAGACGCTATCGGCTTGTGGGCGTTGGCCTGAGCAACTTTCGGGAGGCGGAAGAGACCACCGGACAGCCAGCGCTGTTCGAATGACACTACCTCAGTCAGCGGCAGCTGCGCTCGGCTGCTGCTTCATCATCTCCTCCATTCCTTTCTTCATTTCTTTGGCTGTCGGTTCCGCCTTGTGTGTAGCGACCATCCATGTGTAGCCATCCGGGTCGACGACGGTGGCGCAGCGATCACCCCAAAACATGTCCATTACAGGACCTTGTGATGTGGCGCCGAGCTTAGCCGCTTTTTCGGCAACCTTATCCGCGTTCTCCACGTAAATGTAGAGGGTAGCAGGAGAGGCGCCGACGCTCTTGGCGCTTCGTCTCCCCATTTGCTCGCTTTCCGGCCCTAGCATCAGCGTCGTGCCGCGCAACGTGAGTTCCGCATGCATTGGTTTTCGGTCAGGCCCATTCATGATGCCACGTTTGGCGAACCCAAAAGCCTTTTGATAGAAGCTCACCGCCGCCGGAATGTTGGAGACGGTTAGCGCGGCGGAGACGGCGCTGTACTGCTTCCTGTTTAGCGGATCAATCTTTTTCTTTGCCATGGTGCTCCTTTCGTGGAGAATCATTGTAGCGAAAGAAGTAAGATGTCGCATCCGGCTCAATCCGCACTCCTTGAGGCCCCTACTCAGTACCCTGTCGCCAGCGTTCCGCAACCAGGTCGCAACCTGCTTTCGATCGCGCCGATCTGCCGGGCCGAGGCCGCGCTTGCGCAACCCTGTGATTTCTCCAGCCGTGCTCGCGCCCACGATATGCTCGTCGAGGAGGTGGTTCGCATTGGGTGCCTCACGCATGAGCGGTTCTCGGGCTGGAAGGTGGACCTGTTGCCTGGCGCTCATATCGTGTTCGGTGTGGCTGCAAACAAGTCAAAGCGATTTGATCCCTCGATTTGCATCTCCCAACTCTCGCTGGCCCGACCCAGCGATAGATACCCGCCACGCTCCGCGTTTCTCAGCAAGTAGGTGCCAGGTACCCGCAACCATTTCCCTACATAGCTGAGCATCGCCGGGATTCTGCAGGTCAGTCGGCACTGGCATGGCATGGCAATTTTACCGAAGAGTCTGGTCGCCCATTGGATGGTGCAAACAGGTTGAAGCCACGAGGCGCGGCGCGTCACGGCGACCTTCAACAACCTATTCGTGTTGGAAACCGGGAGGAGTGCGAGCACGATGACAAAGCGGCCCCACAAATATTCTTTTTACTAGAGGCGAATCCGAGGAGAGCCCCAGCAGGGTAGGGAATAGGAAAGGCTGCGACTTTGGTTATGCTCCAGCCATCAACTCCTGCGAGAGAGCCAACCGCGTGGATACATGCACCGTCGCAGCCCTTGATGTAATCACTGCTTTCGCAGTTCCAAACCCCAACTTCTCCTCGCAGAGCCAGTCGGTTTTTTCGGGTCTGGTTGCTCCATCAGGTTGCCCTGCGGGGCAGATCACTCAGCCTAATTCGGATTGACAAGTTTTTATTTCGTCAATCCTTTCAGCCGTCGACGCCAGCCAAATTAAATAGTTGCTTGACCGGTGTCAATGCAATTCTCAGGGTGAAAACGAAATATCTGTGAATGGAATTGTGGAAAACGTGGACTGTTAGGTCCTTCCTGCTTTCTCTTCGCGCCACGTCGCGCTGAACCGCTCCGCTAATCAACCCAGACTGCACAGGAGAACCGCCATGAGACTGCGCCCCAACCAAGTCTGTCCGATTCACAGAGCGACCTCGTGCTGTGGGAGGGAGTTCATACCCACACCCAGGCTGATCAGGTTGGGAGTTCAGCGAATTGAAGATCCGCATCATCCGCGTGGATATCGGGAACTGCGATCGCCGGCCGAGATGTGGAAACTCCTCAACCGGAAGATTGTCGAGCAGGACAGGATTTGCCCGATTTGCCACGAAGAGTTCACCGACTACAACGACATCGTTCCGGATCCGGGAAGATCGCCATTGCTTCCGGCGGAATTCTCGCAGAGCGGTGCTCGCCGTCAAGAGTCCGCTTCGTCGCAAAAAACGCGCTCTTGACCGCTGCGGTCCGCTCTGCACATTTCCCCGCTAAGAAGGAATGGGGATCTGTGGATTGGCGAATCACCCTTTGGCCTGGGAGGAAAATCTGCAATATGAGGACGATTCCCCAAGGAGTTCAATCAATGACGATATTCATGCGCTCGGGCCGTGGCTTCAGCGGAGCCGCCAGAATCGCGTCGAGCCGTGCCGCCTGTTCCCGGCCGATATTCCGAGCCGCGGTTCGTTGGCTGATGAAAGTGCGGCGCTGGATCGTTGTGTCGAAGTGAGAGTCCTTTCGTCTTTATGGTTCCGGCTTTGACGTTAGACTGCGAATACGTTTGTACTCCTCCATATCCCGAGCGGCCAGTTCTTTCTTTCCTTGTTTTCTGTGACTCGTGGCCAATTGCAAATAGGCCTGCCCGGCGAGTGGACTCTGCTTCTCTATGGAGATTACTCGTTCGAGGTCTCGCTCGGCCGCATCTGGATGGCTTATCAACAGCGCTCGGCCGAGCGCGTATAAGGTTTCCGACATATCCGGATGCAGCGAATCGGAGCGGCGCAATTCTTCAGCGGCTTCTTCCATTTTTCCCTGTTGCAACAGCGCATCTCCGAGGCGATATGCTGCTTCCGCATTGCCGGGCTGCAACTTGGTCTCCCCCCGAAGTTGCTCCTCCGCCTTGGTCCACTGCGAACTGGTCGCATAAACTTCCCCAAGCTCCAGGCGCAAACCCGGCAGATCGGGTCGCAGGGCTAAAGCCTTCTCATATTCTCTCTCCGCTTCTGGAAACATCTTTGCGGAGTAGTAGTTCTGGCCACGCGCCTGGTGCCCACGCGCAGTCTGCGGGAACTGCGCGAGCAATCTCTCGGAGGATTCGGACGAGAGGGCGGCAGCAGCCCTGGCGAGATAGTAGATGAGATCGGGATCGTCCGGACTCTTGGCGAGGGCGTCTGTCAAGTTGATCACGGCCTGTCCAGGCTGATCAGCCTGAAGCTGAGCTACTCCCAATGCGCCCTCCTCATGTGCGATCTCAAGATGAGGAATCGCTTCCCTGGCATATCCCTGCGACAGCAGCGCATACCCCAGCAACTGACGTACGGGAAGAGAGTTAGGACTCAGTTCTGCCGCTCGCTTCAATGGTGGGATCGCCGCACCGTAGTCCTGCTTCTTGATGTAAGCGTCACCCAACTTCAGGAGTGCGAGCGTCGATGATGGAGTGAGCTCGACGGCTTTTCGGAAATCGGCGATGGCCTGCTCGAGATCGCCACGGTTTTCGGCGTCGCTGGCGGACCGCAGGAGTTTCGCGACCTCTGGAGGACTCTGGCTCGCACCAATCTGCGTTGGCAAGAGGAAATGTACGAGCAAAACAGCTGGAATGATCATTGCTCAGACTCCTCGATTGTCATGAATTGATCGGCTTTGATCCGGCGCAGCTTTTGATGAATTCCTGACGGCCATCTTACGTCTACGTCGCAATTTTCGACACTCCCGAGTCCGAAGTGTAGTCGCTTGTCGTTGGAGGATAGATAACTTCCGGACGCAGTCGCAAATCGCACCTGCCCATTTACCTGAACGCGGGCCCCATATCCGTCGCGGTTGCTGCGCTTTCCTCGAAGCGTGATCGTAAGCCAATGCGATTTGCCTCCACGGCTTGAAAAGAATTGCGGCCGCTCGCCCAGTGACGTCGTGATTACGTCGATCCAACCATCATTGTTTATGTCCCCAAACGCGGCGCCCCTACCCGCGACAGGCAGATTCGAGCCCGGGTCGCCTCTTACGAAGTGTCCTCTGCGGTTCAAGGCAAACAGCGGGGGCTCGCGATAATTCAGCGAACTGTCGTATGCCTGCACGTTGTCAAAAACATGGCCCTGGACGATGAAGACATCTTTCCAACCGTCGTTGTCAAAATCCTCCAGACCAACTCCCCAACCGGATGAGCTGCCCGATAGCGCGCCGAATCCGGTTTCCAGTTCCTGCGCGCTGAACGATCCCTGGCCATCATTGTGAAAAACGACGTAAGGCTCGTGCGGAAGCTGGGTCACAATCAGATCGGGAAGGCCATCGTTGTCATAATCCTGGAAAACAACTCCCATACCCGAGAGTTTCTTGCCCATGCTGGAAAGCGCGGCGCCTGAATCCAAGGCCACTTCGCTGAATGTGCCGGTTCCGTTGTTGTGCCAGAGGAACTGTTCGATCGCGTCGTTCGCGACAAAGATATCGGTAAAACCATCGCCGTCGTAGTCGGCGAAAGCGACGCCTAGTCCACGACCTGGCTTCGCGGAGATGCCCGAAGCGGCGCTTACATCTTTGAACGTCCCATCGCCACTATTGTGGTACAGGATACTTGTTGCAGAAGCAAACTCGCCGGGCGGGCAATACATTGGCTCAGCAATGCGGCCGCACGTTTTGCTGTTTTCTGGAGTCCAATCAAGATAGCGAGTCACGAAGAGATCCAGATGGCCGTCGTTGTCGTAATCAAAGAATCCGGCTGAGACCGACCAACCGCCTGCTCCTACTCCTGCTTTGGCGGTTACGTCGGTGAAGGTTCCGTCACCGTTGTTGTGGTAAAGGATGTTTCGGCCGAAGTTCGTAACGTAGATGTCGGGGAATCCATCATTGTCGTAATCGCCGATGGCGACTCCCATTCCGTAGTTTGAGTCGCCGGCGTTTTGCAATCCGGCTTGTACCGTAACATCTGTGAAGGTGCCGTCTTGGTTCTGACGGTAGAGCCGGTTCCAGTAGGAAGGATTGTGGCGATCAAAGTGAGCCGGGCTGTACAACGGATCTGCAACGTGACCTGCATTTACGAGAAAAATGTCCAGCAGGCCGTCATTGTTGTAGTCGAGTAACGCCACACCGCCTGGCATAGTCTCGATCAGATACTTGCGGGAAGTGGGCGAATTCCGCAAGACGAAATCGATACCATGCAGAGGGCTGAGCTGCAACTGCGCTTCAGGGCTCGGTTTTGAAGTTGGCGCAATGGCGAAGAGCGAGAGGAGAAGCGATAGTAGGCATGTTCGCATCATTACAGTTACGGCTGTGGCTATCGGTCTGGCACTGTACTCTGCTCGCCTGGAAGTTTATCCAGTGACGCTCGCGGCTTGGTTTCGCTGATATCTGCAAGGTGCGCCATAGCTGTGGTGATGGCACTGTTGTAGGCTGCGAGCCGAGCGTTCGGTTGATTTGGATTCGAATCGGAACCGGTCTTCGCGAATTCTGGGGAGCTTTCCGTCGCTCGCAGTGCCTGAATCACCCCCGGAAGTGCCGAAAGCTTCTGCTCCAAGGCACTGAGTTCGGCAAATGTGATGCTGGGATCATAGCTGAGGCGATCCCCCGTCTGCATTGCACCAAGTAGAGAATCTGGCGACCATGCGGCGGGCCCTTCGGGCCACTCGTAATAGAGCGGATGCAGGAATGCGAGTCCGGTGTCGTACGTCTTTCTTGCTTCCGTATAAATGTAAGGCTGCATGGCATAGCGTTCCGCGAAACCGTCGCGCATCAGGTCTGAATACGGCTCCGGACTGGCCCAAATGCGGCGTTCGGCCTCGGGATTCTTCGTGGTGTGCGTGCGCAAGATCGGACTGAAGATTCCCCATTGAATCCAGCGCAAATAGAGTTCAGGACCAATGGCGCCCGGGATGTGGCCGCCGATGTCGTGGCTCCAATAGGCGTAGCCCACGTTGGCTGCGGTGGCGGTAAGGTAGGGTTGAAATGCGAGTGACTCCCGCGCCGAGGTTGTGTCACCGGAAAAACCAATCTGGTAGCGATGGTTGCCCAATCCTCCCCAGCGATGAAACAACAGAGCGCGTTTTGCTTCACGTTGCTGATCGCTAAAGAAGATATAGTTCAGCCACCACGTGGGATTCAGCCCGGAAACCTTCGTGATGTCTTCCTGCTGCCAGTCGAGCCAGAAGAAGTTGATCCCCTGCCTCTCGAGGGGATGGATGATGTACTTCATGTAATGGGTCGCGAAGTTCCGGTCGGAATTGTCGAAAGGAAGGTATTGCTTGGTTGCAGGATCGATTCCGGATGCACGGGCCATCTCCGGGTAGCCATCCTCCCAAGGTTGCACACCGCCTGCGGGATGGAGATTGACCGTGGCCTTGAGGCCCTGCTCATGTACGCTCGCGAGGAATCGATCGGGGTCAGGGAACAGAAGCTTGTTCCAGGAATAACCGGTCCAGCCCAGCTTGGGTCCGGACGCATCCAGCTTGTTGGTGGCCGGAAATTCATCGAATGTGGGGTGCCAATCCATGTCGATGACCAACAAGTCGAGTGGGGTTTCTTGCGTGCCAAATCCCTGGATCAGCTTGTCCAATTCGTGAGCGGTATAGGACCAATATCGCGACCACCAAGCCCCGAAGGCAAAGCGGGGGGGCAATGGAATCTTTCCTGCCACCCGAGTGAAATCGGAAAGAGCGCGTTTGTAATCGTGGCCGTAGCCAACGAAGTACCAATCTTGCCGGTCTCCTGCGGAACGCGGTGTCACCCATGGCCAGGGGCTCTCCTCGCCTTGAGTGAAGGAGAAATTCGCGGAGTCGAATAAGGGGCGCGCGCTGTCGTCGACGACCGTCCAGCCGGCGCGAGGGATCAGACCGAGTTCAAGCTGCACCTCCGAGCCGCGAACTCGATCGAGGGTCCGTGCGGCTCCAAGCAGATTGCCCGTGTCCCCCATTCCCGGCTTCCAGACAATCTCTTTCCCGCCAAGCTTGAATGAAATGGCGAGGTTCTCCGGTGTGAACTCTCCATCCCATTTGCCCGGTGCATAAACCAATGTCAACGCGGGGGTCCGGATCACAGTTTTTCCGTCGGCGGCAGTCTGGTAGGTAAAGTCGGGAACGGGCTGCAGGCGGTTGAGAAAAACCAAGGACGCGTGATCTTCGAACCTTCGGTCAGAAGCCCATTCCATCCGGATGAGCTGCGGAGTCAGAATTGCGAAACGAGCTGCGCCAACGATCACAACCGCCCGCGGATTGGCAACCGGATCGTAGTACACGGCCGGGTTCGCTAGGGTAGCCGCGGACAGAAGGCGCGGGAGAATGCAAAGCACCAACACACCGATGGTGTACAAAGTAGGGATCAGCCGAAGATGTTTCATGTGTATTGGTCTATTAAGCCGTGGCGGAATTGTGTGGTGGATCTTGCCTGGCAGGCTTCTCAACCCGCCAGGCCTTTGTTGGGGGAAGGGCGAGCGCTACCAGTAGAATTTGAGACCGAACTGGACGCTTCGCGCGGGATAGGCCGAGGTGATGGTCCCGAAGTTGCTGTCTCCGAGGTTTGTGTCGGGCTCGAAGAAATTGGGATGGTTGAATGCGTTGAACATCTCGAAACGGAATTGCAATCGCCGTGCCTCGCCGAATTCCCACCATTTGTGGATGCCCATATCCCACATGAAGTACTTGGGCGCACGCAGATTTGACAGGAAGCGGGGGCTATCTCCGAAGGCGAATGCTGCGGGCTGGGAGAATGCTGCGGGATCGATCCAGTGACTAATGGTCTGGTCTTGCGGGACCGGGCTGACGTTTGGGACCAGATCCGGACGTTGATTGAAACCAAAGCCACCAGTATTGTTCGTCGCGGGGTTGATCGAGAGTGGCAATCCGGATTTCGCAGTCAGAATCCCGCTCCATTGCCACCCGCCGAGAACCGCGTTCACCGCCTTGTTCCAACCTTGGCCGATGACTTTGTTTGTTCCGAAGGGCAATTCGTAGTTGTAATTCACAACCAAGCTGTGGGGAGTGTCGCTTACATCCAGCGAGTGCTCGGCAGCCAGGTTGTACGAATTGCGGACAGAGCTTCCACTGCCGGGAAACGCCCAACCAGAATTGCCCTGCACGTTATCCATGAACTTCGAATACGTGTAGGACACGTTCATGTCGAGTCCGGAATGCCAACGATGGGTGTAGGTAGCTTGCAATGCATTGTAGGTTGAACCGCCGGCGGCAGGCTGCGCTTCAGTCACGCTGCAGTATTGCGGGAAGCGCCGCAACAATTGGCCTTGCACAACCGTTGGTTGGTCCAAACCGCAACCACTCGCCGTGATGTGTCCGAAGAACGGATTCGTAACCTGCGCGAATAGCTGATTCCCCATCGCCAGATCCGACGCCGGCATCTCGTTCCATTCCAAATATTGAGATAAGACATGGACTCCGTGGTTGCCGACGTAAGCGATATCAACCAGATCGTTGTCCGTCAGCGAATATTGAACGCCCGCCATCCATTGCTGCACGTACGCAGAAAGGCGCACCGGGTCAGTTACCGGATTCAAACCGAAGCCGACATCGGTGAGGCCGCCTTGAGAATTTCCCGTTGGCAACCTTTCGCCGTTGGGAAATGCGCTTTGGCAAGCTACGGTTGTGGCACCGTTGCTGCAGGGTAAGCTCGCATTCCCGCTTAGAGTGGTAAACGGATTAAGTCCGCTATTGAGGCTTGTGACCCAGGGCGTGCCCTGCGAGAAGCCCGTGTTCGGTCCTTGACCATAGTATTGAGGAACGAAGAAGACGCCGTAGCCGCTGCGCAAGACGAGCTTGTCGCGTAACTGATATGCGACTCCGATTCGGGGCGCAAAGTTGGTGTGAGACGCATTGTAAAGACCTCGATTGCTGCTGGAATTGAAAACCAGTTCGCCGGGATAATCTGCGCCCACTGCCGTACTGATCGGATTCGTTGCGGTGAAATCGAAGTACTCCTGGGCGTTGGTCCTTTCAACCGGCGCGGTCTGAATTTCGTAGCGCAGGCCGAGGTTCAGCGTAAGCTTGCTGGAAGCCTTCCAATCGTCCTGCAAATACCATGCGAGCATATGCTTGTCGGTCGCCGGAAACTTGTTGAATCCGGTTCCGTCGTTTCCGCTGCCTACGCCAATCAGGAATGAAGCGAAGCCGTCACCGGTTCCTGCAGTGGCATTCTGCGGGTCGGGACCGGCAGTCGAGGTGGTCTGAAACTGCAGGGTCGTATTGGCATAGTGCCCGCCATCAATTCGCGCCCAGATATCCATGAAGCCAAAGCCCAACTGGTGCTTCCCGTGGATCTTTGTGAAATCGACCGAACCGGTCCACATAGTCTGCGGCACGATGTAGTTGTCCAGTCCGGCCTGTGCGCCGAGAGGCGAATAACTCTGCGGCTGGAATTGAGGAAAACTAGGGGCGATTCCATCCAGAAAAGACGGAAGACCCAAGGTGGACGATTTGAAGCCAAAGCTCTGCGTCGTGGACTGTTCGACGTGCCGGTTTACTCCCAGGTTTGCGCTCAGGGCAAACGTTGGACTGAAAATGTGGCTGTAGCCGACGTTAGCACTGTAGCGGTTATTCGGCGCGACCACGCCCGGGCCGCCGGGATCGGAAGCTCCATAGTACGTGGGAAAGTTTATCTTTTGCTCATACTTCTGAGACCAGCGCCCCCAGATGCGGTCATTCTGCGAAAAGTTGTAATCCATACGGATGGAGTACTCGTTGGAATGGGCAGCAGCCGAAGAGGCCGAGGCGAAGTTGTTGAACAGGGCAGAAGAATTCGGCCTTGGCCAGTAGCTTCCCGAGGCGATGCTGGAAGCAATCGAGTCCATGAGGCCACTCGGAACAATGTTGGTTACGCCTGCCCCGGACGCGGGATTCCCCGAGATCGGATCTCGGAGAAATTCCGTGGTTGCCCCCGCAGGGCAGTGACTCACGGCGTCGCCCGTAACCGTATCAACTCCTCCGCAAGTCACTTGCCGGGTGCTGAATGGATTGTAGAGTTCTCCTGCATAGGTGGGTCTGCCGAGATAATCGGTTCCTACCTGGCCGCCCAACAGCGCCGAGAAATCTCCGGCTCGTTCGGCAGTCGTCGGCATCGTGCCCAGGAAGGTTGCCGGTGTCGCCTGCCGCAGGCCTTCGTAGTATCCAAAGAAGTAGAGTTTGTTCTTGATGATCGGCCCACCGATTGTCGCGCCAAACTGGTCGCGGTGGAATGCCGGCTGGCTGTTGTGGTTGAAGTAATATCTCGCGTCGTAAGCGCTGTTTCGATAGAACATCCAGGCATCGCCGTGCAGTTGGTTGGTACCTGACTTGGTTACAACATTCACGACATTGCCGCTGCTGAATCCGTATTGGGATGTGAAGGCATTGGTCTGAATCTTGAATTCTTGGACTGCGTCAGCGGAAGGAACGTAAATCACTCCTCCCCAGTCCACACGCGTGTCCCAGCTGCCATCCAGCAAATACTGTGCGGTCCCGAAGAAGGTGCCGCCGAAGTTGAGGAACGAGACATCCTGATCGGCGCTTCCTGAGATTCCCGGTGCGCCTACGATCTGCTCTTCTGCAGTATTGCTGACTGAGGAGTTGAGCTCCGCCAGGCTGATCACATTCCGCAGGTTCAAAGGCAGATCAACGACCTGCCTGGCAGAGACATCCGAGGAAATATTGGCATTGTCCGCATTGAGCAGTGGAGCCTGGGCGGTCACTTCGATTGTTTCCGAGGTCGATCCGACCGTCAGTCTCACGTTCTGTTGAACGGTTTGGCCAGCGCCCAATGAGATCGCTCGCTGTTTGTAGTCTTTAAAGCCGGTTACGTTGATCTCGAGGGAGTAGACAGCCGGGGGCAGCAAGGTGAAAGTGAATAGGCCACTGCCCTGTGTGGTGTAGGCACGGGTGATGCCATTTTGCGTGCTGGTGAGTGTGACCTTGGCGCCATTGATGGGTAGCCCAGTCGAGTCCATAACGGTGCCGTTCAATGTGGCCGCGACTTCCTGGTTCTGACCATAGGACGGGCGGCTTCCCAAGATCACAAACAAAGCGATCCCTGCCAGTGCACAGACTTGCCAAACGTAGCGGCTGCGGAACATTGGTTCCCTCCTCCGGGCTACCATTTCAAGCTTTTTTGCGAAAGATTCAGAGACCGCTTCACAGACAACGCATAATAAGGCCGCTTTTCGTGCAAGCAAGGATTTACCGGTAAAACGGTAGGGATAACCCGGATAATAGGTTTGCCGGGCGCATGTTACATCGTGTTTTCAATAACTTGGCGAGACGTAAAGGATCCCGATAAGAGAGGCGTGAAGGCACCTCTTTACGGTTGAAAGTCCGTGATCCGGCACAGTACTATCCTGAGGCTGGAGTTGTTCGTTGCCAAATCCCGTCATCACCACGTAGTGAGTTTGCCTCACGTAGAGCATGAAAAGTGATATCCGAGCCACCAGCGGAAAGCTGGACGCCTAGCAGCGATTACGAAAAGGGTGCCGTCGAGCAGCAGCTCGAGCACTTGCTTGCCTCTCCTTTATTCAATTCCAGCAAAAGGTACGGCCAGTTTCTGAGGTTTGTCGTGGCGCGCGCGCTGGATGGCCAAGGAAGTCAACTTAAGGAAAGGGTTCTCGGGATCGAGATCTTCGAACGGCCAGCCGATTACGACACCAACACCGACCCTATCGTGCGGGTCACTGCAGCCGAAATTCGGAAGCGAATCGATCAGTATTACCAGGATCCCAAACACAGCCAGGAGATCCGGCTATTCCTGTCGTCCGGATCATATGTGCCGCACTTTTCCTGGCCAGGTCACCCCAACGGCTTTCCCGACGCGGCGGCGCCACCCGCCAATGGATCTGCCGTGCTTAAATCGGACTCGATTCCTGCGGTTGATCCTGCTATTCCGGGATCAAGGGGATTTCTGGTCCCCATCAAAGCTGTCGTGATTGTGGCATCGCTCTTGGTGGCTGGGCTGGGTTCATGGGCGACTTTGCGCGAACCCCGTCCGACGTTAGTAAAGCAATTCTGGCAGCCCTTCGTGAACTCGTCCGAGCCAACGCTTTTTTGCCTGGCCGACCAGCCGCAATACGCCAGCATCCGGCTCCGCGACGCTTCCGACCCCCAGCACGAGACCACACTGCCGGACAGCATGGTCACGGTCATCATCGATGACGTAGATCCACTCATTAACATTGCCGGAACCCTTCGTACCTACGGTAAGAACTATCGGGTGCTCGGCGAATCGACAACCACTTTGACCGACCTTCGCCGCAGCCCATCTGTATTCATTGGAGCGTTCGATAATGGCTGGACTTTGCGGTTAACAGCTCCATTACGCTTCCATTTTGCAAATGATAAATCGATGACGAAATTTTGGATCGAAGATCGGAACAATCCCGAGAAGCGGGAATGGTTGCTCGACCGATTGCAGCAGAAGACAGAAGACTACAAGGACTATGCTATCGTCGCACGGTTCATACCTCCGGATACGGATCAAGTTTCTGTCGTGGCCGCCGGTATCGGCCGCGGAGGCACTGTTGCGGCAGGCGAATTCTTAGTCAACGAGAACCGCATGGATGAAATACTCAGGCAACTCCCGGTCGACTGGCAGAAGAAGAACATCGAAGTGGTTCTCGAAACTCAGCTGATCCAGGGTCGGTCAGGCCCGCCAAGGGTAAAGGCGGTGCACGTTTGGTAGCGAGGCAACCCCGGATCACTCACTCCCGCGCGCCGGCTTTAGCGCTTCCCGCGCAAACGGCTGACCGATCAGCCGGCTTCAGGCCTGGAGTTCTATTCAAATCATCTGACTTCAACCACCTGCCCACAAACAAAGCCCGCACCGAAGTGCCGTCCGAGTGGCGCGGAATTCGCGCTCCCGATGAGCAGAAGGTCGTACAGAAGGACACGTTCGTGGCACCGTCACGCTGAGGACGTGGCCCCTTCAGAGCTGGCTTCGCTGGATTTTGAGCGTAAGCAGGATGTTACAACAGTTAGTTTCAAAGATCGTGTGACTCTCGTATCAACGTTGGCGCGGACAGGCGTTTTACGCTCAAAACAGCTTAGACCTGAACATCAATACGGATCGCCCGCACAAGAAAATGAGCCCCATGAACAGCCAGAATCCCTGTGATACCACCTGGGCCTAGCTACATGTCGAGCGTAGCCAGGGAACTGCTTCTGGCTTTTCCAATTTCTATTTTCGATTGCGCGGCTTCGGCGGATCCGCAGGCTCTGAGGGTTCGGACGAAGTCGGCGCCGTGGTATTTTCCCGCGCATCCTTGGCCGGCAATTTCGCTGATTCCTTTACGACGGCCGCAGCGCGTTCCTTGCTGATGTTGCACGCGGGATCGTAGATGCGGCATTGCGCCAGCGTGTACCTGCAGCCGCAATCGCAGGCCTCCGCGTTGAGCTTGTGCAACGCGACCATGCGCTGTTCCGGCGTCAATTTCGACGTGTCCACTCCCGGCAGCATGCTCGCCCGGTCTGCGTGCTTCAGAAACACTTCACCGGTATCTTCAAAAGTTTCGACTCGCGCCGGAACGGGCAGACCCAGCAGCGCGCGCGCTTCGATTTCATACAGTGCCGGATTGAACAGCCCGACATGCTTCTGCACCACTTTGCTGTCTTGATTGATGATGAACACTGTGGGCAGCGCGCCGATGCCTCCATAAGCGAGGCGTACCGGAACCGAGGTCGTCGCCACTGGATAGTTGATGCCCTGGTCTTTCACGAACTCGCGCAGCTGCTCCTGGTCGTCGTCATCCACATCCATGCCGATAATCTGCAAACGGTCCTTATACGCCTCCTGAATTCGGATCAGACTGGGGATTTCCGCGCGACACGGCCCGCACCAGGTGGCCCAGAAGTTCAGCAGCACCACTTTGCCCTTGTACGCCTCCAGGCTGAGTTCTTTTCCGTTCACGTCTTTGGCCTTGAGTTCCGGCGCAGGATCGGGATCGCGCACGAAGCGAATGACAAGCTGCTGTTGCTGCTGCTGTGGTGGTGGTGGTTGTTTCTCTAGCTGCGCGTGCGACTCCAGCGGCATCAGCGCCAGCGCCAGGCCCGCCAGCGAGCACACCCCCAGCGCGATTCTCAGGCTCTTCCCGCATTGGCGCATCCGGCCCATAAGGCCTTACTAGAAGATCATACCCGGGAGCGATTGCCAAGCGCGCCTGGCCAGTGTTCGGTTACTTGTGGGATTAAAGATAGTCGTCCCGAAAGGCCAGCGGGGAGGCAGTCCGGCGTAATGCACGAGGTCGCGGAAACGCGGGCCGGCGTGGTCGAAGACCCCACGGCACGCCTAGAACCTTCATGCACGAGAACCGGGAGACCTCGGAGACATCTGACGCCAGTCCGGCAGCAGGTCGGCGAGCGAAGGCTTAGGCCATACGGCTCGCATGCATGTCACCGAGGAGTCACACTGCGGCATAACTACCGATGAACCATTCGAACAAAGACAGCAGGCTCGTCGGCGGAGAGTGAGGAAGGCTGCGGATCAAGGGGAACACTCTTCCACTGGACACGTAACCGACTCCGAGCGGGACTGCGCGTGTCCCACGAGTGCGCGAGTGTGCGACCCACCGCTATAGCGGGTCGCTATTCATCCGAGATAAGAACCGGATGCGCCAGTTCCTCCACCAACTTGCGCTCGCTCGTGATGCCGCACAGATACCCGATCAAGAGAATGCGCAACAGCGGATGCACTTGGCGTGGCGCTGGTTCACGGGTTTGGGATTCGATTAGGAGATCCCACATCACTCGACGTTCTCCAAGAACCGGCAGGGGCGGTTTCAGGAGTCGAAGCTGTTCGAGCACCTGTTCGAACAGATCGTGCGCCGGTGTGTGGACGTGGGATTGGTGCAGGGCAAGCATCTGTCGGTGGATGGCAGCTTCGTGGAAGCCATTGCGGCCAAGGAGAGCCGCATCCCACGCGAACAGTCGACGGAAGCAGCCCAGGTCCATCACACCGTGCGCAAGTATCTGCGGGAAGTGGAAGAGAAGAACCCGGTGCGGCTGCCAGGAAGAACTGCTCCGAACGAATTTTGTTCGTCGTAAACGCAGCCCGATCTGATTCCGGGCCGGTGCCATCGCGACACCGATGGAAGACGCCCGCACGAATACTGCCTGACGTAGCAGCTACCGGTGCCCCGTGAGAAACGTACTTGTCTTCTTCGGCGATTCGCGGCTATCCGCCGCCGCCGCTCGCGTGACACTGATAACAATTGATGCTGTTGTACACATACCCATTCACGTTGTTGTGATGGAAGTTAGCGGCGTTGTTGCCGCCGTGGCAAGCCGTGCACTGGAATATCGAGTAGTCGTTCGAATTCGTATGGCAGGTGGCGCAAACGCCGTTTGCGTTGCCATGGTTAATCGAGAATTGCGTGTACTGCGTGTGATTGAACGTCGCACCAGTCCAGGCGGTCGTGGTGTGGCAAGTCGTGCAGGTGGTCGGGAAGAACGTCGGCTGCGCGGCGTGGCCGGGATTCGTGGTGTTGTTGTAATCGGTCTGATGGCAGCCGATACAGGTCGTGGGCAACGTGGTGTAGTTGCCGTTGACGTGGCAGTCAGTGCATGCCCTGGGCGGCACGGTATGTGATCCGGTCAGGGGGAACGCCGTGTTGTTGTGATTGAACGTAGAGTCTGTCCAGACAGTGGTGTCATGGCAGAGTTCGCAGGTCGTCGGGAATCCGGCCGCCGCGTGCGCCGGACTGGTGGTGCCGGTGTAGTCCTTCTGGTGGCATGTGTAGCACAGTGTGCTGTTCAGAGAGTAGTTGTTGTTCACGTGGCAGTC
>DATMOO010000164.1:0-28470 GCA_035568275.1 Candidatus Sulfotelmatobacter sp.
CACGGCAAGATTTATGTCGGTGACCGATGGTTTGGAGGGCGGCGCGAGGAGGATGTGCACGCCATCGAACAGAATCCTCCGATTCGGCAAACCGGTAACAGCATTCACATCGATTACGTGAATTACCGGAACATTGCCATCGATTACGAGATCACCGTGCCTGCGGAAGCGACTGTCCGCACGAAGAGCGGCTCAGGCGATCAGACGATCGAGGGTACGCGCGGCAATGCGGAGGTGCAGACCGGGTCGGGCGACGTGAGACTCACGAACCTGAACGGCGAGATCCGGGTGCAGACGGGATCGGGTGATGTGCGAGCGAGGCAGGTTTCGGGACCGGTGCGAGGCGGCACCGGTAGCGGTGATGTCGAGATTGAAGAAACCGGGCCGGGCGACATCGACCTGCATACGGGTTCGGGGAACATCACCGCGAGAGGCGTGCAGGGCAGCTTCCACGGAGAGACCGGCAGCGGTAAAATCACCGCTGAGGGTAAGCAGAGCGGTACTTGGGATGCCCGCACCGGGTCCGGCAACGTGCGTCTGCGATTGCCGTCGAATGCCGCGTTCGATGCGGACATTTCGACCAGTTCAGGCTCCGTCGACGTAGGTGCCCCGGTGGAGATGACAGTGCAGGGGCGGATAGGGGATTCGCACAAATCGATTCACGGTAAAGTGCGCGGCGGCGGGCCACTGCTCCGCGTGCACACCGGGTCGGGCGATATTCATATCGAGTAGAGGAGAAATTGCAGATTTCAGATTGCAGATTTCAGATTTAGAGACACGGAAATCTGCGATCTGAAGTCTCAATTCGAAGTTCACATGCAAGGAGTAGGAAGATGAGCGCGGTCCCACCACTGACGACGGAGAGCCGGGAGACGTCGAGAGTTCGCACGTTCGAATTACCGTCTCCAGTGCCGCTCCACACTCCCCGCTCCAGGAAGAGTGCCTCCTTCGTCTCAACCATGTTTCTCAAGGAACTCGTGTTGCAAGGATGGCAGGCGCTCATGCGCGACCGGACACGATCGGCGCTGACCATGCTGGGCATCGGGTGGGGCCTGGTATCGGTGGTGCTCCTGCTGGCTTACGGGCAGGGACTCGGCGGCTGCGTGCTCAGCGCATTCCTGAACATGGGGAACAATGTCATCGTAATGTGGCCGGGGCAGACGAGTATGCAGGCCGGGGGACAGCGCGCCGGCAAGGCAGTGAAGTATGAACTCGAAGATGTGGAAGCGATCCGCGATGAAGTTCCGATCATTCGGGCAGTGAGTGGAGAGATCGATCGCGACTTCGGATTCAAGATCGGTACACGCGTGGTTTCAATCATGACGCGCGGCGTGGATATGCCATACGGGCAGATGCGCAAGCTCGATCTCGATGACGGACGCTATTTCAATGAGACCGATTTTGCCGATCACCGGCGGGTCGTGATCCTAGGCTACAACGCAGCGAAAAAAGTTTTTCAGGGAGCGCCAGGCGCAGGACAGCACGTCGAAATTGGCGGGCTGGACTTCGAAGTGATCGGGACCATGCGCAACAAGATTCAGGACTCGATGTACCAGGGGCCGGATAACGAGAATGCGTTCATTCCATTTGCGCTGATGCGCGACCTGAAGAACCTGCGGGATCCGGACGAAATCATTATCCAGCCGATTGCTCCGGAGCAGAACAAGAAGGCGCTGATGGCGGCGCGTGAGGTGATTGCGCGGCGGCATCATTTCGATCCCAAGGACGACAAGGCTACGCCGGAGTGGGACACGATCGAAGACCGCAGCATGATTAACGCGTTCTCGTACGGGTTGCAGGCAGTGCTCGGGCTGATTGGAGTCTGCACGCTGGCCGTCGGCGGCATAGGCGTAATGAACATCATGCTGGTCTCAGTGACAGAGCGGACCCGGGAGATTGGGCTGCGCAAGGCGATTGGGGCGCGGCCACGGCACATTCTGATTCAGTTCTTGTTGGAAGCCCTGGTGCTGACGTTTGTCGGCGGCGCGATCGGGATGCTGGTGGCACAGGTTCTTACCTGGGTGATCCCGCCGATGCCGTTGTACGACGAGTTCTACAAGACTACCGACCATGAAGGCGCTATCTTCCTGCACGCATCAATGGGCGTGATGATTATCTCGTTCACGATTCTGTCGATGGTGGGGATTGTGTCCGGGTTCTTCCCTGCTCTGAAGGCGGCGCGGATGCATCCCATCGAGGCGCTGCGGTACGAGTAGAAATATCTGGATGCGGCTGTTTTCGCTCTGTTCGTTACCGGACAACTCACTCCGCTTTTGGTCATCCAGACCGCACATTCCATCCCCACGAACCGACAGAATTGCTTGATAACAGTTGAGATGTTTCTTGTTTTCCTTTGGCTAGGAAAGTGCCAGCCTTTCTTAAGACTCGTACGCCGGAGGTGTCCGTGCCGACTCTTTTCCACGACTTGCGCTACGCGTTGCGCCAACTGCGGAAGACACCAGGAATGGCTGTGCTGGCTGTCTTGACCCTCGCTCTAGGGATTGGCGCAAATACTGCGATCTTCACGGTGATCGAAAGCGTTCTGCTGCGGCCCTTGCCTTATGCGCATTCTGATCGCCTGCTCTTTATCGGTTCTGGGGTCAATAAGGCATCGTTTTCCACCACCTCATGGCTGAACTATCGCGACATTCACACCCAATCCATGCTGCTGCAGGATGCCGCCGGGTACACGGAAGACGTCAGCGTTCTTGAAACTCGGGACGGTTCGCAAAGCATTCTGGCGCCGCACGTAACTACAAACCTCTTTCCGATCCTCGGCGCACGGGCCCTGCTAGGACGCACGTTCATCGATGCAGAGGGCCAAGCTGGGGGACCTCTGGCGGTAGTGCTCTCGGAGGGATTGTGGCGGCAAAGCTTTCATGCCGATCCCGGCATCGTCGGCCAAGGGGTCAAAATCAGCGGCAAGACGCACACTGTGGTTGGAGTAATGCCGCAGAGCTTCCACTTTCCCGAACAGGTGGGGGCTGATCTTCAGAAGGGTGTCTGGATCCCGCTACAACCGACGCCGGAGATGTTGAAGGACAGGGGTTACAACTTCTTCAACGTGGTGGGCGAGCTTCGTTCCGGAGCCACGATCGCGCAGGCTCAGCACGAACTCGATGCGATTGCCGCTCACATTCCCCGGGAAGGCGTTCACGGAGAAATCAAGTTTTGGGCCTCGTCGTACCAGGAATTACTCACTGGGCCGGCGCGTCCCGTGCTCTTTGCTCTTTTCGGCGCACTGGGGCTAGTCCTGCTGATCGCCTGCGCCAATGTCTCTAATCTGCTGATTGCCCGATGCCTCGCGCGCCAGCAGGAATTCGCGGTGCGGACAGCCCTCGGTGCAGGCCGAGCAAGGCTCGTCCGTCAAATGCTGGCTGAGGGATTGTCACTGACCCTGCTGGGTTGTGGAGCCGGCCTGTTGCTCGCGCAACTGGCGATGGTCGGGATTCGAAAGCTACCTGACGGAACCATCCCACGCGCCGATTCGATTGCGATTCACTGGACAATCGTGGTGGCGCTGGGCACAATCGCCGCCCTTACCACGGTGCTGTCGTCGCTCTTGCCAGCTCTTCTGGTGGGGCGCGTGAACCCACAGGCCGCGCTGCAAGCCGCTTCGCGAGGCGTTGGGTCGCGCACGGTCGGTGGAAAACTCAGCGGAGCGCTGGTCGCGGCCGAAGTCGCGCTTTCGACGCTGCTCCTCGTCGGAACCGGATTGCTCTTCCACACGCTCTGGAATCTGGGAAAAGCGCGGCTGGGCTTTGAGACCGCAAACGTTACCACCTTCACCGCCATGCCCGCCGATGCCGCGGGTTTTTCCGCGATGGCCGTCTCGGAGGACACGGCGAACGCGCCAGCCTCAGTCGCCACTCTCACTTATCAGCCGGTTCTCGAGCGCATGCGCCGAGTGCCCGGAATCGAGAGCGCCGCGCTCATCACAGCGCCGCCCCTTTCGGGATGGGATTTAAGTTCGGATTTCAAGATTGTCGGGCAAACGGATGATCCGGCGAATCCGCGTTCGACGCGGGTCACGGCCGTGAGTGGCGACTGCGCCCGAACCTTCGGGACGCCGGTTATACGCGGGCGCATGATCAATGACGATGATATTGCCTCTTCCCCCTTTGTAACGGTGATCAACGAAGCCTTCGCCCGAAAATACTTCAAGGGAAAGGATCCTTTGGGAATGCAAGTCGAGCTTGGAGGCAAGGACACGGGCATGCTCAAGCAGTATACGATCGTTGGGATTCTCGGCGACCAGGCGGACCACAACGTCGGCGCTGAAATTCAACCGTTCCTCATGCTTCCGCAGCAACAGGTTCCAACAACCTCGCTCTTTTACCAGGCGCTCTTGAAGACGATTGTTCATTTCGCCGTCAAAACCAGGAGCAACATTCCCGTCGCAGCCGAGATGCGATCGGTCTTCCACGAGGTCGCCCCCAGCATCGCCCTCGACGAGTTTCAGACCATGCAGGAAGCGGTCGACCAGAACACCTTCAGCCAGCGGCTGGGCTTGTATCTGGTCGGCTCGTTCGCAGGTCTTGCGGTGGCGATGGTGGTCGCCGGACTTTATGGAGTGTTATCGCAGCTGGTGGGCTACCGCCGCCGCGAGATCGGGGTTCGCATGGCGTTAGGTGCGACCCGGCAGAGTGTGGTGCAAATGGTCTTCCGTCAAGGCTCGATCGTAATCGGGATTGGGCTCGGCATAGGTCTCCTGCTGGCATTCCCCGCGGAACGCCTGATTCGGAGCTTCTTGTACGAGGTGCATCCTTTGGACGCCTGGACCTATGCCTCGGTTCTGCTCATGCTGCCCCTCATCGGGCTGGTTGCGGCGCTTTTGCCGGCACGCAAAGCCGCGTCTATTCAGCCGGTCGAGGCTTTGCGGGAAGATTGAAAGGACTAGTTCCTGGTAAGCCTTGGGTCCTCCGTAGTGAGAAAACCTTCGACCACAAAGGACACGAAGGCTCACTAAGGAAGACCCTCGTCGACGAGCCGCGCAGTTCTCAGGCAAACACCTCTCCGGGCAAAGCGGTCAAGGTTCGAGATGCCAGCGTGTTTTGAACGACTCGCATCGGGCGCCCGGGTGCCGAGCTGTCGAACTGCTTGCGCTCAATCTTCAATTTGAGTGTGCGCTCGATGTGGCGGAGTTCAATGACTTCGGCTCCGGCTACCAGGCTCGAGGCTTGCCCTTGCAGACCTGCTCTGCCGGTACGGCCCACGCGGTGGATGAAGTCCTCAGCCATCTTCGGCAGGTCGTAGTTGATAACGTGGGCTACATCGTCGACATGCAGGCCGCGCGATGCAACGTCGGTGGCGACCAGCACCTGATAGCGGCCTTCCTGAAATCCACTCAAAGCAGCGTTCCTCTGGGACTGCGAGCGGTCACCGTGAATCACTCCGGCGTTGAAGCCGTCGCGCACTAAATCTTTGGCTAACCTTTCGGCGCCACGTTTGGTGCGGGTGAAGATGAGGGTCTGGCCTTTTTCTGCATAGAGCAGTTGGCGGAGGACATCGAGCTTTTCGCCGGGCCGTACTTCGTAGGCCGTCAGCTGTACGCTTTCAGCGGGCTTCAGCACCGAACCGAGAGCGACCCGTATCGGATCGCGCATGTAGTCGTTTACCAGGCCGGCAACGGATTGTTCCAGGGTGGCCGAGAAGCATAGCGTCTGCCGCTTGGCTGGGAGCACCGACAAGATCCTGCGGATCGCAGGTAGGAATCCCATGTCCAACATGCGGTCGGCTTCGTCGAGCACGAGGACCTTCACGTACCGCAGTTCGGCGAATCTGCGATTCATCAGGTCCTGCAAACGTCCAGGAGTGCCAATCACCAGCTCCGAACCGGCGCGCAGGCTTTGAATCTGGGCCTTCTCCGAAACTCCTCCGATGACGAGCGCAGCCGTGGGCATTTTGCGGGTACGGAGCTGTTCGTACTGCTCGTGCACCTGCATGGCGAGCTCACGAGTGGGAAGCAGCACCAGGGCGGTCGTATGGTTCGCCGGCTCGCGCTGGAGAGTTTCGATCAGCGGAATGAGAAATGCGAGCGTCTTACCGGTACCGGTCTGTGCGGTTCCGATGACATCCCGCCCCTCAAGAGCGGGAGGAATCGCACCTTGCTGGATGGGGGTTAAGTTGATGAATTGAGCTGCCGCCAGCTTCTGCTGCAACGTAGAAGACAAGGGCAGTTCTGAAAATGTGGTCATTCGAATTTTTTTCTTTCTGGAGGGGCCGTTTGTCACGCACACTCTGACACACGTCAAGAGCCGCAACGCCGCTCACATTTGAGTTTTGGATTTTGCGCTAACTAAACGGCGGGCAGGAAAGGCGGAGATGAAGCTGGTCAGAAAAAGAGGACCACCGCGTCACAAGCAAACCGTGGAAAAAGCGTCAACAACAGTATAGCAGAAGCGGGGAGAAGCCGTGGTTACGGGAGTTTCAGCGAGGCGATCCTGGATTGCAGCGGCTTTGTCTCGCCGGTCTACAGCGCGACCTTAAGCACCGCGTCTATGTCGTCAACCAGCTCCGAGTATCGTAAACTCGTCATCCATGAATCGGCGGATTGTACGTCTCGCGAAAACTGGTTCAACGACGTCAGAGCGACGTGCAGGATCTTGGGTATGGCTGGTCAGCGCCATCACAATGCTCGTATTCCTGTGCTGCTGTTCACTACACGCTCCCACAAAAGCGACACCCAAGAGTTCTCCCATGGCGGATTCGATAAACTTCCAGTATGCAGTGTACCTGGTGCCTAGGAGATCGACGCAAAATGTGGACCCATTAGGCGCTCTTGCTGATGTACTTAAGAAGTTTCCGGGAGTGAAGGTCGTTGACGAAATACCGGAGCGTCCACAGGCCGTCCTTATTCATGCCTACGTGGAAAAGAATGTGAAAGAAAAATATCTGCCTCCGGGCATTCGGTCGTTACGCTACTTCGGACGCGGACTCACCCCAGATCAGGCCCGTGATCTGCAGAGTTCCGATCGAGCCCTCATTCTCAATTTCGGACACCCAAGAGAATACGTATGGACCGGCTTGCGAACTGCTAACGCGATTGTTGACAAATTGGCGGAGAAGATCAATGGATTAGCGTGGGATGAGGAAACGCGAGAAGTCTTCTCACCGGAAGCATGGCATGAAAAGCGAGTGGCATCGTGGATCGATCAGGTTCCGGATGTGTCGGATGAAACCGTGATCCACATCTACAACGGGGACGAATCAGTAAGGGCAATCACCCTCGGGATGTCGAAAATGGGGCTGCCTGACGTAACGATGGACTCAACCGGCTGGTCATCTGAGAGCCAAATAGGGAATCTTATCGACATCTTCTCTCAACGTCTGGCTGAAGGTGCACCGATACGTGAGCCGGGAGAATTCAAACTCGATTTGCGAGTGGTGAAGAACTCTCATGTCCGAGAGGATCAACTCAAATCACTCAAAGGAAATGCCAGCGGCGTGGCATGCCTTACCTTGAAACCTGGAAAATGGGAGGAGGGGGATCCGAAGAATCGTTTGATCCAGCTTGGATCTGACGATTATCCCGGCACCGATGACAGCGCAAAACAAGAAGCAATGATCTCTTCGTTCTTCGGATCCGAAGATTCAATCTCGAAGATAAAACACAACGAAGAGTTGCTTGCCGCCAGTGCGAGGGCTAAGGCCAAGCTGCCCGAACTGCAAAAAGCATTCTCGTCCGGACTAGAGCCAGGCGAATTCATCGACGTCAAAGCGCCTTTCAAAACAGAGGACGCCGGGACTGAGTGGATGTGGGTCGAGGTCACCAGTTGGAGAGGCGGTGTGATAGAGGGGTTGCTAGACAATGAACCGGAGAGCGTTCCAGAACTGCACGCTGGAGCAAGAGTAAAAGTGCAACAAAAGGACGTCTTCGATTACATACGTCATTTCGCCGATAAGAAAACTGAAGGCAATACCACGGGCGAAATAATTCACAAAATGGACGAAGGCCAAGGTGGAGCGAACCCAGTTGCCGTAAGAATAACCGTGCCTGATTGCGGCGGCGACTGAGGCTCTCACTTCATCTTTAGCTTTTTTGGATGCATTCGAACATCCAGCTTCGCCCAAGAGTTCACCCCATTACCTCAGTGCCTTGACGCACAGCTTCCCGGACAATTAACTTCGCGGGTACAGGGATAATTCTGTCTTCCAGCGAGGATCAAGTTGGCGCATCGTCCGATCATCACTCTTACTACTGATTTTGGAACCAACGATCATTTTGTGGGCGCTGTAAAGGGCGTCATTCTGGATATCGTGCCGGAGGCGGCGATTGTCGACATCTCGCACGCGGTGCAGGCCTTTGATGTGCTCGACGGCGCGATCGCGATCTCACAGACGTATTCGTATTTCCCTACCGGGACTGTGCACATGGTTGTGGTGGACCCGGGCGTGGGAACGACGAGGCGGCCGATTATCGCATCGAGCGATGGCTATCACTTTGTCGCTCCTGACAATGGAGTGCTTTCGATGGTCTACGCAAAAGAAGAGCGCATTCATGTGCGGCACGTCACCTCCGACCACTATTTCCATCAGCCGGTGAGCAACACATTTCATGCGCGGGACGTGTTTGCACCGGTGGCAGCTTATCTGGCGAAACTCGTGGACTCACATAAGTTTGGGGATGAGATAGAGGACTACGTGAAATTCGCCGCGCCCAAACCTAAGCCTACCGGGGAAAACAAGTTGAGGGCCGTGGTGCTGAAGGTGGATCGCTTCGGGAACCTGATCACGAACATCACTCCGGACGACGCTCCCGCCCTGTTTTCGGGCAAGGCGGCGTTCAAGATTATGGTTGGAAACAAAGAAATCACAGAGATTCGCAGCGCTTTTTCCGAGGGCGGCCCGGGAGAGGTTTTTGGAATTCTCGGAAGCATGGGATATCTGGAGATCGTTGCGAACCGGGCACCGGCGGCGCAACTCACGGGAGCGGGCAAGGGCGCAGAGGTTACCGTACAGCTCGGCGGCGCGACAGCGGCGGGCAAGGGCGCATAAGCGGCTACCGGGACTAAAGCCCTTCATCAGATCGTGCTGAACGCGGCGCTAAAGCGCCGCTCTTCCACCAACCCCCTCGAGAAAGACGCCCTCCACCAACGCATTCCCTAACGCGACGAACACAAACGGCTAGGAACTCTTCGGTTTGGGATGGGCGTAGCGCTCCATCTCGCCCGTCCAGCGCAGGAAGCGCCAGAGTTCGTGGCGTTCTCGCCACATGAATTCCCAGAACTCCACGAAGCCGATCTGCTTCATCTTCACGCCGGTATAAGTCTCGATGCGCCAGAGAAGATACGGGCTACGCCATGGAGCCAGGCGATGGCCACGGGTGGCGTTCCAGAGGAAGCGGATTTTGTTGCTCATGCCGCCCCCATAATAACCACAATGGATGCAAAGTGACAGTTCCGAGAAGAGCGCCGCTGGCGCGGGGGGACAGCCGATGGCGGCTGTCCCCACAACGGCCCGTGCTAAAATCCAGGCTCTGCCTCGATCTCTTCCGCATGACTGACGCAAACACCCGCCAAAGAGCTGAGGACCTCTACTATGCCGCTCTGGATCTCATGGCAGAAGGACACCTGGAGAAGGCGGTTGCGACCTACCAAGAGTCACTGACTGCCGATCCGACATTTACTGAGGCCATGCATGGGCTGGCGCGGGCGCTGCAGGATTTGCAGCGTTTCGACGAGGCGATTGAGGTGGCCAGGAGAATCACCGAAATAGATCCTGACGACGTGCTCGCGCACACAAGTCTGTCAGTGCTCTATCAGAAAAAAGGGATGATTCCCGAAGCCGAGGCCGAGGGAGCTAAAGCGAGGGTGCTCGGGTGGAAACAGCAGTTGAAGAAAGGGACTTAGTCTCACCTGAGCGCGGGGCCATCCTATTTTCCCGGAAGTTCAAGGCAGATCCTATGGAATCAACGGCCCAGACCGGTTGATGGACGCGGGATCTAGCGAGAAATCCTGAAGAACGGCGTTGTCAGGACGCCGATCATCGGCGACAATGTTAAGCAACAGTCTGAAGCCGATCCTCGTTTGAGACTCACAACAGTAGCAAACGACGGTCCTCCAACTTCGTGGTGCACGATCGCCAACATGTGAGCCACAACAACAAGCTCTGAATACGAATTGGTAATGGTGTTCTATCGCGCACCCTCAGGGTATGCGAACCGTTGCAGCGTCTACGTGGGACATGAATGATTACTGTGAGGCTTTTCTGATCGGGAGACGAGCAAGATGGAAGCGCTGGAAACGCGTGCTGGCTTGAAACAACAAGAGCAAGAGAAAGCTACCGGGCAGGGCGCCGTCAATGCTCGGTCCGCAGCCTGGACGCGTTGGCTTTGGCTGTTGGGCAGCATTGCGCTGGTTTGCGTGGTTGCCGCGCGCGATATTCGCATTGGCGAATTCGATTACAACGTGGACGAGGCGCAGCATGCCGTCACCGGCTTATTCGTTGCCGACGCGTTTCGCGATCTTCCCATTCGACATCCGGTGCAATATGCGTACCGCTATTACGCGCAGTATCCAGCGGTCGCCATCCTTCACTGGCCTCCCTTGTTCTACATCTTTGAAGGATTGAGTTTCCTGACACTGGGTCCCTCGGTGGTTTCCGCCCGGCTGACCGTGCTGCTGTTTTGCGTCCTGCTGCTCTATCAGTGGTTCCGGCTGGTCGAGGAAACGCTGGACTCCTATACCGCCGGGATCTGCACCGCCGCACTTGGGCTTCTGCCGATGGTTCTTCTCTTCGAGAAGAGCGTCATGCTGGAGGTTCCATCTCTGGCGCTGGGCGTAGCGGCGATCCGACATTGGATCGGATATCTGGAACAGCATCAAAGAAAATCGCTTTACCTATCTGCACTCTGGCTGAGTGCGGCGCTTCTGTGCAAGCAAACCAGTGTTTATCTGTTGGTATTCTGCCTGTTGACCTTGCTGGTCACAGGCCAGTGGAAGCGGATCATTTCACGCGATGCCATCCTATTCACGGCGATCGTAGCGGTTCTGGCCGGGCCATTTCTGACTCTGATGTTGTTCCTGCAAGGGAGGGCTGTCGCAAATGATCTCGGTTCGCATCGGATGGGTGGATGGGAACGCATAACGTATTACGGGCAGAGGTTGCCCAGTTCCTTTCCCCCAACTCTGTTGGTTTTGGCCCTGATCGGAGCGGCGCTCGCATTCCGCTGGGATACCCCGCGGCGGACAACGATCATGGGATGCTGGGTCCTGTCGGGCTACCTGACATTCAGCTGGTTTGGGCAAAGGGAACCTCGTTTTGCGGTTTATTGGTTTCCCCCATTGGTGTACTTCGCGGTTGGGTTGATCACTCGAATGTTCCGGGTCGGTCCGATGAGAGTTGCGATGCGGGCTGCAGCGGCTTTGTTGATTGTGATTCTGGTGATTCCGGCATGGCGCTACCAGAGGCCGTATATCAGCGGGTATAAGGAAGCCGCGGCGCGCATCGTGAAAGGTTACGATTCGGGGATCATTCTTTTTGACGGGCCAGTGCCGGGGAATTTTGTGTTCTTCGTTCGGGCCCTGGATCCGGGCAGGCGGTTTGTAACTTTGCGCAAGGTGCTTTACGCGGATGACATCCGGCCGGGCCCGGGCAGCGAGGAATTGCTGCGCAGCAAAGGGGAGGTGTCGGAGGCTCTCCGGCGGTACGGAGTTCGTTTTGCAGTGGTATCGCAGAAGCTGGCGATACGCTTCGATTCGCAGCGCATTCTCCGGGAACAATTGCGGGGCGACGATTTCTCGTTATTGGGTGGTTACCCGGTCACGACGAACGAGCCCGAGTGGAAGGGCGAGAATCTGCTGCTTTATGAAAAGAAAAATTGGGTGCCTCCCAGCGGCGGAGTTCTGAAGATCCGAATGCTGACTTTGCCCCACGACATCGAGATTCCGATGGACCAGTTGGATGGCAGGAAGCGGTGAATTTGCCCTGCGAAAGCGCACCTCGCGATGAAGCCGTGTTTTTGCTATTCCGCTGGCAATCGCGAAAAACTGACCGCAAACGGCGCAGAAGAAGGCTCCTGCGGACTCTGAAGCCAGCGGCGGCGCGGCAGGAATCGGTAATGCATAAGAGTCCAGATTGCCAGCCAGCCATCGGATAAGCGGATCTTCTTGCCCTCATCCGCCGATCGAGGACGGTACGAGATAGGGACCTCCTCGATTTTTTCTCCCATGCGGCAAAGCTTCGACGTGACCTCCGGGCAAAACTCAAAGCGGCGACACTCGAGTCCCAATCGAGCAAGCAAGGCGCGTCGAAAGACTTTGTAGCAAGTAGCTTCGTCGTGAATTCTGGTGCCGTAGAGAAGGTTCGTGAGGTGGGTTAACAGTTTGGCTCCGAGGAAGAACCGGAGACCGCGCTCAGGCCGATCAGGCCTGACACCATAGACAACGTTCGCTGATCCCTGTTGCAAAGGCGCCAACAACGCAGGATAGTCCTTCGGATCATACTCAAGGTCTGAATCCTGGATCAAAACGTATTCGCCGCGTGCGTAGGCGAGAGCGGTGCGAATCGAAGCTCCCTTGCCGCAGTTTTTTTCGTGGAACACGATAGTGACGTCTTCGCGCTGCGGGAGCGCAAGCAACTTCTCGCGAGTGCCGTCGGTTGAGCCATCGTCGACGATAACGACGTCTTTCTTGACGGGAGATGCAAGAACGGCCTGCAACAGTTCCTCGAGATGGTCCACCTCGTTGTAGACCGGCACAATCACCGACACGCATCCCTCCCAGCGATCTTGCATTGCCGGATCCTTATGCCGAGGGAGAGTCTCGAGAAAATTCACGCCTGGAACTCTATTTAACCACACTGCGTGGGGAATGGTGAAAGCGAAACAGTGGCGAAAAATGCAAGCCCAATTCCGGCAGATTCTCGTGCCTCGGTTGTTACCGAAGCCCGATTGCCAGCAGGCGTCGCGGCGAATCTAATTCTCGGCTAGACTATTGGGGTATCTTCCCGAAGTATTCCCATGATCAACGGCAAACGCATCGCTGTCGTCATGCCCGCTTACAACGCGGAGAAGACCCTTGAGGCCACGGTCGGAGAGATTCCGGATCTCGTCGACATCTGCATCCTGGTCGACGATCACAGCCGCGACGACACCGTCGGACTGGCCCGCCGACTGGGGCTGCTCGTTTTCCAGCATGATCGCAACTATGGTTATGGACGGAATCAACAAACCTGCTACCGCGAAGCCTTGGCGGCGGGCGCCGACGTCGTCATCATGCTCCACCCTGATTACCAGTACACGCCCCTGCTGATTACCGCGATGGCCAGCATGGTGGCCTACGACGTGTATGACGTAGTGCTGGGCTCGCGCATCATTGGAGGCCGCGCACTGATGGGCGGCATGCCGCTGTACAAGTACATCTCCAACCGCCTGCTCACCGCGTTTGAGAACCTGTTTCTGCGGGTAAAGCTTTCCGAGTACCACACGGGGTATCGCGCCTTCAGCCGCCAGGTGCTGACGGAGCTGCCCCTGCTGGAGAATTCCGACGACTTCGTCTTCGACAACCAGATGCTGGCGCAATGCGTGCACTTCGGCTTTCGCATAGGAGAAGTCTCCTGTCCGACGAAGTATTTCGAGGAGGCGTCGTCGATCAATTTCCGCCGCAGCGTGAAGTATGGTCTCGAGGTGCTGGCTACTACCTTGCAGTTCGCCGGGCAGAAAGTCGGCCTGTTGCACCTGCCACGATTTAGCAAGCAGGGCCGCAGACTTGAGGCCGAACGCGGGTCCTACTACGCCTCTCACCCAACAACAGCACGACCAACGTAAGCATCAAACTTCGTCACCTTAAGAAGAGCATTTAACCTATTGCTACACAATACGTTAGCGCTCTGCTGGAGGATTCAGAGAGAAAGATGGATCAAGCCTGTTGATGGGATCAAAGACGGAGGTACAGATCGGCGAGGTTTGGGATGCGAGGACGACTGGCCGCCCTTCCGAATTGCACCCCGGAGTTGTGCATTTGTGGCAGCGTCGGCTTGATGCCTCGGCCGCGGAAGTGAATGCGTATTGTCGGTTGCTATCGAGTGAAGAACAGGAGAGGGCACTTCGATTCCGCGTCGAACGGCCGCGCAAGGAATTTGTCCTGACACGCGGAACGCTTCGTACTTTGCTGGCTCAATACCTTGGCATTACGCCGCAAGAGGTGCATTTCCGTTATGCGGTCCGTGGCAAGCCCGCCCTTGAGGGCGAAAGTAGATTGTGCTTCAACGTCTCCCATACAGACGGTCTCGCTCTTATGGCGTTTGTGATGCGACGGACAATCGGAATAGACGTGGAGAACCTAGTGCGTGGAGTCGATGCGCAACGGTTGGCGGAACGATTTTTCTCCGAACGCGAGCGTCAGGCCCTGCGGTCTCTTCGCGGGGATGAATTGCAAGCTGCTTTCTTCAGATGCTGGACCAGGAAGGAAGCCTACATTAAGGCGAAAGGCGACGGCCTTTCGCTGGCGCTGCATGAATTCGACGTTTCTATCGCTGAACAAGATCGCGACGCGCTTCTAGCAACCCGCCCCGATCCAACTGAGGCTGCACGGTGGACGGTGTGCGACGTGCCGATGGGTACCGGTTATGTGGCGGCAGTGGCAGTAGCGGAAATGACTAAAGTCTGAAACTAGAGTTCCGAAGGTAGCTGTAGCGCTCTCGGAATCGGCGCAGCAGCCACGGTTCTGGGTGCTCTAGCAACTGGGACATACTCCCGCGGTGAACCATATTCCTGTCTGCGTGAGAATCCGCGGAGCACTGGAACGCTCGCTTGAAGAAGAGACCGAACTGGCGCATAACCGGCACGTCTTGCGCTCCAGTTTCGTGATGGAGAAGAACGAACCGCGCACGCTCCGTGCCCTTCTGACCTGCGCGCCACTTACCGCGGTCGAGCGGACATCCCTGCCGGAAAAGGAGCGCGAACAACCGCGTAGGCACTGCCAGCAGAATCTAAGCCATGCATTCGATTTGCAGGCCAGTCCGTTATCCCGAGCGACGCTCTACCGAGTGGGAACTCAGGACCACTTATACGTGCTGACTGTGCACAAATTTATTTGTGATCGGGAATCGGCTCTAGTGCTCAGCCAAGAGGTGGCCGCGAATTACGCATCCATCGTTGCAGACCGTCCGTTGCCGTCGCCAACGGCCCAGTACCGCCACTACCTGCAATCGCAGGAGGGTTACCTGCGGGGCAGTGCATATGCTACCGAGGCAGCGTACTGGAAAAACAGACTTCGAAAACGCGGCCGTGAATATTGCGCACAGAATTGCATATTCGGCCCGTTTTCCGGGGAAATTCGCTTACAAAACTGCGCACGGATTTGCACACAAATACAGGTCTGAACGGTTTCGGCACCTGCGAAACCAAGTTTAAGCTTTTATCCTTATCAACTTACAGTACAATAGCAGCACACAAGCGGCATGACACTTGCAAGGGGAATAACATCATTTCTTTTCGTGTCAACTTTAAGCAAGAGTCAGGGTCTTTGGCCCGCGGCAAAGATTGAAGTCCGGTTTGCATCCTCAATAGCAGCCCGGAATCATCTATTGATTCCTGCTGCGAAATGCTGAATCTACATGCAATAAATCCAAATCAACGAATCTGGGAGGCTCACGCTCTTGTCCGCTTCGACTAGTCATTTGATTGCTCCACACGGTGGTGAACTGATTGATCTGCTGGCATCGCCGGAAAAAGCCGCAGAACTGAAAGCCCATTCTCGCGAATGGCCGTCGTGGGACCTTACGGCCCGCCAAATCTGTGACCTCGAATTGCTGATGAGCGGAGGATTTTCCCCGCTGCGAGGCTTCATGACCAAGGCTGACTATGAAGGCGTCGGCCACAACATGAAGCTGGCCAGCGGAATCCTGTGGCCGATGCCGATCACTCTGGACGTGACCGAAGAATTCGCCAAGAAGTTGACTCCGGGCAGCAGCAAAGTGGCTCTACGCGACCCCGAGGGCGTAATGCTCGCCGTTCTCCACGTGGAAGAAGTCTGGCAACCGGACCGCGCTGCCGAAGCCAGAGCTGTGTTTAACAGCACCAGCAAGGCCCACCCGGGTGCGAACTACACGATGAACATTGCCAACCCCTGGTACGTCGGAGGACGCGTCGAAGGGTTGCAGATGCCTTCGCACTATGATTTCCGCTCTCTGCGCTTTACTCCCGCGGAGCTTCGCAATGAGTTTGCGCGGCTGGGATGGCGCCGCGTCGTAGCTTTCCAGACTCGAAATCCGATGCACCGCGCGCACGTCGAACTGACATTCCGCGCTGCCAAGCAAGTCGAAGCCAACCTTTTGATTCATCCTGTCGTCGGAATGACCAAACCGGGCGACGTGGACTATTACACGCGGGTGCGTTGTTATCAGTTGCTTGGTTCGAAGTATCCGCAGGGGACGCAGAAGCTTTCTATTTTGCCCCTTGCCATGCGCATGGGGGGGCCACGCGAGGCGATCTGGCACGCACTCATCCGCAAGAATCATGGCTGCACGCACTTGGTCGTGGGACGCGATCACGCGGGACCAGGCCAGGACACAGATGGCAAGCCGTTCTATGGACCGTATGAAGCCCAGGAAGTTTTCAAAAAGCATGAGTCGGACATCGGTGTAACCATGGTTCCCTTCAGCATGATGGTCTATCTCGAAGGCGAGGATCGTTACATTCCGGACGACGAAGTGAAGAAGGGCGATCGCGTTCTGAATATCTCGGGCACGGAACTGCGCCAGCGGTTGAATGAGGGACGCGACATCCCGGGTTGGTTCACCTATCCCGAGGTAGTTCACGAATTACGGCGAAGCTTTCCACCTCGCAGCCGGCAGGGCGTTACGATCTTCTTCACGGGCCTGTCCGGCTCCGGCAAGTCGACGATCGCCAATGTGTTGCTGACGAAATTCCTGGAAGTCGGCGGGCGTCCGGTGACCTTGCTGGATGGAGACCTGGTGCGCAAGCATCTTTCGTCTGAGCTGGGATTTTCGAAGGAACACCGTGACATCAACATCCGACGAATTGGCTATGTTGCGTCGGAGATCACCAAGAACGGCGGGATTGCTATTTGCGCGCCTATCGCTCCGTATGACGCGACACGCAAGCACGTTCGGCAGATGATCGAACCCTTTGGAGGCTTCATCCTGGTGCACATAGCGACTTCAGTGGAAGTGTGCGAGCAACGCGATCGCAAGGGCCTGTACGCCAAGGCTCGAGCCGGCATTCTCAAGGAGTTCACCGGAATCTCTGACCCGTACGAGGCTCCAACGGATGCCGAGGTAACAATCAACACGGGCGAGTTGTCACCCGAGGAAGCCGCACAGGAAATCATTCTGCATCTCGAGCGCGAAGGCTTCATCGGAGTGAACGGAGCGGCGGCCTAACCCAACGACGGATCGTATATGACGCTACTAGCAGGCAAAATCCTGGTCGGTTTCGTTGTGGGTATTCTGATCGGAATGACCGGCGTGGGGGGCGGCGTCTTGCTGCTCCCTGTGCTGATCTTTGGCTTGCGGGTACCACCTATCGTTGCGGTCGGTTCGGACGCGCTGTTCAACTTCTTCACAAAAATCCCTGCGAGCCTGATGCATCTGAAGAGAGGCACGGTTCGCAGGAAAGTGGTCATCGCTCTTTCGCTAGGCAGCATTCCGGGCTCGATCGGCGGAGTGAACCTGCTCATGCACATCCGTCACGTGTACGGCGACGGAGTCAACAACTTCATCAAGACCGCTGTTGGCGTGCTTCTCATCATCGTTCCGATCCTGTTGCTGTTACAGAAACGAATCGAGGACCACGTTGCGAATCGCCCACCGACGATGAAGGGATTCGCCGGCATGGTTGTGATCGGCGTCGTTGCCGGCTTCCTGGTGGGAATGACTTCGGTGGGATCGGGCAGCATCATCATGATGCTGTTGCTGCTGTTCTATAGTTTCCCGCCCAAGGTGAACGTCGGGACCGACATCGTGCATGCCGTCGTTCTGACTGGCGTTACGGGGTTACTGCACTTTCGCCTGGGAAACGTAGATTCCGGACTGGTGGTGTCACTCCTGATTGGTTCGATCCCCGGTGGGCTATTGGGTTCGCACCTGGCAACTCGCGTTCCCATGCTGTGGCTGCGCCGCCTGCTCTGCGCTTTGCTGCTGGTCACCGGAGCCCGCATGTTGTGGCCCACATTTTAAAGACCATCCATTTTCAAGGACCTCATGACCTCTGCCTATTCGGACATTCTCACCCGCATTGAAGCTGCCATTGAAGCCGCACGAACTGTGTTTGCGCGGTTTACCCCGGGTGCTATTGAGACGGAATACAAGATCGGACACGATCCTGTGACCGAGGCGGATCGTGCCGTCGACGCCGTGCTGCGCCAGAACCTGCTGCGGGATGGCGAAGGGTGGCTTTCTGAGGAGAGTGTTGACGACGTTTCCCGGCTTTCCAAGGGCCGGGTCTGGGTGGTGGATCCGCTTGACGGCACGCGCGAATTTGTTCAAGGCATCCCCGAGTTCTGTGTTTCGATCGGGTTTGTCGAAGACGGGAGACCAGTGGCAGGCGGAATCTGTAATCCGGCCACAAATGAAATCATCATCGGCGCGATCGACGCGGGAGTGCTCTATAACGGCAAGCCCGCTCGTCCGAGTCAGAGGACCACACTGAAAGGTTCGCGGATCCTTGCCAGCCGTAGCGAAGTGAAGCGAGGCGAGTGGCAGCAGTTTCAGTGTGGCGATTATCAGATTCGCCCCATGGGATCGGTAGCTTACAAACTTGGCTTGGTTTCGGCAGGACTGGCAGATGTCACTTTCACCCTGACGCCGAAGAATGAGTGGGATGTAGCTGCCGGGGCAGCGCTGGTGGCGAGTGCGGGCGGATTTGTGAGCACGCTGGAGAACACCCCTCTGCAGTGCAACCGCAAGAATCCGCTCTTAACCGGACTTCTGGCCAGCGGACCTTTCCTGCGTGAGGAATTGCTGGCTGCGGTGCAGGCGCACCTTCCAACAGCCCCTTCGCCGCGTTAGTCCTCGGGTAAGCTGTAACTCTGGGTTGCCGCCCTGCGGAACGCAAGCGGGGCTCCCAGACCGCTGAGCCAGCTTTCAAACTCCAACTGTGTTCGGCCTGTTGTGCTTTCAATTCTTGATATCAGGAAAGGATCGTCGCTGCGTGTACACTCCGCTCGAACAACAGTAGTGTCCGGCACATTCGCCGATTGGAGATTGAGTCCGATGCCCCTCAGCATGGTGATTTTGGGTCGATGGAAATCGGTAGCGTGGAACGATCAGATGGCGGCGTTCGCGGGAACTGCGGTGGAAAGGGCTTCGAGATCTCCCTCCAGACAGACTCTCTGCCACAGCTCGAGATTCAGCAACCGCCAGATGCGATTGCCGTGGTCGCGGTGCCCGGCGCGATGCTCAGCAAAGATTCGGGAAATCGCGTCGGCACGGAACAGGCCTCGCGCAGAGCTTCGAGGCTCCGTCAGAAGAGTCTCGATCTGCTGCAGTTGAGGTCCAGAGAGCCAATAGGCCCAGGGCGTGGGGAATCCCATCTTCTTGCGGTAAATGATGTCGTGGGGCAGAAGATCTTCGACGGCTTCTTTCAGAATGAATTTTCCAGCCATCCCCTTAATCTGATGAGCCGCGGGAATACGAGCGGTGAATTCTACGAGCGGATTATCGAGGAAGGGCACGCGACTCTCGATCGAGGCGGCCATACTCATCTGGTCCTGCTTCATCAACAATTCGATCAGATAGCTATTGATATCTGTATAGAGCAGGCGGTGCAGAAGATCGCCGGAGGACCGCTCCCACGGCTCCATCGATCCGTCATAGGCATGGCCAGCCGATTGCAGGGCTTCCGGCGTCAAGAGCTGCGCGAATTCAGCGTCCGCAAACGCGGAGTAGAAGTTGTCGAAGTAAAACGAAGGCCATGAGGCGCCGTCTCGCATGAGAAAAGTGTGCTCGAGCTTGCGATGCAAGCTAGCGTAAAGCGGGGCCGACGCAATTCCTTGCCGAAACCAGCGGCGGAGGAATGCGGGCAGCATCGCACGATAAGTGCGATCCATCTTCGAATTCAAAAGCGTCCAGGCATAGCGGGTGTAACCGGCCAAGGTCTCATCGCTGCCTTCGCCAGTCAGCACCACCGTCACCCGCTCTCGCGCAAGACGTGCGACATAGTAGAGGGAGACGCTTGACGGCCAGACGATCGGTTCATCTTCGTGCCAGATCAGTCGCGGCAGGCTGTCGAAAAATTCCTCTCGGCTGAGACGAACTTCGTGGTGATCCGAATGGATGTGGGCGGCCACCTGTCGGGCGTACGGAAGTTCGCTGAACTCCTCTTCGCCGTAGCCAACGGCAAAAGTCTGGATTTTATCGCCGCGAATCTTCGCGGTCAGGGCGGCGACCGCACTCGAATCCAGACCGCCGCTGAGAAAGACGCCTAACGGCACGTCGCTCATGAGGTGCGATCCGACAGCGGACTCGAGCTTCTCGCGATAGTTCTTCACGTAGTAACTGTGTTCGCGCGGCAACTCATCCACAGGCACCACGAGGTCCCAGTAGCGAGAGATCTTGGGCTCGCCGCGCTCGCTTAGCTCGAGTGTGTGCCCGGGCACCAGCTTGCGAATGCCCGCGTACATGGTCTGCGGCCCGGTAATGTATCCGAAGGTGAGATATTCCGCGAGTCGGCCCCGGTCGAATTCAGCATCGACGCCCGGATACGTCAGGATCGTTTTGATTTCGGAGCCGAATAGAAACGACTTTCCATCCCAGCGATAGTAGAAGGGTTTGATGCCCAGGCGATCGCGGGCCGCGAAAAGGACGCGCCTGCGGCGGTCCCAGATCACGAATGCGAACATGCCACGCAAATGCGTCACGCAATCGGATCCATATTCTTCGTAGAGGTGGACGATGGTCTCAGTGTCGCTCCGTGTGCGGTACTGATGGCCACGCGCTTCCAGATTTTCTCTCAGTTCGGCGTGGTTATAGATCTCGCCGTTGAAAATAATCCAGACATCGCGATTCTCATTCGCCAGAGGCTGATGGCCACTCTTGACGTCAATGATGCTCAGCCGGCGCATGGCGAGGCCGACATTCTCCTCGACGAAGAATCCCTCATCGTCGGGCCCGCGATGCAGAATGCGGCGGTTCATGCGCGCGAGCACATCGCCCTGGACGCGCCACTCGCGATTCGCGAAGAAGATTCCGCAGATTCCACACATATAAGAGCTCTTTCGCCTAGATCGCCTTCACCGGCACTTGGGAAGAGTTTAATAGCGTCTTCCATGCTTCACTGTCGACGGTCACCGCATCGGGATCGCTGCTGACAACCGCCGCGGGACTTCCGATCACCTCGCAGCGCAAAACGGGCTTCCTGGCACTGACAATCTTCTTGCCTTCCCATTCCACGAACGTCGCATTGCAGCAGAAAAGGCTGACCTCGGATGCATCCGCGGATCGGCCGAAATACAGAACTTCTGCGTCGGTACTCCAGAAGTCCATCTTCCACGACACCCCTTGCCCAAAAAAGAAGCAATGCTGATCACTGCTCGTCTTATAACGATATCCAATGCAAGAGCCGGATGCTGATTGCGCGGGAATTTTCACGAGCTTGTCATCTGATCTTTTCATCGTCGATACCGGTATGAGCAAAGTCACGAACTCAGTTGGGAGCTTTGCTCGGGTGGCGAAGTGGAGAGCTTTGTGAGTCTGTTTCACTCCATACACCGGCGAATGAAAGTGCTCTTCGACATTGCGAGACCACCCGTGGCCATCCACAGTCAAGAAACGAAGGCCGGCGCCTCCACCGAAGAAGAGGTCCGGGAATTGTTCGGTCAAGCTGTGACCGAGATGCCAGAATAGGTCGACTGGGTACTCTCCAAATCCGAGAACTAGATCGCGAACTAGGATTAGGCCTGACCTCAGTGCGAGCACGAAACGACGATGAATGGCCGGATTCGGCAGGCGAGAGTAACCGTCATGGCTGCCGACGAAGAGGTCAAACGTCTTGCCGCTGATCCAGCCCTCGGCCTGAACGTCAGGCAAGCGATCCCATCCGAAAGGGCTGCGCGGTTGCGCCTGATCCACGCCACCGACCATCAGCGTGTTGTGGGATCCCGTTCCGCGGAAACGGTCGCGTTCCGAGTTCGGGCCAACGTACTCAAAGGTCCCAGCGTCGGAAAGCAATTCGCGGCCCGAAGCGGTGAGAGTCAGGCTTAGCGCGTCGGCATGTCCGTGCCCAGCGGTGTGGGCTCCCTGGGGACCGGCATCCATCAGTAGCTGCCATTTCCGATTGTTTCCCGACATGACGTATAGACCGCTAGCGCAGAATGCAGCGGAGGCATCCGGCACCGTCTTTGCTGGAATCCGTTCGAATTCATGAATACCAGCGTCGCCGAGCAGCCAAAGCGTTTCCTCGCGCGGCCCGCCGGCCAGGTCTTTGAAGTCGCCTCGTCCAAACAGCACGGCTCCGGTAGCCAGAGGATCCGTCACGTGGATCATTCGATTTCGGGCGGGATCGAAGAGCCGTCCACCATCATCGTCGCCAAATGCGGGCACGATTCCGCCGCGAGACAGTACCGCCAGGGCATCCAACATTTTTTCCAGCGTGCGATCGAACTCTTTCGGCACCTCGATGCGATTGACGGAAGCCAGAATCGCAGAATGCAAAAAGAAGTCCAGGGCGTAGACGTGATAGTACGGCGATTGTTCAAAGTGCAGACCATCGCTGCGAACCTGACGCGTCGCCTCTTGTTGCACGATCTTCCATCCCCGCTGTTGCCATTGACGAAAGGCAGGAATCTCCGGGCAGAGCGTGCCGATGAAGAACAAAGCGACGGCTTCACCGAGAAGATGTGTGTTGGGAGAGAAGTAAGTCGAGAGATAGGTCTCGATGTGGCGTCCTGAGATCGCCAACGAACGCAGCCACGAGCGACGAAACCCTGTTGGCATTGCCGGAGAATCGGCCATCAGAGAATAAGTCCAAAGCCACGACAAGCTGCGAAAGGCTACTTCCAGGCTGCTGGCCCAATTGATGCCGATGGGATACGGATTCTCCGAGTGCCAGTGATGCCACTGGGCGAACAATTCCGAGGCAAATTTTGCGTCGCCGGTCAGCCGGAAGGCCTTAGCTAGCGTGACCAGGTGCTGATGGCGGTTCAGTTCCCACGTGACTTTGCTGTCACCGACCTGGGCGAAATCGAGATACTTTAGCTTGAACCAAGGTTTCCGTGGTGCGCGCTTGCCGTGAACACGGTCGCTCTGCCAGTCGATCTCAGTGCCATAGTCGACAGCTTCGTAACCCAGGAGATCGAAGCGATGCTGGCAGATGCGCTCGGCACGGCGGACAATCTGCTCGGCAGTTTCGGGAAACAACTCCCGTAATCTGGAGCAGAGATGTGGAACCTCGTCAGGGGAGAAGAAGAATTGCGGCCGCCCTTGCGGGACGGTGGAGATCTCAGGAAAGAAATCGGAACCGACTTTGTAACGTACCCAATCCAGACGCGCGGTCGCGTGCTGCCGGAGCCGGTCCGTGACCTCGGCCCTCCCCATCGAGCGCACGCGCCGATAAACGCGTTTCCGTCCTGCCGAGCTATGGTTCGGCTCCAGGCTTGCTTCCTCACCTCGCGATTGAAGCAATTCGGTGTACATCTGATCCGTTTTTTCGATCATGCGCTCGAAGCTGAATTCGGCGGAGACAAAGTTCCGCCCATTTCTGCCTAATTCTGCCGCGAAGCGAAGGTCGCGCAAGAGTCGGAGAAGCGCAGCTGCGAGAGCGGAAGGTTCATCCGGGGGGACAAGCAACCCGGTTTTGCCCTCTTGAATGATTTCGACGTTGCCTCCGACGCGGCTCGCAATCGTGGGCAGACCAGCCGCGAGATACTCAAGGACAGCATTCGGAAGGCCCTCGGCCTGGGACGGAAGGACTCCAATGTCGCAGCAACTGAGGATTCGCGGCACATCATTGCGCCGTCCCAAGAAGGAAAAGTTCTTCCCGAGACCAAGCCTTGCGACCTGATCCTCAAATTCCTTTCTCCGCTCCCCATCGCCGGCAAACAGAAACCTGACGTTGGGAAACTCACGTACGACGGTCTCGGCGGCCGCGATCAGCACCGTGTGTCCCTTAACATCACCGTGCATATTCCCGACGAGAACAATCCATTTCTCCTGATCCGCGTCGGGAAGAAGCCATGCTCTCTCGCTCGACCTCTGGCTGAAGCGCTCCAGATCGACACCGTTATGGATGACCCGGACTTTTTCCGGAGCAAAGTGGTCCTCAGCCAACACCGCTTCCCTGACGGCGTTGGCGTTCGTCAGGACCGCGGTAGAAAGCTTCTGAAGACGTCGCAGCCAGACGCGCCGCCCGCTCTTGTACAGGTCGAGATGGCCCAAGTCGCGCTGGCTGGAAATGATGACGGGAACACGCGCGATTGCGGCAGCGGGAATGCCCAGGACATTCGCGTAAAGATCGTGAGTATGAACGATTTGAAAACGGCCTCGCCGCAGGAACATCGCCAGCCGGAACATCTGATAGATGCCGTGAACTGAATCGAAACCGCCCTTTGGATAGAATTCGCGGACGGAAACGGAGGTACCCTGCAGCCTCTCAAGCAAAGGTCCGCGCGCACGGAGGCATCCCAGCGTGACGTCGTAACGTTCGGGACTGAGCCTGGTCGCGAGCTCAACCGCTTGCACTTCCGTTCCGCCGACATCCAGCGAATCGAGCAGGAAGAAAACTCTCTGCCGACGCGTAGTCTGGGAATGGCCAAGCTCGCGCCCGCTTTGGCTTGCTGAGGCTGGCGATTCGGAAACACGAACTTGAGGGTACTGACTGTCGCCCATGCTTTCATCATAGTAGCGGCAAATTCGGCTCCCCGCACAGAGTCCGAGAGTTTGTATGAGGTCACAGGTCCGGACTGCTCTTGTGGCTGATCCATCGAGGCGGCTCACGCCTGCTGAATTGAACAAGGCTTCAATAAATCAACGACTTACGCTTGGTAACAGAGGCGCTGGGCGAAAATTCGTGATCACCCCGGGGTGGTGCATTTGCGGTTGCGGATCCTTGACATCGGCACTAGCTAGCTGAGCCAAGAAGTATATGAGACTGCCTCGCCGCCTGCGAGTTCACCCATCACATGTTCAGCTTTCGGGCCGCAGGCTTGATGAACCGACAAAGAATGCCGTTATCAAGCATGAGTAGGCTTTTGACAGCCGAAGAAAACACAAGGTCGTGTGGACCCGAACCCTTCAAACACACCACTAGTCCCCGCACATAACCGGTGAAGAGCCCGAGCATGACCCGGTGTATTTGTGGTTTGCCGCGTAGACAAGAGAAGCGAGCCTAGTCCACATCAGCGCTATGAACTTGTGCAGAGCGGGTTGTGACCAAAGCCACATGCCTGCCTCTCCCCAACTCGTTCACATCAGCCATATCCCAGCGTCGTGAAATTCTTTGAAACACACTTCTGCCGCAACGCAGTGTGGAAGTGACAAGCAAACAGTCGACAACTCATCGATCATTTAATTCAGCAGAACCGCGTCGCCCTCCTTTGTGAACTCAAGACGTTACAATAGCCAGACGTGCATTTCGCGAAAATCTATACTCTTGAAAATGAATTGGTGGTTGGCTTCGTTTCGTAATTTTTCATGGCGAAATATAGCTGTTAGCTATATGCTGCATTGTGTTTATTACCGATGTGTGAAGCCACTTCAGTCGATCCCTCTTGACGCTTAGTCACTGTTTTGAGTTCTGCTGGTCGGACATTGTCGGGGTATCGTGCGTCATCTGGACGGTTAACGGGGCTGGCACATTCTCTCCCTCGCGGAGTCGCTGTAATCGCTCCAGTTGGTTCATGGCTTGGAAGAGGTGGCATTAGTCGTTGTCCGATAGCGCAGGATGCGGTGCAGAAGGAAGACTTTCAAAGAATTCTTCACGGCTCAGCCGGACTTCATGGTGGTTCGTTGTATGTGATCAGCCACTTCTCGAGCATAGGCCAATTCACCAAAGGCTTCCTCTCCATAACCGACAGAGAACGTCTGAATTTGGTCACCGCGCACCTTGGCGGTCAAGGCTGCCATCGCGCTCGAATCGAGACCACCACTGAGGAATACTCCGACCGGAACATCGCTCATGAGATGCGATGACACTGCTCCAACGGGCAGCTCGCAGTATCGATTGACGTAGTATTCGCGCCTGTGGGAATCGCAATCACCGTCGGCTCCCAGTTCCCAGTAGCGCTCAATCTTCGGCTCGCCACCTTCAGAAAGCTCCAGCGTATGTCCGGGCACATCAATTTGCAAATCCCCTTGAACATCGTCTGTGGTCGTGTGAGATAGCCAAATGCAAGATATTCAGCAAGCGCACCGCGGTTGAACTCTGGCGCAACGCCGAGATACGCGAGGATTGTTTTGACCTCCGAGCCAAAAAGAAACGCGCGTCCATCCCAGCGGTACTAAAAGTGCTTGATGCCAAGGCGATCGCACGCTGCAAACAAGACACGCCTGCGCCGGTCCCAGATCGCAAATGCGAACATGCCGCGCAGGTGGTGCTTTACGCACTCTCGGCCGTATTCCTCGTAGAGATGAACAATGGTTTCGGTATCACTGCGAGTCCGAGTGAAGGCTGACCAATCCGAGGACCCGATTGCAAGGAGAATCTAAGTCCGCTCATCCCTGATCAACGGAGGTCTTCGGCAGGGAGTAGCTGGTCACGACTCTGTTTGTTTTCGCAAGACGCAGGCCACAGCTGAGGCGAACAATTCTCTGGCGACGGGAATGTGGCCGAGGAATGGGACACTCTTGGTGACATATACCCGGAAAAACTCCCGCTTGAGCCCCGAGGCTCCAATGATCCGTTCAAACTTGGCAACCGACATCCGGTTGAGCCCGCCCTCAACATCCTCGAAACGCTGCGCGCCATCGCAACGAAAATGAGTTCGGACGCGCAGGATAGTTTGCTCGGAAAAAAACAGGTTCACCCATGGCAGACGGCTAAAGGCGTCAAAGTGGCTGCCTCTCGGACCGAACCACGGCTCAGCGAAGCTGATGATAACCACACCACCCGGTTTCACCGCCCTTTTCATTAATTCCAGCATGCCAACCGGATCGGCGTAATGCTCCATGGCCGAGCAGGAGAGCACCATATCAAAACTCTGCAGTTCTTCCGACTCTAGATGATCGACGAAGCGCACACGGTCCGAGCAGCCATAATCAGCAGCCAGCTTTCTGGCGTGATCGTGCAAACGAATGTCAAGGCCGACAACTTGTCCTGCACCAGCCTTCGCCACCGATTGGTTTCCACGTCCGCAACCAAAGTCCAAGATCTTGCGTTGCAGATAGCTTCGGAAATTCGGTACAGTCTTGTTCAGGAAATCCAGGGCAGTTTCCACCCTCGTATTTACCGTACCGCCGCGATAATCGGCGCCCTTCGGATCGCGACAAAACGACATTAGAATCTTCTCGCCGAGGCGCGTGAGTTCGGCTGGCGTAAACTCCGCTTGCACATTGGTCTGCGTGGGATTCGCCTGAGACGACATAACCGTATTCTCGCATACCGAATCGCGCCGGGATTGCCAGGGATCATCCATTGACTTGTAAACAGAGAGCGGAGCGCACCTTAAAGCCCATACTGATTCATCTGTAACCAGCGACCGCTCGGCGTAAATCGATAGCGGATCAGAGTCCAGATGGCCATCCAGCCATCGGCGTGCAGATCTTCTTGCCTTCGATTGCTGAGCGCGGATGATAGGAAATGGGTACTTCCGCGATTTTCTCGCCCATGCGGCAAAGCTTAGCGGTGACTTCACTTCCAGAATCTGGTCAATGAGTAGAGTCGAGAACAGGCGCAGTGACGGTAGTCTCCCGGTAGTTAATTGACTGGGCATTCGCCACGTCACCTCACCCCGAGTTGTGTTCAGAAGCTGCAGACGGCGTCACACGTAACATCGTGTGTCTTTTCCGAGAGCCGGATGCGGGAAATCCGCCTGTCCGGTTCGATGAGCGGGAACAGGAAACAGAACCAAGCCAAACCGGACTGGCGGGAAAGGTCCGTAGTACCGAAGAAGCCGGGTGACGCTGGTGGAGGGAATTGGCCTTAGTTAAAGACGGACGCAAGAAGCAGCGAAGGACCTGGGGATTGACGATGAGTCTAGCCAGCAACACGAAGCCCCAGCGGTGATCGCAGAAGCGATCAACCGGCAACTCGCGAGAGTCAGGCTGGGCCGTGTGGGGTGGCTTTGCGGCTGCGACCGGGGATGGTCTGGAGCGACGCTCGTGCTTTCGCGGTTGTGATGAGAGGGATATTCCCATGATAATCATGTACGGCTCCAGAGGCTCGCGATAACGGATGTTCGGGTAAGTGATGTAGTAGACCACAGGATAGAGCAAGATGAGCCAGAAGAAGAGCCAGGCTCCGGGAACGCGCTTCCGAAGAGCCCTGATGAGTCCCCAAAAGTAAATCACCGAAGTGGCGATTTCAAAAAGATTAGTGAGGATTGCGGCCTGGAAGAGGGAAGGGCGCGGGTTTCC
>DATMOO010000165.1:0-27817 GCA_035568275.1 Candidatus Sulfotelmatobacter sp.
GAACATGAGTCCGCCGTCGATGACGATGATGTCATCGCCCCAGCGCACGGCCATGCAGTTCATGCCGAACTCGCCAAGGCCGCCGAGAGGGATGACTTGCAGTTTTCCGCTGGGCATGGAGTCAGGAGAATGCTAGCACAGAGCGAGCGGTGAGCAGTGAGCAATGAGCAGTGCAATGAGCAGTGAGCAGTGAGCAAAGGCGCGATGAGCTGAAGCCTTCGCTCAGTGCTCATAGCTCATCGCCCATTGCTGCTTTTAGGGTCCTCTCCTGATGGCTTTCTTTTGCTCGCTGCGGTAAGGTGAATTCTATGGCGGACGAGCGGAAGTCGTGGCTGCGGCGGACTGTGGAGTCTGGCATGCAAAGAGGGTTTACGCGGGCGTATCAAGGAGTGCGCGTGGATCCGGGGAGATTCCTGCTGCAGTTGCGGCTGGCGTACCGCTTGCCGATCAGCGGATATCATGGCGTGTACGCGCTCGAAATGCACGAACTCGACACCGTGGCAGATTCGATTATTCGCAGCGGAATGAAGATGGCGGCGGTCGAGGGCGCGGGATTCGGACTCGGCGGGTTGTTAACGATTGTGCCGGATCTGGGGATTCTTTCGGCCATCACGATGCGGACAATTCAGAAGCTGAGTCTGCTGTATGGATTCGAATACAACACGGACGACGAAATTGCCGAGCTGTGGGTCGCGGCGGCCAGCGCGGCGGGAGTCGATTTGAGCCGGGAGCTGCTCGAAAAAGAAGTTGTCAATAAATTTGTGCCGCGGGTCATTCAGCGGATCGCGGCGCGAGCCAGCACGGAAGTGGTGGAGAAGTGGGCTGGGCGGGTGATCCCGCTGACCAGTTCGGCGATTGGAGCGGGGTTGAACTACTGGTTTGTCCGGGCGTGGGGCCAGCGCGCGCTGGCGCATTTTCGGCAGCGGCATTTGGCAGTGCGGCAGCGGGAGTATTCGCGCTCGGTGATCAGTCGTGAGCAAGTCAGTCTTCCGGGAGGGAAGACTTAGACTCGTCAAGGCCACTCGCGGATGGTAACTCCAGCGTGCACGCCGAATTCTTCGCAAACATTTGTGGTCCTGGGCGCTCGGCTTCGCCTTCGCTTGGACAGCCGAGGCGGCTTGTCGCCACATGAGTGTGCTGGGGCTGTGATACAAACAATAAGGAATGCCTAACTTTTCTTGCGCTGCAATTCTTTTTGATCTGGATGGGGTGCTTTGCGATTCGACGCGGCAAGTGGACCGCGAGTGGCGGGAGTGGGCCGCGCGCAAGGGCGTCGACGGCGATGCGGTGATGGCTATCGCGCATGGCGTGCGGACGATTGAAGTGATCCGGCGGGTGGCACCGCATCTCGATGCTGAGTCTGAGGCGGCGGCGATCGAGAATCATGAAGCGCAGGATCAGCGCGGAGTCACAGTGATGCCCGGCGCTTTGGATCTGGTGCAATCGATTCCTGAGGGGCGATGGGGCGTGGTCACCTCGGGATCCAGACTGCTGGCGCAAAATCGCTTACGGCATTGCGGATTACCAGTGCCAAAAGTCTTGATCACCTCTGACGACGTGATCCACGGGAAGCCGCATCCGGAGCCGTATTTGAAGGGAGCCGAGGGACTGAGATATCGTGCCGCAGAATGCCTGGTCATTGAAGACGCGCCTGCGGGAATTCAGTCAGCGCGCGCAAGCGGGATGAAGGTATTGGGGATTACGAGTACGTATGCGGCAGACGCCCTAAGGCAAGCGGACGCAGTGATTGGGAAACTGGGGCAGATTCGAGTTACTTCGAACGGAACGAGCAAGCTGGGAGTCGAGGTTCTTAGCGGAATACTGCCTACCGGGGATCGCTTGATAACAAATTCCTAGGCGATCCGGCGTCTTGTGATCCATGTTGTTTCTTTCAGGATGGCCTAATAACAATCTTCGTGCATGGCGCGACCGTCTTCATCGGTTTTCGCGTCTTCGAGTCTGACAGGTTCGAGGCAGCGCGGGCAGATCGGAGAATACGGGTCGAACTGCACGTCGGACATCTGAGGACACTCCCCTCGACAGTAATGGATCAGGACCCATCATTAAGAGATCTTGAACCTCGCGCATTTATCGCAAACACATTATTAAGAGATCTTGAACCTCGCGCATTTATCGCAAACACATTCAAATTGGGGATTTGAGGGGAGGACCACATGTCCACAGCCGCTGCAAATGTGACCTTCTCCGGTTTGCGCACCGATCATCGCTTTGAAATTGCCAGCCTCGACGCAATACGGACATCGGATGACATTTCGCCCCTCCCCATGCTTCCGTTCTCGTGGAAAGTATGAATTTACCACGGACGTCCTCTGGATTGGTTTCATCTCGCTAGACAGCGAGGTACCCCACGAAGTCTTCCCTCTTTGGCGGAATGCTACCCTCGGACACGAAGACCGTCTGCACGGTGAGTGCTATATATGTGTGCGCTTTGGTACATACAAGTGCCCGGTATAGGAGTAGGGTGGAGGTGTCTCTTCCAGCATCGTTCCGCCTTCGGCAATTCCTGGCAACGGTCCCTTGCGAAATCAGACGGATTTGTCGCGCTTGTCGCGCAAGGAGACGCTATGCCCAGAGCTGTCATATCTGGTTCCTCGAAAGTTTTCAGTCCTCCCCCCGGCAATGAAAGTAGTGATGGGAGAATCGGCAATTTCATTCTGCGCAGCCTTCCCCGCAAGGAGAGTAGTCTGCTCTTTCCGGAGATGGAATTTGTGCGTTTGAAGCTGCATCAGGTATTGCACGAACCCGGAGAGGTAATCCGGTCAGGATATTTCTTGAATAATGGGCTCGGTTCGCTGCTCACAATCCACCCGGACGGGAAGACTGTTGAAGTAGGCCTGACTGGAAGAGAAGGGTTCATAGGTTTGCCAGTAATCTTCGGGTTCAAGACGAGCGCGCTACGAGTGGTTACGCAAGCCGACGCGACTGCCTATCGTGTAGAAATCGATACCCTGCTCAGGATCTTACCCCGCTGCCCTGAACTCGAAAAGCGACTGCAGCGCTTCTCCATGCTCCTCGGAATGCAGTCGACGCAACTGGCAGCCTGCAACCGGCTGCATGATGTGACGGAGCGTTTGGCGAGATGGCTGTTGATGAGCCACGACCGAATTGGCGGGACCATTCTTCCTTTAACCCAGGAGTTTCTGGCACAGATGCTGGGCAGCCGTCGGGCGAGCGTGACTGGGGCGGCGGGAGTTTTGCAGAAAGCAGGGGCGATCGAGTATTCACGAGGAAGCGTGGGCATTATCAGTCGAGGGAAACTGGAAGATTCATCTTGCGATTGCTACGAGGCTATTGAGCGGCAAAAGAAACGATGGCAGGGAGAGGCGAGCTAGCAGGGCTTCCGGGAAAACTCCAGACTCTCATCGCCTGGGTCCGACAGATCGTGCTCCAGTTCGAGGATGCGATCTCGTCTAAGATCGTAGGCTGCCCGTTCTGGCGGAGACAATCCGCCGAAGACTTCGTCGGCACGTGCCTCTGCTTGCTGTTTGCGAAGACGATCTAACTCGAGTTGCGGCGCTTCGGTCATCATAATGAAGCCTTGCCGCTGAGCTCATCAGGTCGGCTGGACTTGGAGGGGAGTGGCTATCTCCACCATAGTCTTCGGCCAGAGGTATGAAATACCCTGAAGACTGTACGGTAGCGTACAGACGTAAGGCCGCCTGCGCAAGTCTTTTGTTGGCCTAACGGAGCCATTCTTCCAGTTCGATTCCGCGGTCAGTTTTTTCATCGCGGTACTTCACGATGACCGGGGTGTAGAGAGAAAGATTCCAGTCTGCGCCTTTGCCTTTTTTGACCGCGCGCGAGCCAGGGACGACTACCGCGTTTTCCGGGACCTCCAATGGGGAATCAGGAGTCGCGCGGCAGACTTCGCCTTTCACCAGATCATAGAGCGGAGTCGAGCGGGTGAGGATCGTTCCAGCACCCAGAACGGCCCTCGCCCGCACCAGCGTGCCTTCGAAGATGCCGCAATTGCCGCCGACGAGGACGTCGTCTTCGATGATCACCGGGGCGGCGTTCACCGGTTCCAGCACGCCTCCGACTTGCGCGGCGGCGCTCAGGTGGACGCGCTTGCCGATTTGCGCGCAGGAGCCAACCAGAGCGTGGGAGTCGACCATGGTGCCTTCGTCGACGTAGGCTCCGACGTTGATGAACATCGGCGGCATGCAGATGACGGAAGGGGCGATGTAGGCTCCGACCCGGGCCGACGATCCGCCGGGGACGACGCGTACACGATCAGCGATGGTGAACTGGCGGGCAGGGAAGGTGTCTTTGTCGACGAAAGAAAGGCCGGCCGACATTTCCTGGAGAACTCCGAGACGGAATCCCAGGAGGATGCCGCGTTTGACCCAGGCGTTGACGGTCCAGCGGCCGTCTATCTTTTCGGCGGCTCGGAGTTTGCCTTGCGTGAGCTGATCGCGGAATTCGAGGAATACTTTTCGTGCGTCAGGATCGTGTTCGACTTCACCTTGGGCGGCGAGGCGCTCGATGGAGGCTTTCAGGGAGGACATGGAATGGATGATTGTTGATGGTTGATTGTGATTTGTCAAAAGGGAAAGCGATCACCACACAGGATTTCAGATTTCAGATTTTAGATTGCAGATTTCAGATTTGAGATTTAGTCTCACGATGCGTTCTACAATCTGCAATCTGAAATCGCAAATCTGAAATGTCCTTCACACGCACTTGCACTCGCTGCGGATGAGCACACCGGTCATGGTGTGGGCGACTTCGCGGGCTTCGGGAAGAGTTGCGTAAGGGCCGTGCCACTTGGCGTGGTTGGGGTCGTGGCCGGAGGGGCGTCCTTTACCGTGGCTGCACTGGCCGCAGGTGGCGCGGTGCACGACGATCTTGTGGGGACCGGCGGCCCAGTTTTCGTAAATGAAGAATGCCGCCGCTTCCGGGACCGGGCCGGCAGGCTTGGTGATGAGTCCCACGTCAGTGACAACTCTCTGCAGTTTGGAGCGCGTGTCGCGGCGCATGGGAACCAGCGGCAGGCGGTAGACCTCTTCGATCTTCCCCATCATGGCCAGCACCGCTTTTACCGGCAGCGGGCTCGACTCGATGAAATTAGCCTGCATCAGTGGCAGATATTTCCGGTTCAGGGTGCGCGCGGTGGCCCAGTCATTCGCGAGGGCGGCGTGGGTCAGCGCTACCATTTCGTGCGGGATTTCGTTCGCCGCGACCGAAATGATTCCCACTCCACCAAGCGCGATCACGGGAAGCGTAACGGCGTCGTCACCCGAGAAGACGAGGAAGTGTTCCGGCACTGACGCGATCGCTTCCGCGATCTGGTTCATGTTCCCGCAGGCTTCTTTGACAGCGACAATGTTCGGAATTTCGGCGAGGCGCGCAAGTGTGGCCGGCTCGAGGTTGGCTGAGGTGCGCCCTGGAACGTTGTACAGGATGACCGGTGTATCCCCGATTGCCTCTGCGATTGCTTTGAAGTGACGGTACTGTCCTTCCTGCGTGGGCTTGTTGTAGTACGGGTTCGCGGTGAGGATGGCGTTGACACCAGGACGCGCGGCGAGTTCCTTCGCTTTTTCTACAGCATCATGGGTTGCGTTCGAGGTTGCTCCGGCGACGATGGGGACGCGTCCGGCGGCGACTTCGATGGTCGTATCGATGACGTGCAGCCACTCGTCGTGGGTGAGAGTGGGAGTCTCTCCGGTGGTGCCGCATGGGACGAGGAAATCGATGCCGGATTCGATTTGCCATGCGACCAGATTGCGCAGGGCGGCGTCGTCGATGGAGCCGTCTTGATGAAACGGAGTGACCAGAGCGGTGCCGCATCCACGAAGTTGCATAGGGATAAGATAGCGCGAATGAGCGGGGAGGGAAAATCGTGTGACAGGGATCACCGAGCGTCCTGCGGCATGCGGACTACTCCGGCGGTTCCCCTATTATCAGGCGCTCTGATTGCGCGTTCGCGCAACCCCGGACGAGGCGTCCAGGGCTACACAGTCCGGGGCTACACTGGGTTCACAATTGCCGCCAGACGTCCTTGAAATCGAAGAAGCCCTTTTTGCCCATCAGCCACTCGGCGGCGCGGACTGCGCCTTCGGCGAAGCCGCGGCGGGATTTCGCGTCGTGGCAGAGATAGATGCGATCGGCGCCGGATTCGAAGACCACTTCGTGGAGGCCTACGACTTCACCTTCGCGGAAAGACGTGATCTCGAGATCTTCGGGCTTGCCTGCGGTCTCGCGGATGATTCGCTGCATCGCGATTGCGGTGCCTGAGGGCGCGTCGTGCTTGGTGGCGTGATGGCGCTCGAAAATCTGGCCGGAATAGTCGTGATTCAAGGCAGCGGCTGCGGTTCGCGCGATATCGAAAAACAGGTTCACGCCAATGGAAAAATTCGGGGCGTAGATGAATCCCGTCTTGTGGTGCGCGACTAGCGTGCGCACGTGATCCATCTCTTTGTACCAGCCGGTCGTGCCGACCACCATGTTTTTGCCGGTTTTCACACAGGCTTCGATGTGCTGGAGGACGCAGTGCGGGGCAGTGAAATCGATGACTGTGTCGAAGGGGGCGAGATTTTCCGGAGCGAGTGCAATGGACTCGATGTTGTCTTTCGCGCCGATGACTCGGGCGTGATGTCTGCGCTCGGCGGCGACTTCGGCTACAAGCGATCCGGTTTTGCCTCGGCCGAGGAGGAGGAGATTCATGTGCGTACCCTCCAAAGATTTAACCACAGAGGGCACAGAGGGGCACAGAGGAGCCTCTGAGTACCGGTAGGGATGCTTCGACCGTTCGACTACGCTCAGGGCAGGCTCCACGGTGAGTCGCGTTGCTCCTCACCGCTGCGCTCAGCATGCCATGCTGTAGGGGCGAGGATGACCGCCGCCGCTAAGTGCGGGAAATACCTGATTGCTTCGGCGTTCTTGTCGCCGAACTGCGCTTTCCACAATCGCTGAGAATCCTTACTGACAACAGTGATCATTCAGCCGGCATCCCATAGCAGCGCCGCGGAGAGGAATATTCATGGATCAAAATCGAATGGCAGTTCTGATTGCAATTATGGTGATTGCGGTCATTGCGGCTGCGGCGATTGCGTTTGTTACGTCTCGCAAGCGACGCAGCCAGAAACTGAAGGAACGCTTTGGGCCGGAGTACGACCGTGTCATGCGGCAGGAAGGAGATTCGCGAAGGGCCGAGGGCGTGCTCGAATTCCGTCAGAATCGGCGGGAGAAGTTCAATATTCGTCCGTTATCGGGGGCAAACCGGTCCAGTTTCGTCGAGAGCTGGAGCGAAGTGCAGGCGCGATTTGTGGATGATCCGCAAGGCGCAGTGACGCTGGCCGACAGCCTGGTCACCGACGTCATGCAGGCGCGGGGATATCCGATTGGAGCGTTCGAACAGCGGGCCGCCGATCTTTCGGTGGATTATCCGGTGATTGTCGAAAACTATCGCGCTGCGCACGACATTGCCTTGCGCCACAGCTCAGGCGAGGCCAGCACCGAAGATTTGCGGCAGGCGATGGTGCACTATCGCCGGTTGTTTCAGGAACTACTCGACGAACCCAAAATCGAGAGAAGAGGAGCATAGAAGATGGCGACGCCGTTGAGAAAAGAGCATCCGGAATTTGATGATGAACAGGAAATCACGACTGCCGATCTGGCGCAGGGGAAGCGGCCAGTATCGGAAACGCGCGGACCTCAGGAAATCACGACCGAGCGAGATTTCGAGCAAGGCTCGCGAACCGAGAACGCTGCGACGCTGACCGCGAACGACAGCAGGGTGGCTGTCAGCAGAACGACCGGAAGCACGCCGCTGTTTCCGAGCGAAGAATTGGAGGGTCTGCGCGCCCGGTGGAAGGAGATTCAGACCGCTTTCGTAGATGAGCCTCGCAAAGCTGTAGAACAGGCGGACGGGCTGGTGGCTTCGGCGATGAAGCGTCTGGCGGAAGTGTTCGCGGAAGAACGGTCGCGTCTGGAGCAGCAGTGGGATAGCGGAGACAGCGTGTCGACGGAGGCTTTGCGGGTCGTGTTGCAGCGGTATCGGGCGTTCTTTGATCGGCTGCTGTCGGTGTAGGAACGGAGTGTGTGGCCTCGGACGCTTTCGTCCGGGCGGGTTCGAGTTTGCGCTCGCTGCTACGCATGACTGAGGCTGCGGTGGCGCTACACGCTTCGCTTCGCTCAGGGTCGCGGGGCGGACGAATGCGTCCGCCCCTACACAATCTGGGCGTCTCCCTACACAAGCTAGGCGAAGACTTCGGGGTCTAGTTCGGAGAAGAAGGTTTTGTGGAGGCGCTGGATTACTTCGGGGACTTCGTCTTCTTCGATGACGAAGGTCAGGTTAATTTCTGAGGCGCCTTGTGAGATCATGCGGATTTTCTTGTCTGCTAGCTCGCGGAAGACGTGCGCCGCGATGCCCGGAGTTTCGCGCAGATTTTCTCCTACCAGGCAGACGATGGCTTTGCGGCCTTCGTATTTCACGTCGGCTAACTTGGCGAGATCGGCGGCCAAGGCGGGAATGGCCTGATTCGAGTCGACCGTGAGCGAGACGCTGACCTCCGAGGTCGAGACCACGTCTACCGCGACTTTGTGACGGTCGAAAGCTTCGAAGATCGAGCGCAGGAATCCGTGGGCCAGCAGCATGCGCGGGGCGGCGACATCGACAATTGTGATGCGCTTCTTGGCGGCGATCGCTTTGAAGATGTTCTTGGTGTGCGGAGCGCGCGTAGTGATGCGTGTGCCTTCGCATGAAGGGTTGCGCGAATTCAGTACATACACCGGAATGTTCTTCTGAATCGCCGGCAAGACCGTGGCCGGGTGCAGAACCTTGGCACCAAAATAGGCAAGCTCGGCCGCTTCATCGAAGCTGATGACTTTGATCCGGCGCGCTTCCGGACAGATGCGGGGATCGGTCGTGAGAATGCCGTCGACATCGGTCCAGATCTCGATCTTGTCGGCGCCGAGTCCGGCGCCGAAGATGGCGGCGGAAAAGTCGGAGCCTCCGCGGCCGATGGTTGTCGTGATGCCCGCGCGGTTGGAACCGATGAATCCGCCCATCACAGGAACCTGTCCTGCTTGGACGAGGGAAAGAACCTTTTCCTGAAGTCGAAGATTTGTTTCTTCGTACTGTGGGACGGCCTGCATGTAGGTGCTGTCGGTGACCAGCACATCGCGGGAGTCGACGTGAGCGCCTTTCAAACCGCGGGCCTCGAATGCGGCGGCGACGATTTTGCTCGAAAGCATCTCGCCGAAGGCGGCGACATGATCGGTGGTGCGGGGAGTGATTTCGCCGACGGCGGAGATGCCGCGCAGGAGTTCGTCGAGAGATTCGAAATCCTGGCCGAGTTCGGAATGGAATTCGGTGAAACGCGCGGTGCCGAGGAGTTCGCTGGCGGTGTTGTAGTGGCGCTCCTGCAGCGAGCGGCAGAGTTTGAGCGCGGTCTTGCGCTCTCCTTCGCCGGCGGCGCGAGCCATGGTCAGCAAGGTGTCGGTGACCTTGGCCATGGCGCTGACCACGACCACGGGTTGTTTGTCGAGGCGTCCTTGGACGATCGAGGCGACGCGGTCGATGGCTTTGGCGTCTTCGACGGAGGTGCCGCCGAATTTCATGACGATCATTCGACGGGCCTCGAGTGGAATGATCGGCCGTCGGGATGGCGCAGGCGTGCGGAGGCGGGACGCCCCCGCCACACTTCGGCTTCGCTCAGTGCAGGCAGCCGGCAGGATGCCGGCGCTACTTTTCTGGCGCCGGGACTCGGATTCATCCCAGGTATCCCTTGGCTTTCAGGAGTTCGGCGTTTAATACGGCGGCTCCGGCGGCTCCGCGGATCGTGTTATGGGAGAGCACAGTGAACTTCCAGTCCAGGACGCTGCAAGGGCGTAGACGGCCGACGGCAGTTGTCATGCCTGCGCCCATGTCGACGTCGAAGCGCGGTTGCGGACGGTCATTTGCTTCGAGGTAGACGACCGGCTTTTCCGGAGCGCTGGGGAGCTTCAATTCCTGCGGCTCGGCTCTGTAGCTGTTCCATGCGGCGATGATTTCTTCCGCCTTCGCCTTCTTCTTCAGGCGAATCGAGACCGACTCGGTGTGACCGTCTTCCACGGCCACGCGGTTGCACTGGGCGCTCATGGCAAAGGCGCCAGGGATGACCTTGGAGCCGTTCAGGTTCCCCAGCAGCTTTTTCGTCTCCTCTTCCATCTTCTCTTCTTCATTCTTGATGAAGGGGATTACGTTGCCGAGGATGTCGAGCGAGGCCACGCCGGGGTATCCCGCGCCGCTGACGGCTTGCATGGTGACCGCCATGACGGTTTCCAGCCCAAACTTCTGATGCAGGGGAGCGAGTGCCAGAACCAAACCGATCGCCGAGCAGTTGGGATTGGTGACGACATATCCGCCGGATTTCTTACGCCATCCCTGGATGTCGATCAGCTTGATGTGGCCGCTGTTGACTTCGGGAATGACCAGGGGAACATCTTCCTGCATGCGAAGCGCGCTGGAATTCGAGACTACGGCGCAGCCTGCGTCGGCGAAACGCGGTTCGAGTTCGGCGGCGATGCCGGAGTCGAGAGCGGCGAAGATAATCTTCGGCGCGCCTTCCGGAGTAGCCGGGAAGACCTTCATTTTTGCCACGGCGCCGGGAATGGGTGTTTTCAGGCGCCAACGTGCGGCGTCTTCATAGATCTTGCCCTCAGAGCGGTCCGAGGCCGCCAGCCACGCGACTTCAAACCAGGGATGGTGCTCGAGCATCTGGATGAATCGTTGTCCGACTACACCAGTAGCGCCGAGAATGCCGATGGGAATCTTCTTGTTCATGTGATTACTTGGAATTTTATAACAAGCGCAGAATTCGTTCTGTGCCTGGGCCAGTCAGGGCGTTACTAAAGCTCAGGAATTCCGGTCGTGGCATGACGTGGGCGGGCGAGACGCCCTCCCACACAGCCGGCGAGACGCCGGCCCTACTTTCGATGACCGCCGGGGGTACCGATCGAATATTCGGCGGTGAGAGGGCCGAACTTCTTTTTCTCGGTGTAAAGACGCCAGCGGCGGAAGACGATGCGGAGGCTGGCCATTACCGGAATCGAGAGATAAATGCCCAGGATTCCGGCGATTTCCGCTCCTGCCATGACTCCGAAGATCGCCGCCAGGGGATGCAGTTCCATGCTCTCGCCCATGATGTGGGGAGAGGAAATATAGTCTTGAATCCCGCGCCAGACAAGGAGAAAGATGAGGATCACGAGCCAGTGATGGGGCGAGGTGAGGAGCACAACCCCGAGAATGGTGAGCGCGGCTACCAGCGGACCAATCACGGGGATAAACTCCAGCACTCCTCCGATCGTGCCCAGCACCAAAGCATATTGCACACCCATGATGCCCAAAAATGAGGAGTAGACGACAAGAGAGAGGGCCGCAAGAGTGAGTTGCGCGCGGATGAAGTGCGCCAGCATCTGATTCAGATCGTTGAGCACGTTCTCCAGGAATTCGCGCTGGGGGCGCGATTGGATCGTGGTAAGCAGGAAGTCGCTGAAACCGCGCCCATCTTTCAGAAAGAAAATCGAGAGCAGAGGCACAACGAACAACAGCCAAGCCTGCTTGGCGACATCGGCCACGCGTACACCGATTCGTTGTGCCAGGGCTGTGATGTCATCCTGGTGGCTGACCAGAAATGCCCGCACCGCCTCGGTGGTGTTGTGACTCCAGTGATGCTGCTGCTCCAGTTGGTTCGTGATCTCGCCGGAGCTGACCTTCTCGAGCAGGCCGGGCAACGCCTGGCCCAGCCGTGCTGCTTCGCGTGTGACTTTCGGACCTACGATCACAAAGAACACGACGACCAAGGCGAGCAGAAGCGTATATATCACCGCGATGGCGCGGCCGCGGCCCCTGAGCAGTTTCTCCAGGTTATTCACCAGAGGGCTCATGAGGTAGGCGAAGAAAATGGCGAACAGGAAGGCGATGAGGGTGTCGCGCGTGACGTAAAGGAAGCCCAGCCCCAGCGCGAACAACAGCACCGTGATAATGACCCGAGCCGTGCGTGCGTCAGCCAGCAGCAATAAATTTTCCAGGGGCGGTCTCGCTTCTGCCGCCGGGCAGCTACAGCTAATCCCGGACTACTTCGGTGTTATCGGCAGGGATCGCCACTCGTATGAGCTTGAAATGATCCTGTTCATCGACCCATAGGGCCCAGTCAAAATCGTCACCCTTTAGATTCAGGCGCATCAGTTCGCGGTCGGTTCCGCGGACGGCTATTTTTTCTTTACCAACCAGCTCCATGCGGACGTGCATGGAAGTGCGGTCCTGGGGGACGAGAACGCCGAAGTCTCCGGGATCCTGCTGGCATTTTAAAGCGCCGCCTTCGGGCTTGCAGGCTGCGGCCAGATATCGCCAGACCAGTACTTCACGGTGGACAAAAAAGTTGTTGTCGAGGATGGCGGAACTGCTCGGCATCAGGAAAGGCTGTTCGGCGGGTTTAGAAGACGAAGCTGTGGTGATCTTTTCGAGCAGAAATTCGTTGTTGGGGAACACGGTGAGCGAACCGCCGGAGGACTGGCTCCATTCGTAGCGAATCAGTTCACCCGAGGCGGTCATTTCGAGATCGCTCTTCTGGCTGACCGGATCGGAACCTGCCGTTTGCTTGAGTTGTGACTTGATAACACTAGAGTTCGCCTCTTGCTGGATGCTGAAGGTCTCGGTGGCGACCCGTGCCCCTTTCAGAAATATGCCGAAAGAGCCGGAATCCACGGCTTGCGCGGGGGCTGCTTTGGCCTGGTTCTTTTTGTCGGACGCCGGAGCAGAAACTGCCAAAGAGGCAGCGGCTAGCAAGGCGACAGAACGGACGATCCGCAGATCAAACTTCACTCGACTTCTCCTTGTTGGGTCCGGATCTCGATCTTCTTCAAACCCAGCGTTCTGGCGATTTCGGCGGCTATTGCTTCTACTTCTTTCCCCGCGGTTTCAACTTTCTGAGAAGCCGTCCGATAATACTCAAGCCTTGCATTGTAAGTTTCACGAAACTTGCTCTTACTGGTCTGCAGGGGGCGTTTCGTGCCTGATTCTGCCTGATTGGTGCAGCGATTCCAAAGTTCAGGTAGCGGCGCGTCCAAGAAGACCGTCCAGATGCCACTGGCTTGTATTGCATTGTGGTTCTGGTCTTGAGCAAAAGTCCCGCCTCCAAGCGCAACGACCACGGATGCTCCCCTGCGCACCTCTTCCAAGAGACCTTGAAGAGCAGCCTGCTCAGCCCGGCGGAATTCGGATTCGCCGGAATCTCGGAAGATGTCCTGTACGGTGCGCCCTTCGCAGCGCTCGATGCGATCATCGAGGTCCTCAAAAAGCCAATTCAGCTGCTGTCCGAGTGCGCGGCCTACGCTCGTCTTGCCCGCTCCCATGAAGCCAACAAGAAACAGAGCATTTCCGGAAGGACGATGCTCGCGCGGAGGCTGGGACTGCACGCGATGACGCCCTTTCGCGCCCACCGTCTTGCCAGAACGCTGCTTCAAACGGTCCGGATTTCTTTGATTCGCTATTCTGATGCGCGTTTTCTGAGGTGGATTTTACCACTGAAGCTACGCAGCACCACCGTGGAGGAGACGGCGGCTCGCCCCATGGTACCCCATAAGGCAACGCCCTCTTTAAGGACGAAAGAGGTGTGCTGCTTGGGCTGGAGCGGGATATCGTCGTGCACTTCGCCGCGGACGGAGCGGGCGCTCACATCGGCGGAAGTGCTGTCTGGAACGACTGCGTCTATGTCGCCACTGTGGCTGGTGAAGCGGTAGTCGCCGTGGTCACCGAAATCCCCAACGTAGCTGATTCCGCCACTGGTGGAGACGACCTGTATCAGGGGACCGTTGACGCTGCGAAGGGTTACGTTGCCGCTGAGAGAGTCGATCTCGACATGCCCGTCCTGCACGTTGGTGAGAGTGACCGGACCATTGAGAGTCTTGATGTGCACGTGAGCGTTGGTGATGTCGCGGACGTCAACGGTGGCTGCCGCGCCTTCCAGGGAAACGTCCCCGTGAAGCTTCTCGGCGCGCAAGCTGCCGGTACTGGAATGCAGGGTGATGCTGGCGTCGGCGGGGGCGAGAATCTCGTAGTCAACGCGTCCGGACTGGGCATCCGCGCCCGGAAGCAGATGGGACTGAACCTCAACTCGGTTGCCGACCAATGCATTGTCGACTTCGACTCTGTCGGAAGAGAGCACGGCATTGATAACGACGATGTTGCCGGTCGAAGGCTTTACTGAAACCGAGCCGTAGGGATTATTGACTGAAACTCCCGCTCTTGGCCCGACATTAAACCGATACTCCTTGTGCGTTTCGGCGAGCAGCGTTCCGGACATGATGGTTCCGGCCAGGACAGCGCTGATAGTGGCTAGTTGAATTGTGTGCCCGCTCATAAAGATTCTCTGACCCTCTTGTTTGTCCGCTGCACGACACATTTCAAATTACTGCAGAGAACGATCCAAAGCCAGTTCAAACAGCATGGCCTTTTCCTGGTAAGCCTCCATCAACGTACGGCGAGCCTCTTCGTCGTTCGGATCGGCGGCAACGATATTCTTTGCATCCTGGATGTACTGATTCACATGACGCAGATTGTCGGCGTACTGCTCCTGCAGTGCGGGAGATTGCAGCCCGACCTCCTGGAGGAGGTCGTCATCGTTCAGTCCTGCGACAGCTGCATCAGAAATGATGGGTGCGGGAGTGGCGATGTTCTGGGCGCCAGTGTCCGTTGTCTGGGAGTGCTGCCGGAGAAAGATGCCGAGGCTCACCAACAGGAGCGCCGCCGCCGGTGCCATCCAGCGAGCCCAACTCCATTGACTACCCAAAGACGGAAGAAGGGAGAGGTTTCTCCGCTGTGGGCGGATCAGGCCCTCCCGTCTTAAAGAAGCTTCAATGGATTTCCAAACGCGGGGATTCGGTTCATGCGCCGCGCGAAGATCGCCTGCCGAGCAGGCAATGACGAGCAGTTCCGCCACCAGTTTCGCGCATTCGGGACAATTTCGAAGATGATCTCGTTGTTCGGCGCTGCTGCCGCTTTCGTTCTCCGCCAGGCTCTCTTGCAACTCAACGCAAGTCATACAGCTCTCCCCAAGCCTCTGCTGCCTCAGTGTACTGCCACTCCAAAATGCTTGCACTTTCCGTCTGGTCGCCCGCTGCCAGTCTTCGCTGGCTCTGTCTACTACTTTGTTGCCTGTAGGTGGGCTTCAGGATTTCTCTGTTTTTTCTACTTTTTCTGCCCGGTTCATTTTGAGCAGATCCCGCAACTTCATGCGCGCCTTGTGCAACTGGGACTTGCTGTTCCCGATCGAGCAGCCCACGATCTGGGCAATCTCATTATGTTCGTAACCTTCGACGTCGTGAAGAACAAAAATCGTCCGGTAGCCGGGAGGTAGGTCGTCCACTGCTCGCTGCAATTGCAGCCGGTCAATGGATCCGGCTAACGCGATGTCTTCTGCCCCGAAGTCTTTCTTCGGTGTATCTTCTTCGCCGCCACCCTGTGTGGTCTCCTCCAGGGAAACCACCGGGAGGCTCTTTTTTCTCAGATGCATCAGCACCACGTTTACCGAGAGCCGATGCAACCACGTCGAAAACGCCGATTCGCCGCGGAATGTTGCGATCTTGCGGTACAGCTGAAGAAAGGCCTCTTGGGTCAAATCCTCAGCTTCGGCGGTATTCGATGTCATCCGCAGGCAAAGCGAGTACACACGCCGCTTATGCTTCTCGTAGAGGGCCTGGAACGCCTGGGCGTCCCCCAGCTTCGCCTTCTCGATCAGCTCGGCTTCGACTAAGTCGCCTGCCTGCCGTTGCTCTGGGTCGGTCAAGTTGCCTTTTCCGGCCGCACCCCGTGAGATGCGGCTAACTATCTTTACGTTGTATGGGTTGCGAGCGGTTGCCGCGGAACGAAAGTAACTCATGGATTCCACTTTTGAAAGCTATTCTACCGTTCTTAGGATTCTGCTCACCTCTTCCCAGATCGCGAAAAGCCCTTTGGGTGTGCGAGGTTAAGCAGTTGGCTGCTTTAACCATTTAACCCTATCCCAAATTTAGAGTCGCGTTCTTCGTAAATTGGTAAATTCTAGGTCTCTAGTTTGTCGCTTACGACGTGATGGTTTCCAGCCTGTGCCCGTGCGGACCGGTTTCCCGGATGCGAAGAAGAAGGGCGAGTGCCATTCCTACAAAGCCGAGGATCGAGAAGATCCACATACCGAGCGCGTATCCGCCAGGATTGTCCAAGCCCGCATGAGCATAGTCGTTCGCCTTGCCGATTAGCAGGTTCAGAATGAAGAAGCCGATTTGTTGTATCAGGGTCATCAATGCGTATGCAGTACCCAGCCGGGACTGATCGACGATGTACGCCACCGACGGCCACATCACGGCCGGAATCAAGGAGAATGCAATTCCCATCATGGAAACCGGTATGTACAGCGAAGTTGGGGAGTACGCGATCATGAGATAGACCGGCATCAGTAAGAGCGAGCCAAACATCATGAAAAGAGCGCGCTTGCCAACTTTGTCGACGAGAAACCCGAACAGCGGCGTGGCAATCATAGCCGCCAGTGGCAGCAGGCTGTTCAAGCGTCCCGCCTGTTCTAAGGATGTTACGCGGGCAGCCTCGCCAGCGAGAACACCGCCGTGGGCCGCGAGAATCTTGTTGGTGAAGAGGTCGATGGCAAACGTGCGAAAAGGGAAGATCGCTGAGTAAAAAGTAAAGCAAAGGCCAACAACCAACCAATAAGACGGGTTGAAGCGAAACAGTTCAATCAATCCGCGCCATATTTTTAGAGCCGCCTGGCCAAAATCCAGTCCGCGTATTCGAAACGTCCCGCCAAAGTCTATTCTGTCTACCGATCCAGCTTTACCGAGTTCATATCGGTTTTCGGCGCGGCTCTCCAAGGCCCAGTAGATGATCGAGCACACAACGGCGAAGATCCCGGCGCCCACCGCGATCAGCAGTGGGTTCTGCCAACTGGGCTGGCCCGCCGGCCCGTCGGGGTAGAAGGCGTGATTGGCCCAGGTCGGGGAGTTGTCAGCAGCCACAGATGCGAGCCGGGCAATCGTGAGATTGATGCCAAAGGCAAAACTGAGCTCTTTCCCTCTGAACCATTTCGCGAGTGCCGTGGTGACGGCTACGATCATCGACTCAGCGCCCAGGCCTAACACGGTGCGTCCGGCGATCATCACGGGTGCGCTTCCCCTGGATGCGGTGAGCGCCGCTCCCAGAAAGCAGATCACTGCGAAGGCAAGGATGGACTTCTTGGTTCCGATTCGATCGATGATGATTCCGCCAACGAGGAGTGTCAGAACGGCGGCCACGCTGTAGCTGGCGTTGAGCCATCCGAATTGGGTGGCAGAGAAGCCGAGATGGTCGATGAAAATGCGTTCTAATGCGTTGATGCTGTCATAGATGTAGTAGTTTCCGGCCTGGGCCAGGCTGATAAAGGTAAGAACTGCCCAGCGATAAAAGCGGCTCGGCTCGGGACGAGTGATGTCGTGCATTGGGCCCCTTTGAAATGGACGAACGAAACGAAAAGAGTAGCAGAGATCAGTCGAGAGCTGGTAACTGACGGCAGCATCTCGCTGGTAGGGATGCTTCGACTGCGCGATGAGTCGCTTTGCTCCTCACCGCTTCGCTCAGCATGACAAATCACAATTCAACTGCCGACGTAGCGCGCGTAAAGGCTGCGCGCGACCGCGGTGTCGGTGGTGCCTTTGATGATGGCGCGGCCGTCCGGGAAAAGGGTCATCTCGTACGGGTCGTGCCAGAATTTCAGGACGAAGTCGTTGTGCCGGACCATGCCATGAGGCTGAAGGCGGCGGTCCATCTCTGCGAAATCGATGGGGCGTTGGCGCTCATGGATTTGCACCGAATTCCTGCCACAGAGCGTGATGTGCGGTCGGCCTTCACCGGCTAGATGGATGAAGTCGCGTTCACCGCAGGCACGGCAGCCCGTACGGGGCGTCGCAGCCGAAATCTCGGCGTGCTCGTTGGTCCAGACATCGAACGAAAGCAGAGTGCGGCGAAGCGTCGGGGAGTTTCCATCGGAAACCAGAAACTTTAAGGCTTCAGTCGCGGCGATCGATGCCACGAGGTTCACCGCGGAGTTCAGGATGCCCGAGGTTTCGCAGGTCTCCACCATGCCGTGCGGGGAGTCCGGGAAGATGCAGGCCAGGCATGCGGTTTGCCCGGGTACTACATTCAGCGTGACGGCGTAGCTTCCTACCGAGGCGCAGTAGATCCATGGCAGGGATCGCTCGACGGCAAAGTCGTTGATCAGGTAGCGGGTCTCGAAATTGTCCGTGCCGTCGAGGATCAGGTCCGATCCTTCAAGTAGGGCTTGAATGTTCGCAGGCACCAGATCCTCAACTTTTGGCTCAACCACAATGTGCGAGTTGAAGGCGGCGATTTTACGCGCGGCCGCGATCGCCTTGGGGATCGATTCGGCGGCGTCGGACTCGTCGAAAAGGGATTGGCGCTGAAGGTTGCTGGGTTCGACGTAATCGCGGTCGATGATGCGCAGTGTGCCAACGCCAGCGCGGGCTAACAATCCGGCAAGAGCGGAACCGGTTGCGCCGCAGCCAACGATGACTACCTGGGCGGCCTGTAGCCTTCGCTGTCCCGCTTCGCCGATACCACGGAAGAGAATCTGGCGGGAATAGCGATCGTTCTGCGGGGAAGCCGGGCTTGAGTTGCCGATGTTGTGTCTTGTTTCCTGTGCCAAAGAGGTCACCGGTACTGCGCTCTAAAACAATTATTATAAGTGGCTGGGTCGAGCAGAGCTTAAGAGCGTCGGTTTGCGGCGAATGTCAATTCCTAAACCACAAAGGGCACGAAGGTGCACGAAGGAAATGCGATTCCTGCCTTGTGTCTTTCGTGATTTGGAAGAAGAGTTATCCGCTGAAAGCTAACCTCAATACAACGAACCGAACGGGCGTGCGTATCGAAGTCAGAGAGCGCCTGATTCCAAGGACACCTTTGCTGAGACGGTACGCGACATGTCTGACCGCGATGATAATGTTCGTCTGGGCGGCAGCTTCATCGCAAGGGGCGACTCCCGTTTCAGGTGCAGCGACAATATTTTCTTCCGTCGCACAGGATTCGACGGCAGGATCAAGTTACGAAGGGAAAACGGTTGTGGCGATCGATCTGCCTGGTGTGGCGGAACGCGACCGGGATCACCTGCTTGACTTGCTTCCGCAAAAAGTTGGAAGTCCGCTGAATCGGGAGCAGGTTAGCGCCAGTATCCGCGCATTCTATGGGACCGGCCGCTTTGCCGATATCCAGGCGGAGGTCACGTCCTCGGGAAGCGGCGTAGTGTTGGCTTTCGTCACCACGCCGAACTACTTTGTGGGCGCTGTCGACGTTGAGGGAGCGCCCAACCGTCCCAACGCAAACCAGATCGTCAACGCCTCGAAATTCCAGCTTGGAGAGCGTTATGGCCGAGACAAATTGGATCGCGCGCTCGAGAACGTCCGCCAGGTGATGCAGGAGAACGGATATTACAAGGCTCGAGTAACCGCGGAAAGCACGTCCAATCCTAGGACTCAGCAGGTCGATATCCTGTTCCACATCGACGTCGGCCCGCAAGCGCACATCGGGGAAGTGAAGGTGACCGGGACGTCGAACCTATCTTCGGCTGAGGTTCAGAAGATTGCCCACATCGATAGTGGCGATCGTGTCACCGCCGCCCGCGTGACGGGTTCGTTGCAGCGGTTGCGCAAAAAGTTCCAGAAGCAGAACCGCGCCCTGGCTCAGGTGTCCATCGCCGCACAGACTTATCGGCCTGAGAAAAATGCGCTGGATTTTACCTTCCAGATCGATCCCGGCCCGGTGGTACTGATCTCGGCGCGCGGGTATCACGTCAGTCGTGGTGTGCTCAAGCGGGAAATACCGGTTTACGAGGAAAATGCGGTCGACGATGACCTGCTGAATGAGGGTGAGAGGAACCTGCTCGACTATCTACAAACCCGGGGGCACTTTGACGCTAAGGTGGAAATTAAGAAAGAAAATGATCCCCAGACACTCAGAATCATTTATGAGATCGACGCGGGTCCTTCGCACAAACTGGCTCTCATCGACATTTCGGGCAATAAGAATTTTCTGGATACCGCGAGACTTCGTTCCTACCTGCAGATCCAGCCTGCCAGCCGTTTCCTGAGCCACGGCCGCTATAGCGAGGCGCTGCTGAAGAACGATGTTGCGACCCTGGAAGGGCTTTACAAGAGCAGTGGTTTTCGAGCGGTGAAGATTGAGACCAAAGTGGATGATAACTACCAGGGAGCAGCAAACAAACTTGCCGTGCACATCCACATCGAAGAGGGGCCACGAACGACGGTCGGCGAGGTGCATGTTGTAGGCAATCAGAAGGTCAAGACCAGCGACTTGCCCGAGTTGAGTACGCAGCCGGGGCAACCTTACTCAGAACAGGACCTGGCCAACGATAGAGAGCGAATCCTGGGTTACTACTTCGATCATGGGTTTCCCAATGCGTCGCTGGAACTCGCGACAAATCATTCCCCTACAGAGCCCAACCGGGAGGATGTAACTTACTCCATTCAGGAAGGCGAACGCTTCACCGTCGATCAGGTGATGGTCGGAGGTTTGGAACACACACACGATTTCGTGGTGCAGCGCGACCTGCAAGTGCATGCCGGGGAGCCGCTCAGCCAGCGAGACTTGCTGAACACGCAGACCCGGCTCTACGACCTCGGGATCTTTAGCCAGGTGGATGCAGCGGTGCAGAATCCGGAAGGTAACGATCCGCTGAAGAACATTCAGATACAGGTTCGCGAGGCCAAGCGTTACACGTTTACCTACGGACTTGGACTTGAGTTTCAGACCGGCCAGCCCGCGGGCGCGAGCGCTCCGCAGGGCAAGACTGGCGTGAGCCCCCGGGTAGAGTTCGATGTGACACGCCTTAACTTTGCCGGGCGCGACCAGACAATAACGTTCCAGTCGCACGTCGGACGTCTGCAACAGCGCGGACTGATCAGTTACACGGTGCCGAAGTTACTCAACAGCGACAAGTTCAAGCTCATTTACACCATCTTCTACGACAACAGCCTGGACGTTGCTACGTTTACCTCGCAGCGGCTGGAAGGAAAGATCGACCTTCGGCAGCAGTTCGGGAGTGCGGGTACCGAACCCGGCACACGTCCGGGGCCGAACTCAATCACGTATCGCTTCGAGTTTCGCGCCGTCAAAGCCAGCCATTTTGCGACGAATTTTTCCCCGGGGGCGATTGCTTTGTTGTCGCTGCCTGCCCGTGTCGGCGGTCCCGGATTTACGTTTATCCACGATAAACGGGATAACCCGCTGGAAAGTACGAAAGGGGACTACTTTACCCTGGATTCATCGGTGGCGGCGAGTATCTTCGGGTCGCGTTCCGAAACGCCGGAGTCCACGCTACCCACGAATTTTGGCCGGGCACTGGTCCAGTATTCCACCTACCATGCCTTCGGCAAAGGTAAGCCCGGGCGCAGGTTCGTTTTCGCGCGCTCGACGAGCATCGGACTGGAGCAGCCTTTCCAGGGGACGCGAGTTCTGCCGCCCGGCTCTTGCCCTCTGAATTCGGCTGGGGAGCCGACTTGCGTATTCGCCACGATTCCATTGCCGGAACAATTTTTCGCGGGCGGCGGCAACTCCCATCGCGGATTCGGGTTAAATCAGGCGGGACCGCGCGATCCGTCGTCCGGTTTCCCGGTTGGTGGCACCGCGCTGTTCGTCAACAATCTGGAACTGCGTTTCCCGCCGGTTTCGCTGCCTTACCTGGGAGAAGGATTTGGCTTCGCCATTTTCCACGACATGGGGAATGTCTTCACTGCGCCGCACGACATGTTGAAGGGACTGATGAGGTGGCATCAGCCCGATCCGGCGCAGTGCCTGCCCACTAGTACAACGAACTACCTGTGCATTACCAACTTCAATAACTCAGGGTATGATTACACTTCGCATGCCGTAGGAGTTGGCGTACGATACAAGACACCCTTAGGCCCGTTGCGGTTTGATTTCGGATATAGCCTGAATCCGACCAAATATTTTCAGTTAGATACGACTCCAACGCCTCAGGTGGTGACGCAGCAGTTGCGGCACTTCAACGTTTTCTTCAGCATAGGGCAGCCATTCTGATGACAAAAGTTTGCACTAAAGTCACCATCATCGCCGCACTCGTTCTTTCCTGGAGTTTTTCGGGTCGTCCCGCTTTCGCGGGCGAGGTGATCGACCGCATTGTCGCTACCGTGAATGGCCAGATCATCCTGCAGAGTGACTGGAACGCCGCACTGCGCTATGAGGGATTACTGAGTGCGAGGTCGCTCAGCGACTTCACGGATGAGGACCGGCGGGCTTTGCTCGACCGGCTGATCGACCAGGAGTTGCTGGGAGAGCAGATGAAATCGGCGCTGATCAAGCATGCCTCGGAAGAGGAGGCGGCGACGCAAGTTGCGCAGACGCGGCAGCTTTATCCGGATGCCGCCACCGATGATGGCTGGAAAGCGATACTGGCGAAATTCGGGCTGACAGAGAAGGCACTGGTAGCGCATGTGCAGGAACAGCTTGATCTTATGAGGCTGGTGGATGCACATCTGCGTCCCACGGTCCAGATCGATTCCAAGACAATTGAAGCCTACTACCGCGACCAATTCGTTCCGCAGTTGAAGCAATCGGGTGCTGGGGAGATTCCGCTGCAGGAAGTCTCCGCAAAGATTCGCGAACTTCTGACCGAGGAAAGAGTCAGCGAGTTGATGGTTTCCTGGCTGCACTCGCTGCGTTCCGAGAGCAAGCTCAGCGTGCCTGGCGCGCCCGAGCCTAAGGCCGAGGGAGTGCAGACCCGGTGAAGCCGCGTGCCGCCAGAGCCCCGCGCTGGTGGAAATACATTCTAATCACCGCCGGGATCCTGGTTATCGCCCTGCTGGCGGGACTCTGGTACACGACTACAAATTCATTCCAGAACTACGTCCACCAGCGGATGGTCAGGGAAATTGAACGCATTACAGGCGGGCGGGCGGAAATCGGCAGCTTCCACGTTGTTCCCTTTCACTTACAGGCGGAGATCCGTAACATCACCGTGCATGGCAAGGAGTCTCCGACGGAGGCTCCTCTGCTTCATGCCGACAGCGTGGTCGGCCAAGTCAAAGTCATTTCATTTTTGCGCACGCAATTCGGATTTCAGTCTCTGACGCTCGACCGTCCCGTGATCCATGTAGTGATCGGGCCGGATGGCTCAACCACAAACATTCCGTCTTTGCAGCAGCTGCCGACAGGGTCCGGCCCTTCACCTATCGATGAGCTGTTCGCGCTTTCCATCGATCACCTTTCGGTTCGTAACGGCGAGTTGCTGTGGGCCGATCAGAAGATTCCTCTGAACTTCGACGTCCGAAACACGAACCTCGAGATGGATTATTCCTTCCTGCGGGGAAGGTATGACGGTCACCTGGCCGTGGGCAAGGTCGACACTGCGATTCGGGATTTGCGGCCATTTTCCTGGATGACGAGTATCGATTTCAGCCTCGCGCCGACATTCGCCGATATCAAGTCTCTGAAATGGAATTCAGGCCGCTCCTCGATCGAAGCCAGGGGGAGAATCACCAACTTCCGCGAACCACATCTGGATGGCAGCTACGAAGTGAAGGTCCATCTTGGGGAAATGGCGGCCATCGCTCGACGGAACGACTTGCGTGAGGGCAGCGCGGAGTTCAAGGGCAATGGACACTGGTCATTGAAGGAGTTCACGACGTCGGGAGCGCTGGCGATACGGGATCTGGGCTGGCAGAACGAGCAACTCGCGCTCAAAAAGGCAAGCGCATCTGCTGACTACTCGCTCAGTGACGATCAGATCAAGCTGTCGAAGTTGCAAGGGAAGGTGCTAGGCGGCGCCTTTGCCGGCGACGCTGAGGTGGACAACTGGCTGCACAGCATTCCTTATTCTGGGGAAAAAGAAAGAAAGCCGGACCTGCCCCGGATCGGAGTATCACGCCCTTCAGCCAGGAAGGGTGAAAAGATTAAGTTACCCGGAGTGCAGACTGGTGTCGTACACCTGCGGATACGCGACGTCTCCGTCGGCGAGGTTGCTTCTGCCATGGACACTTCAGCACATCCGATGGACGGTTTCCATCCGGCGGGAGTAGCAAGTGGGAACGTGGATGCCAATTGGAAGGGAAGCCCCGGAAATGCCGAAGTTGCCGCCAGCCTTGAAGTCGCTCCTCCGGCTAAACCAGGGACTCGAGAATTACCCATCACCGCTCACGTTCAGGGTAAATATCGCGGGACCAGTGACTCTCTGGAACTCGCCCAGTTCTCGCTTTCCACACCGGCTTCCAAGATCGTCTGCGCCGGAACGCTGGCGGCTTCCTCAAAGCTGCATCTCTCAGTTTCAACTTCCAATCTTGAAGAATGGCGGCCTTTGGTAAAGGTTTTGGGCGGGCCCACCGACCTTCCATTTCAAGTGAATGGCAACGCGACCTTCAGCGGCGCGGCCGGCGGAACGTTTTCCTCACCGAGAATCGCCGGAACGCTGGTGGCGGAAGACTTTGAGTTTACGGTGCCAGCCACCTCACGCACTCCCGAAAAGTCTGTGCATTGGGACTCTCTTGGGGCAAGCGTGGATTTCTCGGCGCGCGAACTTCTGCTCCGTGGCGGCAGTCTGCGGCGAGGAGACACCAGCGCTGATTTCGAGTTCACCGCAAGCCTGGACAAGGGACAACTCACAGAGGACAGTCCATACTCGGCGCGGATCAACCTGCACAACGTGGATGTTGCATCGACTGCTGCGCTCGCCGATTTGGACTATCCGCTGACTGGTACGGCAGACGTAAGCCTGCAAATCAACGGAACGCGCGCTAATCCCCAGGGGCAAGGACACATCCGCGCGACCAATGCCTCGGCATATGGCGAGGAGATTGAAAAGTTCGATGCCGATCTTGGTTTTGGAGGCGCCGAAACTACGCTGAGTAATATTCGTCTGACGCACCAGGATGCGGAAGTAAACGGCACTGCCACCTTCGCGCCATCCGCGGGTGGATTCCGGCTCGATCTTGCGGGCAAGGATTTCGATTTGTCGCGAGTGCGCCAGATTCACATCGACGAGTTACCAATCGAGGGTCGCGCCGACTTCACGCTGCAGGCTTCTGGAACGCTGGATATGCCAGTCATTACTGCGGCAGTGCATGCGCGCGATTTGACCCTGGATCGCGAACTCACCGGTGATCTCTTCCTGGAAGCAACCACGAAGGGGCGGGAGCTCGTGGTGAGTGGCCATTCCCAATTTCCCAAGGGCTCGTTGACGGTGGACGGAACCGTCGGGATGCATGGCGACTATCCGACCAACATCACAGCGCATATGGATCATCTGGACCTGGACGCCCTATGGCGCGCTTACCTCGGCGATCAACTGACGGGTCACTCGGCCGTGGTTGGCAGTGTCACGATGCGGGGACCATTGCGCGACACGCAGCGATGGAGGCTAGACGGGAATCTGACTGACGTAGTCGTCGATGTCGAGTACGCCAAGCTGCACAATCAAGGTCCGGCGCGTTTCACTTATGCGGATCGCGTTCTTCAGATTCCCGAAACGCATATGGTGGGGGAAGGCACCGATGTAACGGGACACGGCGCCATTTACTACGCGGAGGCGTACCGGCTCGACATCGCGGCCGACGGGCTGGTCGATCTGCGCCTGCTCGGTGGGATCGATTCAAACCTTACGGCGGGCGGCCAGGCGACGATCCACGGGACTCTCGGTGGCACGGTGCGAGATCCGCTGCCCCAGGGCACGATCGAGATTAAGAATGGCACCGCCAATTACGCCGGCATTCCCAGCGGCGTGAGCGACATGAATGGCACGCTCCGGTTCACCCGCGATCGCATTTACATCGAACAACTGACGGGCCGTGCTGGCGGGGGCACGCTGGATCTCAAGGGAGAAGCCACCAACTACAATCGGCAGCTCAATTTCAACCTCACCGCTGTCGGCAAAGACGTCAGGCTTCGCTATCCGCCAGGCGTGAGTTCCATGGCCACAGCGGAGTTGCATTGGGCTGGCACGAAGTCGGCCTCGACCGTTTCGGGTGACGTTTTGGTGACGAAACTTGCTGTGACGCCGGGATTCGACTTTGCGTCGTATCTTGAACGCAGCCGGCAATCGGGCGCCATTACCGCGGCCAATTCGCCTCTCTACAACGTGAAGCTCGACGTTGCCGTCCGGACCGCGCCTGAACTCCAGATGAAGACGGCGGTCGCAAGACTTTCAGGCGACGCTGATCTCAGACTGCGCGGTTCTCTCGCGCGGCCGAGCGTGCTGGGACGCGCCGACATCCTCGAAGGCGACGCCACATTTAACGGAATCAAGTTTCGCTTGGAGCGCGGCGACATCACTTTTGCCAACCCTGTGGCAATCGAACCACAAGTGAACTTGCAAGCCACCACGCATGTGCGCAACTACGAGTTGGATGTGACGGTGACGGGTACTCCCGACAGACTGAACGTCAACTATCGCTCCGAGCCGCCGCTGCCGAAGTCGGACATCATCGCGCTTTTGGCGTTGGGCCGGACGAGTGAAGAGTCGGAACAGTTGCAGCAGCAGTCGGGGCAGACACTGTTCAACGACGAAGCCACGAATCTGATCATCAATCAGGCGATCAATCAGGCGGTCGGCAACCGCATGCAGAAATTGTTCGGAGTCAGCCGGATCAAAATCGATCCCCAGGGATTGGCCACAGAAACCAACCCCACCGGCCGTGGTCCGCAGATCACGATTGAGCAGGAGTTTGCCAACAACCTCTCGCTCAGCTACAGCACCAACGTATCCCAGAGTTCACAGCAGATCATCCAGGGCGAGTACTACATCAATCGCAACATATCGGTGCTGGGCACGCGAGATCAGAACGGAGTGGTCAGCTTTGATGTGCGCGTGCGGCGGCGGAAGAAATAGAATTCGGTAAAGCAGATCTCGAGCTCCGCATGACCTTCCCGGCAAGTCCCGCGTCGTATTCCAGCCTTCGGCTCCAGATGGTGGATTCGCAGCTACGGCAGCGGGGCGTTGCTGACGAACGCGTGCTGGCAGCGATGGAGCGCGTGCCTCGCCACGAGTTTGCGCCGGAGCGGTATCGCGGCCAGGCGTATGAGGATCATCCGCTGCCAATCGGGGAAGAGCAGACGATCTCGCAACCATACATCGTCGCGCTCATGTTGGAGGCGTTGAAGCTGTCGCCGACAGATAAGGTTCTTGAGATAGGGACCGGTTCGGGATATGTCACGGCTTTGCTCGCAGAATTGACCGAGAGCGTGGTCTCGATTGAGCGCCACGAGTCTCTGGCGCAGTCGTCGCGCGCGCTGCTGGCGGCACTGGGGTACTCCAATGTGAACGTTGTGACTGGCGACGGCATGCGAGGATTTCCGGAGACAGCGCCATACAATGCGATCGTGGTGTCAGCCGCGGCGACAGAGATGCCTCCTGCGCTGGTCGTGCAGCTGGGCGAGGGCGGGCGCATGATCATTCCGGTGGGATCGGAGGATTCGCAGCAGTTGCGGCTGGTTCGCATGGAAAACGGTCAGCCGAACATTGAGTTGCGTGAGCTTTGCCGCTTTGTGCCTCTGATCCCTGGAGTCGGGTCTTAGGCGCGGTCTGGGTGCTAGGTGTTAGGTCTTGGGGGCTCCACGCCATAAGCGCTTCTATGAGAAGGTCATAAAAGTCAAGGCCGACGTGGCGGCCGTCCTTAATTATTGTTTTCCGAGCTGCATGGGACCTCCGGTGGGTGACTTGGGGAGCTGGCAAGGGCGCCGCCGAAGGGGGCGTTCATCTTGACCCTTGACAGCTCCCCAAGTCACTTACAATCGAGCTCGGAACGAAGCGCA
>DATMOO010000166.1:0-11550 GCA_035568275.1 Candidatus Sulfotelmatobacter sp.
CCGACGTAGAATCTAGGACACGCGATTTGAGGAGAGATGTGTTCGCAAGATGGCCGCCTTCTCTAATTTCGAGGCATGTTGGCAGGATGCCCGCTTCGGAGCCCGAATGCTGCGGAAAAATCCTGGCTTCACTGCTGTCGCCACCCTCACTCTTGCTCTGGGCATCGGCGCCAACACCGCGATTTTCAGCATTGTGAATGCAGTGCTTTTGCGATCGCTTCCGTATCGTGATCCCAATCAACTCGTCCTGCTGTTCAATGTGCCGGTACAACAGCCAGATGCTCTGGCGAGTATTTCCTACAGGGACTTCACCCTGTGCCGCGAGCAGAACCGCGTGTTTAGCGAGATCGCGGGAAATGCGTTTCACGATCTCACCTTGACCGGGGCAGACGAGCCTTCCATTGTGAACGCCGCGGCCGTGACGCCGGAGATATTTTCGCTACTGAACGCTAAGGTTCTGGCGGGCCGCACACTCCTGCCCGAAGATGGGAAGCAAGGCGCTGCGCCCGTCGCTGTTCTGAACGAAAATCTGTGGCGCAGCCGCTTCGGTTCTAATCCGGCTCTTATCGGCCAATCCATCACGCTGGATAAGCGTTCCTTCACGGTTGTCGGAATCCTGCCAGCAAGCTTTCGCTACCCTGATGGCGCTCCCCGTCAGGACGTGTGGATTTCTGTCGCGCAGGACCCGCTGTTCGGACCTCGGATTTCGGAGCCCGGTGTGCGCCTTGTCGTCGGGATCGGCCGGCTTAAGCCAGGCGTTTCTCTGACACAGGCTCAGGCCGAGATGGACATCCTGGGCGCGCGACTCGCGAAGGAGTTTCCCGCACAAGATTCAGGATTCACCATCCGGATTGAGCCCTATCGCCAGGTGGTAGTCGGGAACGTGAAATCCGCGCTGCTTATTTTGCTGGGCGCGGTTGGCCTGCTCCTATTGATCGCTTGTGCCAATATTGCGAACCTACTTCTGTCGCGGGGCACTTCGCGCGCGAGAGAGATTGCAGTGCGAATGGCACTTGGGGCGGTGCGCGCCCGTATTGTCTGGCAATTGCTGATCGAGAGCGCTCTGCTGGGATTGCTCGGCGGATTTGCCGGTGTGCTTCTTGCGGCCTTGAGTGTCTGGAGTCTCCGGCCATTCTTGCCGTCCGAGGTGATCCAGATCAGTCCGATTCATGTTGGAGTACCGGTCTTGGCATTCGCGCTGTTGTTGTCTCTTGCTGCCGTGCTCGCGTTTGGACTGACACCCGCGCTCCTGGCGACTCCGTCCAACTTGCAGACGAACTTCAAGGAAGGCGGCGACCGTACTGGCCAGCGTGGCGGCCAGCATGTCCGGAGTTTCTTGGCGATTGCGGAAATTTCGCTGGCCATGGTGCTTTTGGTTGCGGGCGGCCTCCTCATGCGCAGCTTTGCGCTGGTCACGTCTGTCAATCCGGGCTTCGATCCCACCAACGTCATAGAAGCCGAAGTTTCGCTTCCCCAATTTCAATATTCCACGCCCCAGCAATGGACGGCCTTTTCCAACGAGTTGCTGGCGCGCCTTCATGCGCAGCCTGGTTTGCGAGACTCCGCTCTGGCGGCTCCGCTGCCGATGGACCGCCAAGGCCAAGCCAACCTCGGGTTCAGCATTGTAGGAAATCCTCCGCTCCCGCCAGGCAAATCCAACACGGCCAATTACACGACAGTGAGTCCCGATTATTTTCGCGTGATGCGAATCCTGCTGCTGCGGGGCCGTTTTTTCTCCGAGCAAGACTCGCCCTTCAACCCGAATGTAGCGATCATCAGCGAAACGCTGGCGCGGCGTTATTTCCCGAACCAGGACCCCATCGGAAGGCAAATGAGATTTGGATTTCCGCCAAACAGCAACGTGTCTCGCGAAATCATCGGCGTCGTCGGCGACCTGCGGGATGTGGCGCTTAGCCGGACGCCTGGCCCGATGATGTATGTGCCCTTCGCTCAGGCACCTCTTTACGGAGGGGAGGTCGTTGTCAGAAGTTCGTCGAGCGCATCGAGTATGGCCGCCGGTATTCGCCAGACGGTTCGCTCAATTGACAAGGACCTGCCCGTGACGGATGTCGAATCTTTCCCGGAGGCGGTCGGCGCGTCGGTCGCGCAGGAACGATTCCGCACTTTGCTGATGAGCTCATTCAGCGGAATTGCCCTGATCCTCGCCGCTGTTGGAATTTTCGGAGTAATTTCGTACTCGGCGTCGCAGCGCACGCACGAAATCGGCATCCGCATAGCTCTTGGCGCGCAGCAGCGCAACGTGTTGCGGCTGATTTTGGGGCAGGGAACGAAGCTTGCATTGCTTGGCTTAGGCGCCGGCGTCGCGGCGGCGCTTCCACTCACGCACTTGATGGCCGGCCTGCTCTATGGAGTTTCGACGGCGGATCCCCTGACCTTTGGCGCCGTGGGTATCGTTTTGCTCGGCGTTGCGGTGACTGCCTGTTACATCCCCGCTCGCCGCGCCATGCGCGTCGATCCGATGGTCGCCCTGCGCCATGAATAGTTCGGGCGCTCCCGTTCATCCGGATTCCTCAGGCTCATAGAACTGAGCGACCAAAGAGTCTTGTTCGCGGGAGTTGGGCGTTCCAACGGCACTCACCGATTGTGGGCGGATAACGGGCTGACCTTCCATAATCCGGTAAGGGGAAGGTTAGCCGACAATTCGGCAGCACGAACGCACGCACAGGGTTCTTAAGTGTTCGAGGCGCTATCCGGCTTGATGTTTTGGTTAAGTCGCAACACGTTGTTTGGATCGTACTTTTTCTTCATCTCCACGAGGCGAGCATAGTTCGGCCCATAGCCCGAGCGGACCAGTTGATCACTCGTATCGCCCAACTGGTTGATGTACACTCCGTGCGCAAAGGGCCGTAAATTATCGCACGTAGCCTGGACCCATCGCACCACTTCCGCCTTCCCTGCGGGAGTGTTCCAAACACCCGCGATGTCTATTTCATAACCCGGCTCCCGGAGGGCAAATGCGGTATCGGTCATACTTACACGGCTAACAGCCCCGCGTAACGGCACAATGATCACCTTGCATGTGGCTGGAGCATCGTTGATCGCCGTTGTAATTGCTGCAATGGCAGCTCCGCTGAGTTCTCGAAGAAGGAGATTTGTCTGGAAGTGTGCAACCGGCGCTGCAAGAAATCCACCGGCCGCCTGAGCATCCAGGTAGGACATGATCTTGACGCTGTCATCCTGCGGCTTGAAAGCGCGCAGCGGCCGGAGCAAGTCATTTCCCATTCGGGGATCGCCGCAATAGCAGACATCGACTTTGAGTCTTCGGCCGTGTTCGGATGGCAACAGCTGGGCAAACGCGTCCACTTCATCCGGGGCCCCAGCAAGAAACTTCACGAAAGCCTGCAAGAGATCTGGAATGCGTCCGGGCGGATAGGTGAGGGCTCCCGACAGAACCTGGTCGACCGGATGGAGTTCGTACTCCAGCGCGGTGACCACACCAAAGTTGCCGCCTCCCCCACGAATGGCCCAAAAAAGATCCGGATTAGACTTCGGGCTGGATTCGATCTCTCTCCCGTCCACGGTCACCACTTGCGCCGATAGCAGGTTGTCGCATGCGGCACCGTACTTCTCCATCAAACGACCTTCTCCCCCACCCAGCGTAAGGCCGGCAATTCCGACCGTGGGGCAGCCGCCTGAGGTTGTGGCTAGCCCGAAGTGCTGGGTAGCAGTGTCGAGGTCACGCACCAGAGCGCCAGCCTCTGCGCGGGCCACTCGTTTGCTGATGTCCACTTCGACTCGTTTCATCGCCGAGAGGTCGATTACGACGCCGCCATCGCACATGCCGAATCCGAGCCGGCTGTGGCCTCCGGCACGCACCGCCAGTGGCAAATGCTGAGCCTGGGCAAAATCGAGCGAGCGCGCGACATCGGAGGGGCCACCGCAGCGCACGATCACCGCGGGACGCCGATCGAACGCGCGGTTGAAGATTGAGCGCGCCGCGTCGTAATCGGCGGCTTCGGGCGTGATTACTTGACCGACAATTTGGGAAGCCAGCTTGCGGATTGTCTGCGGGTCCGGCGGAGCTCCATTCTGTTTCGCGCCGAGAAACCGGTGCGATTCACCTATCGCCCAAAGCGGGCATCTACAGAGTGCAGCGGCAAACGCCATTTGCCGAGCCAAGTGTCTCCGGGTAATGAGCGCCATATTTTCGCTCCGTCATCCCTCGTCGCTGGAATCTCATAGAGAATTCCCGAACGAGACTTAACTGCTGGACCACTGCTGACATGTGTTTCATTGAGACCCCGCTGAATGATGGCGGGACGCCAAGACACACAACAGTCTCGAATCTGGCTCTGGGTACGGCTCTTCACGTGTACATATACGGGTGGCGCATTCGAAAGCTTCAGTTTTGTACTAACCCGGCACCAACGGGCGAGAGCAGTCAACCATCGTGCCAGAGACAGCATACTGCTGCGCAGGTAGTCTCGTCGCATAAACACTTTCCCTGGAGCACGTGATTGCAGATAGCCTATTGCCCGACATGCGGGATGAACACAGGACACAAGCGCGCCCTTGGCGCGGGCACCATACTCCGTACCCTTCTTACAGGCGGCCTGTCTCTTATAGCTGTGCCGGTGTATGGGAAGCGCTGCATCATCTGTGGCCTCACTGTCGAACAAGCAAGGCCGCAGCAAGGCAGTGGGAATGTCCAGGTTCAGGGATGGTGGGTGTTGCTGGGTGTTGTGCTCCTGCTCGTGCTGGTCTGGCGCTGGTAGCCTCGCCCGCACACGCTATCAACCTTTCCTCACTATCTCCTCCGCCCACTGCACAGACGCCGCCATCAGTCCTTTTTCCACGCTCGGAACAGTCGCTCCATTTGTTCCTCACTCGGTTCCTGCTTCAGCGCTTCCTTTCTTTATAGTCATCGGACATTCTCCTGCAACTGGGAGACGCTGGAGCCGCGGCCTCACTACCCCTCAACCATTCCAGCGCCTCCGATACGCAATATAGCCTACGAACACTGTGATCTGCCGCACAGACCGGTTGGTTAACAGGTGAGAAGGTTCGTAGTTCTTAGGTTGCGTTCGGCCCAACCCTTCCCTCACAGATCAACCTAACGCAGGTTGGAGATTCCCAAGTGAAGCCAAAAATGATGATGTGGGTGAGATTGTAGTGCGGCAGGAGGCAAGAGGATGGGTGACGAGAAAGCCTTGATCAAGGTCGACGATCTTGCCGGACTTTCCAAGCCGGCCGACACTTTGATTAAGAAAATTTCCAAAGCCCTTGGCGGATTATATTTACTTCGCCAAATTAGGAAAGTTGCGAGAGCAAAAGCAGATGCGACAATCATTGAGGCCAACGCCAACGCGGAAGTGGAGATTATTCGGACCAATACGGAAATCAGGGTGTCTGCACTTCAGCGCCGTGCTAGGTGGTTGTAAATTCAGAAAATAATCTGGTCTGCGGGTTTCACCGTGATTACGTGATCCCCAGCGTCAAAATCATCAAGCACAAAGTTGTGATGCGCGATGATGTTTGCGGCGGTCAGTACTCCATTGTTCCGTGTAAGGTGGGCATCGCCCGCGAGCGTAACGTCATCGCCGAGACTGGTAGCACGTCGGCAAGTGGTATTCACACAATACTCGGTTCATTCCCCCAGCAACGATGAGGTTGGTAACGCCTCTTTTTCCAAGTTCCCCTTGAAGTTCGGTCTCGAAAAAAGAATCTGATTCTCGCTTTCTGACGATGGGCCCCCCACCGACAGGGTCGAGGGAAGGGTGAATTCCCCAGCCCTTTGTGTGGGTCTCCAGTGGATGCCCCTGCGGGCCGTCATGCTGAATGAAAATCACTCCAATTTCCGAAGCGCGCGCCTTCGGGAGAAGCGTTTTGATCTTGGGCAAAATACTGCTCTGGACTTCTGGCGGCACTAGCTCCACCAGCCCGATCTGCACGTCTATGATCAATAAAGCTCACGAACGATCTTCCATTCGCCAATATCGTAGATCGTATCGCTCGCAGGCTTTAGATCTAGGAGTCCCAGCGGCGATTAGGTTCACACGTTCAATTTCCAATATCCTCTCAGGGGAGCCTTTTGCACTTTCTGCTCATTTAGCAGCAGGTTCAGCGCGGTAATCACTGCGTCGGGTCGCTTTCGAAGCCGCTCCGCTAAGTCTCTCTCGCTGACGATCACGTCCCCGGTGGGGTACCGTTGGTGGGTGTTGTGGCCATACGACGAAATTCTCTCAGCCAGCGACCGCAATTCTTTCTTCTGTTTCCGCTCGGATCGCTTGGCTCGCATCGCATCTGTTGTCAAAACCCGAAGGCATATTGCAGCGATCCCGAGAGCAGAAACGGCCAATGCGACCCACCAGCGGAGCGGTAGCGAGAAATAGACACTTGTCAGGAAATTCATGGAATTGGTTAGCAGAATGCAATCGGATACGGAAAGAATACCGTGCAAACTAATTGGCGCGAAGATTACGAAGGTCTTAATGGGCGACCGTTCTCAAAGCCGAACCCAAAGGAGTCGCCGCAGCGAGTCAAGACAGGCGCAGACTCTTAAGCGAGGCGCGAGCCGTTCCACGACTGATGTCTGGCACAATGACCAGTTCGAGAACGGTGACATCGGAGACTTCAACCCGATATTCCTCGACCTCGCGGATTGAGTTAGGGGGACTGAAATTCCATTGCTGGCGAACGATTTCTCGAAATGAGTGTCCGCCAGCCCCAGACCATCGCACGACGAACTCTTGGGTTCGCTCTGTGTCGGTTTCTTCGAAGACGAGCAAGATGCGCGTGAGTTTTTGCGGCTTGTCGAAGATTAGCCGGATCGTTTGCGCGCCAGAATCAGCGGCACGCCAGCCCTGCATTTCTTCTGCTCCGAACGCAGACTCGACCGGATATTGCTTCTGTTCCGACGTGACCTCGACCACGGCTGTACGGTCGAGGTCCAGCCAGCCTTCGTCGCGAGACGGAACATCCTTCTGACTAGTCGTGATTAGGCCCTTGCGCATACCGTTAGTCTAACTCGTCGCGCTCAGCTTGACGGGTTGCTTCTCAGTCTAGTTCGTCTGTTTCTGTGATTCTCGACAGAGCCTCTGACCGTTGGCATTTTCCACGCTGGCCCACTGGTGCCATTCCTCCCGTCAGGCTCGAAGCATATGGTGATTGTGAGCAGGCTTCGGGGAGGGTTGCCCGACTTGACGTCTTAAGATTCGATGAACCTGGGGCGCTTTCGCTTGCGGTTTGGAAAGGAAAATGAGTTTGTTCCGAGGAGGACCGAAAGACCGAAGCATTCAAACCGGACTCGCATCAGTTCTTGCTGTGGTAGTTCTTGTTGCGACCGTAAACTTCTACAGATTTTTTCGCTATTTCCCGGCGTAAGTGTCCTGCACATGCTAGTCGCGGTCATTTCGAGTTGGAGGTCAGTCGCCACGCCACTCTTGCAGCCGGAGACGGTGCTGCAAGCCCACTGGGCCGAAGGGGTCTCTTCCGTGGCAGTCGCAACCTGTTGAGCCACAAACATCGGGATTGACTTGTCCGGGTATGGCTACGAGGGTAAAGGTTCTGAGCCAGCGGTGGCTCACGCGTCCGTTGAATCGGCGTCCTGTTGACATAGCCGCTTTGCACAGCAACAATGTGCGGATAGCCGCCCATGCTTATACGCGTGTACCTTATACTCCCGTCTCCAAGACATATTTCACATGGCGAGGAGAGAGTCTAACGACGCCAACGCGTGGAGCGAATTCATGGTGATCGAGGCACATCGTAGCAGTAGCGATTGAAAAGGCTCCCGTTCTTGCGGATAATCGCACCCATGCCAAGAAGCACAATCAACTTCAACACCGTGCGAAAGATCGGCTTGGCATTGCCCGGCGTGGAAGAGAGCACAGCCTACGGGTCACCCGCGCTCAAGGTTCATGGAAAACTTTTGGCCTGTCTGCCTACTCATCGTTCGGCTGATCCAGGTTCGCTTGCCGTTCGTGTCGGTGTCGACGACCGCGCCGAACTGCTTGCAGCGGCTCCCGATGTTTACTACGTGACTGACCACTATCTCAACTACAACGCCGGGCTGGTTCGTCTGTCCCGGGTCACGCCGGATGTCCTGCGCGACTTGCTCGGCATGGCTCACAAGTTTGTGACCGCGAGGAGGCACGATGAGTAGAGAACGTGCGCTGAAGGTTGTGCTGGTCGTGGTGGGATTGCTCTTTTGCGCTGCCGTTTATCCCCTAATTCTGATGGTGAAGCGAGACCCCGCGCTGGCGATGATGATGAGTCTTTACGCAACGCTCGGCATTTTCTTGCTGCTTGCTTCGCGCAACCCCTCAGCGCACCGCAGCCTGATCGCTTTTGCGGCTTGGTCGAGCTTTGCCCACGCGGCACTTATGGCAGTGCAGGCATTTCTTAGTTTGATCCCACGCAGAGAACTGGTGGGCGTGGCTGTGTTCATTCTCACTGGTGTAGCCCTAATCGCGTTGGCTCCGACGAAACAGCCAGTCGAGCGGGTATCGGCAGCCGTTGCGTAGGCAACGCAACATCCCACCCTGAAACGAGCAAAGCGGAGTACGCGAAGGTGGAATAGCCTGCTCGCGCTACCATGTGGTAATTGTGTCCACAGACAGGAGGGCACCATGAAGAGAGAACTTGCGGTGAAGATTGTATTGGTGTTGGTGGGCTTGCTCTTTACGGCTGGTGTTTATCCCCTAGTCGGCTCTTTATTGCATCCGGCTGGCTCCGATATGGGCGACACCATGATGCTCAGCCTCTATGTCGCGCTCGGCGTTTTCCTGCTCATCGCGGTGCGGAATCCATCGGCGCATCGCAGCCTGATCGCCTTCGCTGCATGGTCAAGCTTCGCCCATGCCGTGGCGATGTCGATATTGGGACTCGAAATTCCGAACCAACGCCTAGGGTTTCTGGTCGGATCGGCTGTGCTTGTCGTCATCGGCGTAGCCTTGATCGGGCTGGCTCCGGCGAAGCAGCCAGTCGAGCGACCTTCTGCGGTGGTGGCGTAGGCTCGCCTCAGCATGGACGGAGCAGCGTTAAGGGACAACGAACTCACAGAAGACACTGGAATCGTCCACGTCAGTAATGCGAGGTGTAACTGCCAGACTGGCAGCAAGTTTCTCAAAACTCGCCGTATCCGCAGTTGTTGCGCGAAAACCGTCCTTGCAGACAATCATTCCGTTGCCTGGGGCTTGGTCCAGGGAACCGTTAACTTAACCGAGGCGGGATGTGCGCAATTCGATTGCTTTCAGTGCCAGGCCGCGAGCTACTGACGTAAACTCGTTTCCGCCGCGAATTCGCTCTTCTCCAAATCGCACTTCGAAGATTCTCCTTACCGCTGGAACAAATGAAGAGCCCCCCGTAAGGAAGACCATATCAACGTCTTTTGGTAGAACGCCTGAAGTTTTAAGAAGAGAATCGACGCATCCTGCGATCTGTCCAAGCTCTTCAGAAATCCATGTCTCGAAGGATGTTCGCTCCACCGTCGCCCTTAAATCCACAAACCCGTCCGAAAACTGGAATGTGGCCGCCGGAACATTCGACAAATCGCACTTAACCTTTTGCACGGCGCGATGGAGGTGGAATCCGAGATCCTCTTTTATGAAGTGAATGAGTGCTCCGATTTTCTCTGGTTCAAGCGATTGTGCGTGAACGCCCCTAAGCATGTTCAGCACGTCCCTGCCTCTCAACAGGGACAGGTGATGCCAGCGCTCTAGCTTGATGTAAACCCAGTTTGGAACCGTTAGAATCTTGCCCAGCGACCGCAATTGGGATCCGGCACCGAGAGACGGAGAAACGAGGCGCCTGATGATCTTTGCATCAAAGGAGTCTCCTGCTATGCCGACTCCGGCGTTACCCACGATATCGCCCGGGACTCTGCCTCTTCGACGGACGGTAGGGCCAACGTGAACTAATGAAAAGTCGCTCGTACCACCACCGAAATCCCCGATGAGGATGAGTTCGTCATGATCGAGCGTGGATTCATAATAGTGAGCCGCTGCCACGGGTTCCATCTCGAACTCTAAGAACTCATAGCCAGCCGAATCAAAAGCCAACCGTAGTCGGCCCTCCGCATAGCGGTCATCTTCCTGGTTCTCTGCTCCCACAAAATGAACCGGTCTTCCGACTACTGCCGACCTGATTTTGATCCCGAACTGCTGTTCTGCCTTTTGCCGCAGGTCCCTGAGAATCCTAGCGATCAGATCTTCAAGAGTGTACCGTCGCCCGAAAACCTCCGTGCTTTGGAGGTTGCGGCTGCTCAGAAACGTCTTGAGCGACTGAATTAGTCGCCCCTTCACGTCTGCAGAAAGATACTGCTCAATGCCCTCCGGGCCCGTCCACGATTTAAGGACATTCACGCCACCTTCCTTCACCTGATGAAGATACAGCAGCGACCGATATGCGTCAGTCCAGCCTCCCGAGTAAGCGAACTTGGCAAGCTGAACCTCTTCCGAGCCGCCGGCAAAGGCGATTGAACTGTTGGTCGTCCCAAAGTCGATGCCGATAGCGCCTTTGGTTGTTTGGGAAATTGACGTATACGGACTCATATGGCGGTGGGGGCTGAATCGAGACATTTTGGCGTTAAGTAATTCTAAACGGCGATCGGGTGGTTACTTTCGGGGGCGCGCCCTTGACCAAATAGAGTGTCAAAGCCGTGTCCTCGGGATTTTGCAACCGGTCCGCGATATCTGTTTCTCGGAAAGCGCGATCGCCTCGCTCGAGACCACGATTGAGGTGGCAGCCAACTCCTGCGAGAAACCTAACAGCGTGGCGGCATGTATCATCACAGCCCTTGATACGATCACCGCTTTCGCGGTTCCAAACCTCAACTGCCCTCGCAGAGCCGTCGGTTTTTTCCGGTCTGGCTGCTCTTCGAGTCGTCTACAAGAACTGATACAAGAACTGAGAGCCGCTCCAGTACTGATTCTCTTCCGAATGCAGTGTGCCAAAGCCGTGCTTGATTCCCACCCTAACCCGACTTGACGTGCACCGCTACTCTTTGCGATTCGGAATGCGAGAATCGCGAAGGGGGTCCGAAGGCTAAGACCCCCAACTGAGGCAATTACTTGGCAGTAAGGGAATACTGCCTTACACAGGATTTGGCTTAAGGAGGCAGAATGACCGTTCTAACAATTACCGCTAAAGGGCAGGTCCCGTTGAAACAGGATCTTCTCAAACATCTTGGTGTCAGTCCCGGGGAGAAGATTGAGGCTGACAAGTTGCCTGATGGCCGGATCGTTGGGAGAGCGGTGGCGCAGGATGGTGCCATTACCGACTTTCTCGGTTGCCGGGCACAGCGGCGAGAGCTAAAATTCACGATCGATGAAATGAACGAGATAGCGACCCAGGGATGGGCGAAGGCCAAATGAAAGTTACTGCCGATAGCAACGTGCTGATTCGTGCCGCTGTCCAAGACGATTTTCATCAAGCCCGGCGAGCGGCAAAGATCTTGGCGGAAGCCGATCTCATTGCTGTGCCGGTCCCGGTTCTTTGCGAATTTGTGTGGGTCCTTCACCGCTTTCAAGTCTTGAAGGCCCCGCCCGCTCCCGCGGGTCAACTCAATCCGGATCTGCTCCGCAATGT
>DATMOO010000167.1:0-12620 GCA_035568275.1 Candidatus Sulfotelmatobacter sp.
CAATGTCGCAATCAGTCTGGGACGTGCGATCGATCTGCCTCTTACGGCGAAGCTTCTGTTGCGACAGTTCTCAGCAGTCTTCTTCGGCTTAATGGTGGCAGTTGTTTTCAGAAGTAAAGAGAAACTGACGCGAGCGACTGCTGTTGTTTTGGCTATGATTGTGATTCAAGGTGTTTATGGTGCGTATCAGTGGATGACCGGAGGTTTGGGGTCCTTCTGGTATTGGCTGAACCCGGAAATCGCCACCTTTACTGAGTGGGAAGGACGGGCGATGGGCGCGCTAGGACACATGAATTCTCTCGGCGGAGTCCTGAACATGGGGCTGTGCCTTGCCTTGTCCCTTCTGGTTTCGAGGCAATGGACCCGCTGGCGGCTTCGTCTTTGTCTTGGCGCGGCGGTGATGTTGATCGGGCTGCTGGTAACCTTCAGTCGCGGCGGATGGTTCGCGTTGGCGCTGACAGCCGTCTTGTTATTCCTAATCGAATTTCGAAGGAATCGCCGGCTGATCCTGGCTCCGGTGCTTCTCGCATTGTTGCTTCTTCCGATTGCAAAAACCGAGCTCGGAGCGCAGGTGTACCGGCGCGTGACCACTATTGAGCCGATGAGTGACTATACCCGCCTGGCTGCTGACGCCACCTCTCTGCAATTGTTTTTGCAGCATCCTTTGTTAGGAGTGGGCTACGGCAACTGGCGATTCTTTTTCTCGGATTACGCCCCTGACTTAGAGCAGCTGCCCTTTGCACATAATCTCTATCTCGGGATTCTAGCGGAGACTGGACTGGTAGGTTTCTTGCTTTTCTTTGTCCCTCTTGGCTATCTGATTGCAAAAGGCCTCAGGTTTCCGATGGAAGGGGACCTTGTGGTGGCAACTCTCATCCGAGCCTGCAGTCTCGCAATGATAGGGGCTTTCGTTCAAGGGCTCTCAGACTCATGGGTGGATGCCAATCCTCCTTACGCGGGATTGTTTTGGACTATCGTTGGCATGCTCATCAGCGGACTTGCGCTAGCGGCCAAATATGGGAATGGACGGTCCAGAGTACTTGACTCCGGGATAGGGGACTTAAAGCCGGCCTAGTCCCGGGCACCCGATCACGATCAAAGGTCCCCAGAGAGTCTGAAATCTTTATCATAATATGCATAAATCTACGGATGACCTAGGCTGTGCTGTGAGCGCTTTAGCGACGCCAAGAGCGGAAGTCCCCATTAGTATTAGTGACAGTCATAGCTTGGAGCTCAAGCGCATTGGCACGAACAGCCTGATTTTGGTCGTACTCACGTTGGTCGGACAGGTCACGGGCCTAATCCGCGAGACAACGACAGCTTACTTTTTGGGCGCCACCGGTCGCGCGGATGCTTATATCGCCGCTTTTCAGCCGATCGACATCGTGACAAGCGCGCTGATCTTGGCTGTGCCGTTTGGCCTCATTCCTTTTCTGGTGAATTACCGCCGCAGATTCGGCGAGGCTGGCTCACACTGGGCGATTGATCGCGTTCAGCTGGGCACAGCGTGCTGCTTTCTGGTCATAAGTCTCTTCTTGTATCGAAGGAGCGAGTGGATCGTACACCTGACAAACCCGCAGCTGTCCGGCGCGCAGTTGGAGCAGGCGATTCAGCTATGGCACTGGATGCTTCCTGCGATTCCGATGGTGAGTCTTACGGCATTCTTCATCGCTCAGTTGATAGCCGAGGATCGGTTCTTTTTCCCTGGTGCTAACTCGATATTTCTGAATTTGAGCATAGTGATTGTTCCCGTGTTTGCGTGGAAATTCCTAGGAGTAAAGGCCTTCGCCCTGGGCGTTTTGCTCGGGTCTTTCCTGCAGTTGGTCACGCAAGGATGGGCGGTGCTGGGCCGTCATCGACACAGGCACTCTAAGATCGAAGGAACCAAGCCATCGCTGTGGCGCGATGCCGCAATCATCATTGTGCCAGTCGTGCTGCTTTATACCTTGGGTGGGCTGAATACCCTAATTCCCAGGCGATTTGCGTCGGATTTAGGAGAAGGAAGTCTGGCGGTTTTTACGTATGCGACTCGAGCAAGTTTGCCGATTTACCTGTTGGGGGTATATGCCATTTCTTATCCCTACTTTTCCACCTTTGCGAGAGCGGTCGCTTCCGGGGAAATTGAGCAAGCACGACGACTCCTGCGTTCGATGCTCCGTTCGGCGGTCCTTTTCGCCTTACCCGCTATGTCTGCGATTATCGTACTGCGGGAGCCTCTCGTCCGGATTCTATTTTTTCGTGGGGCTTTCGATGCGCAGGCAGCGGAATCTGTTTCGACGACGCTTGCGTTTCTTGTCCCGTTTGTTCTCGGCGCGCTTCTAACAGACCTTTTGGGGAGATGTCTGATAGCGATGGGACGCACCCTTGCAGCTTGCGGGCTTTATGGTGTCTTGCTGGGCCTCTCCTGGGTCTTGATAAGCGGATTACACGGTTTCGGCGGGCTAAATGGAGTCTCCGCTGCCTGGGCGTTTTCCCTCCTTGCGGTTGCGGCACTGTTTCTGGTGGCCGTCAACTATTACCTCCGAGGTCAGGCCTTCAGGGGAATCGGTGAATCTCTTTGGAGGGCCCTCGTGAGCGGCATGGCGGCGGCAACGATAATGGCATTTTCGAGCTACTGCTTGCGCCTATGGCTTGGCATCGGAATGACGGGTTCCATGGCAAATGTTGTTCTTACGATCTTAGCTGGTAGCGTCGTCCTGATTAGCCTTGCGCGGCGTTTAGGCGTTTCCGAGGCTATGGCGTTGGTCGATGCTACACATACAGTTGGGCGCAGACTAAGAATCTGGCTTTGGGGTAGGCCGACGGTACCATTTGTGCCGGGGGTTGATCAAGATTGAGTTCAACGACCGGTCTTAAAACAAGGAAGAACCCGAACTTATGCTTCTGAAACTAGGCAAATCGAAGGAGCTGTACCTGCCGGTCGCCGATCGGCTGAGTCTGAATAAGTCATTGGAACTGCGAGTTTTGAGCAGGTATTTGGAACTGCGTCCCGGGGAAAGAATTCTCGACGTTGCTTGCGGTAGCGGCTATTGGACGCGCAAGCTTGCTGCCGCCTACGGTTGCACCGCGGTTGGAATCGACTTGTCCGAGCGCGAGATTGCCACAGCGCAGCGCCACCACAGCGGCACGAATTGCACGTATCTCTTGTCGCCGGCGGAGAGTTTGCCAGTCCCGACAGCATCCTTCGACAAAGTGATCAGCGTCTGCGCTCTGGAGCATTTTTCTTCAGATACTACGGCACTTAAGGAAATGGCTCGGGTGCTCAGGCCCAACGGGATTTTGGGCTTGAGCGTCGATAGCATGTCCGGCCCGTTCGTGACGGAGGGTTACCGGGAGTGGCACGCGCAAGAACATTTTGTCCGGAACTACTACGATCTTGACTCGATTCGGACAAAGCTTGAGCATGCTGGCTTTCAATTGCTGGAGCATCGCTATCTTTTGACCTCACGTTTCACATGTTGGGCGTTTCGACTGAATCGCCGCTATCGCTTTCCTGTGGTTTTTTTCATCCCACTCTTGCATCCCCTGTCGCGACTCTGCGATGCGCTGAATGGGAGTCACGACGGTGGTTTGATTCTGGCGTTGAAGGCCAAGAAGTGTGAACGCCATACAGTCGGAGCGGTCGCATAATGCAGATCTTATTCTTGTCCGCTCATTTGCCGTCGCCGCGGGCGCACCAAGGTGGGCAAAAGACTAGTTATCACATATGTGAATTCCTGGGGCGAAGGCATGAGATTCATCTCTTGTGCTTTGGAACCGAGAATGAGCTGGCTGTTTTTGATCACCAGGGAATGGAGATCTTTCAAAGCTGCGACATCGTTCCGGTCAATCAGTGGACACGGCTTCGCGGCGTTTTTTCTTCACCGCAATTGCCGCTATCCGTGGCGGCCAGGACCTCGCGAAAGTTCCGAAGCAAATTGCGGCAGCTCACGAAAACCCACCGATTCGATGTGGTAATCCTGGATGGCACAGCAATGTGGCAGTACGCAGGAGATGTCAAGCCAGTGGCATTGCATGGCGGGAGTGCGCACGACGTGTTGAGTCAGTTGTGGGACCGCCGGGCGTTGCAGGCTGTCACCATGTGGTCTCGTCCCGCGCTCCGTTTTGAAGCAGAACGCGTTCGGCGATGGGAGCGTAATATCCTTTCTCAGCTAGATTTCGTGGTCCCTCATAATGCAAAGGATGGCGCCTTGCTCGGTGTGCTCGATCCTATGGTTCAGCAATTCGTGATTCATCCTTGGGTGAGCGTACGATTGCCGAACGCACCATCGCCGAACGAGATTCCGGCTTCTGAGATGATGCGCAAGCCATACAGCGCTGTTTTCTGGGGTGCGCTCGACCGGAATGAAAACGCTGACGCGATTGCATTTGCCGTACGAGACATACTTCCAGGAGTGCGCCATGCGGTCCCCGAGTTCAAATTCTTCGTGGCGGGATGTCATAGCGAAGCAATTGCCCCAATCACCGACGGTGTGCCCAATGTGATCCGGACCGGTTTTGTAGATGACATCGGTGGCTTCCTAGCGGGGATGCAAGTGGGGTTGCTGCCGCTCCGGCAAGGGGCCGGCATCAAGATCAAGACACTTGAATGCATGGCGGCAGGAGTTGCGGTAGTGACCACACCGGTGGGCGCGGAAGGAATTGCCGCGTCACACGGAGTCCATTTTCTGATCGGTGAAACGGCCCGGGAACTCGCGAGCTACACGGAGCGATTGCTACGCAGGCCAGAAGAGGCCCGCCAAATGGGAGAACGGGCCCGGGACTGGTTCGCGTCGGAATACGATTTCGACCGGCCGATGGCGGCTCTTGAGTCCTTTCTCGTCGCAAATTCAGGTAGAATCGCGAAACGTGAATCTTCCAGCTTGTGTGCGATTGGTGTCTGTCAGGATCAGCCCAACCGGCAAAGACGCTGCAACCAAGGCAATTGAGTAGAATTACTAAACCATTGAACTCGGTACACTAGTGATATCCACGTGATTGAAACTTCCATTTTGATCCCTACGAAGAATGGTGCAGAGGCCATGGAGGCCTGTCTGGCAGCCATTTACGCTCAAAAGGGCACTGGACCGTTTGAGGTAATTATAATCGATTCGGGGTCGACAGACGGGACGCTGGAGATCGCGAGGCGGTACCCGGTGCGTCTAGAGCAGATACCCCCAGAGGCGTTCCACCACGCGCGCACGCGAAATTACGCCGCTAGCCTTGCGAAGGGAGAAGTTTTAGTGTTTCTGTCGCAAGACGCCATTCCGGCATCGGACACCTGGTTGGCTGCATTCCTTAGCAATTTCAACGAACTAGCGGTCGGGGCAGTTTACGGGCGCCAATTGCCGAAAGCAGAATCCGGGCTGGAGCGGCGTTCGGCTTTCGCGGTGATGTACGGCGGGGCCAGAATCGTGAAGCTACCGATGGACGGAGTAGGGCTCGGGCACAAGTATTACCATTTTTCGAACGCCAACTCGGCCATCCGGAGAAAGGTGTGGGAAGCCACACGGTTCCCCGATGAACTGAAAGTATTTGAAGACGTGGGAATCGCCAAGCGCATTCTGGACTCCGGCTGGAGCATTGTTTACGAGCCAGAGGCAGCTGTATATCACTCTCATGATTTCCCATTCGGTACCCTCTTTAAGCGCTACTTTGATATTGGTGTGGTCTACCAGCGCTTAGGTATCTGGGACGAGCGCTCACGTGCTTCTCTTTGGCGAGATGGCTGGAGCGCGTTCAGAGGCAAACTGCTTTTGCTCCTGAAGGAGGAAAGACCCGAGGACACAGGGTCCTCCCTCGTTCAGGATGTCGGAAAATATGTCGCCATTCAGCTGGGGCGCAACGAAAAACTTCTGCCGCGTGCCGTGAAGAAAAAATTGAGCCTTTACGATCTCTTCGATTAACTGGTTCGGTTGCGGCGCGACCGTTCCTGCTCCTTGTTCCTGAACTGATTTCTCCCAAAGCTTCAACCAACAAGTTCCCCCAGGGGACGCGTACGGAGGATTGCACAATATGCTTCTCCGCTTGAAAATGTATCGCCTTTTGTTGAAAGTCACAGTCTACCTCCTCCCTTTTCTTGCTTTCGAGATCGGTTGGCAGATTTGGGCTTATGTCTTAACCTTTATCAATCGTCCGGTCAAGTATCCCCATGATGGGCACTTCACGCTCGTGTTATTCAGCGCCCTTGTGTGGGCGTTCATGGCGGAACATTACAAGGTGACAAATGTCGACGAACTCTTTCGAGAACGAACCGGCGCAAAGGCCGCCTCGATGGCGAGCGTGGCAACATCTGTCATTTTGATAAGTGTTCTTTATTTTGGACACAACTCTATTTTCCCCCGGGGGCTGTTCGTCAGTTGCCTAGTTATATTGTTGGCCTTGATTGTGCTCTTGCATGCCGCTTTTCGGTTTCTGTACCGGAATAAGCTTCGACTCGGTCGGCCGACCCGGCTATTGATTGTGGGAGCTGACCAGTTTGCCCGCGATGCAGCGATTCGGCTTCAGCGGCTTTCATTCGCTCCCTGTCAGGTTATTGCGTACGTGAGGCTTCCAGGACAAGAAGTGGCGGTACAGGGTACCCGCGTTTACGACCTGGAAGATCTCGGCCCTTTGCACGCAGGGAATGGAATTGATGAAGCGGTGATGGCCATTCATCCGGCACAGTTCTCGCTGATTCCGCGCCTTATTAAGGCGCTCGAAAGCCTATCCGTTCCTGCACGCGCACTCGTCGATCTTGGTGAGGGGATAGTTGTCCGTGAGAAGCTGTTCCAGGTGGGGCGTATGCAGATGCTCGATTTGACGACAACGCCGGCTGATTTGCTTGACTATGCTCTGCTTAAAAGAGTCTTCGATATATGTTTTTCGGGGCTGGTTCTCCTTGTGACTTCTCCGCTCATGGGTTTGATCGCGCTGCTGATTCGGGTGACCTCACCAGGGCCAATTTTCTTCGTGCAGGAGCGGGTAGGACTTAATGGCCAGCCCTTCCTGATGCATAAATTTCGCACCATGAGCACGAGTTCTTCCTCCGACAGCGATACTCTCTGGACGCGCGAGGCGGATCCTCGCCGGACGGTTCTCGGAAGCTTCCTACGCAGGACGAGCCTGGATGAGTTGCCTCAGTTCATCAATGTCTTGAAGGGAGACATGAGCGTCGTAGGTCCGCGTCCCGAGCGCCCCCATTTCGTGCAACAGTTCCAGCAGGAAGTTGGCCGGTACAACCACCGCCACTGCCTCAGGGTGGGAATCACAGGCTGGGCCCAGGTCAATGGCTGGCGCGGAGACACCTCCATCGAAAAGCGCATCGAGTTCGACCTGTACTATCTCCAGAATTGGTCGTTCATTTTTGACCTGCGGATCATCGTTATGACCATCTTTTCAGCGCTTATCGGAAAAAACGCGTATTAGGTGCAGTTTCTTATTTATCCGGGTTGCTCCTAATCCAACAGCGTTTGTCACTAAGTGGGCACGACCATTTCGGAAGGTACGCGTTCTGGGGTCAGTACAGCGAAGACGAATCCAACCAGCACATAGGAGGAAAATATGAAAGGTGTTGTGCTCGCCGGCGGAATGGGAAGCCGGCTCAATCCACTCACACGAGTGACGAATAAACATCTATTACCCGTCTATGACAAGCCGATGGTTTATTACCCCATAGGGACGCTCGTGAACGCAGGGATCAGGGAAATCCTCCTCGTCACCGGAGGGAAGAATGCCGGAGACTTTCTGCGGTTACTCGGGAATGGAAAGGACTTTGGATTGAAGCATCTGAATTACACTTATCAGGAAGGTGAAGGCGGTATTGCGGAAGCCCTCGGACTTGCGGAACATTTTGCGGATGGCGATCCGATCTGCGTCATTCTGGGCGACAACATCATTGAGAACAATATTTGTGACGCCATCGAGAATTTTAAGAAACAATACCAAGGCGCCAAGATTCTCTTGAAAGAAGTTCCGGACGCCGAGCGGTTCGGTGTGGCGGAAATACGCGGAGGCCATGTCATTGGCATCGAAGAAAAACCTAAGGCTCCGAAGTCCAAGTACGCAGTGATTGGAGTCTATCTTTACGATGCGACCGTATTCGAGAAGATTCACCGTCTGAAACCCTCGGGCCGCGGCGAGCTCGAAATTACTGACGTCAATAACTTTTACCTTCAGGAGGGCAACTTGACCTATGAAGTGCTGGAGGGGTGGTGGACCGACGCTGGAACGTTTGAATCTCTCCTGTGCGCTAACAATCTTGTGGCAAAAACGGGCGCCAACAAGCTCACGGTCAAAGCTCAGTCGGCGATTGCCTTGGGTCAGAGTGCTGCCCGATGAAAATCTTTGTGACCGGCGGCGCAGGATTCATCGGTTCCAACTTTATCCGCCACGTTCTGGAAGCGGGCAGGGGCTTTGAAATCATCAATTACGACAAGTTGACATATGCCGGGAACTTGGCGAATCTTGAGTCGGTCGCGAGTGATCCACATTACACATTTGTGAGAGGCGATATCTGCGATGCTCCCGTGCTAGAAGCAGCGATGCGTGGCTGCGACGCGGTTGTTCATTTTGCGGCCGAGTCCCATGTCGACCGGAGCATTTACGAACCGTCACCCGTAATTCAAACAAATATCAACGGTACTTTCACGATTTTGGAGGCTGTCCGCAAGCTTTCTGTGACCCGCTTTGTGCATGTTTCCACGGATGAAGTCTACGGTGACATCCATCCCAATGAGTTCGCTGACGAAAATGCTCAGCTGAATCCGAGCAGCCCCTATTCGGCTTCAAAAGCAGCTGCAGACCTACTTGTCCGCTCCTATGTACGAACCTATGGAGTTCCCGCCTTAATTACACGATCGTCAAACAACTATGGCCCTTACCAGTTCCCTGAGAAATTTGTGCCCCTGATGATCACAAATGCTCTGCAGGACAAGCCACTGCCCATCTATGGGGACGGTAGACAGGAGCGCGAATGGCTGCATGTGGAAGATAACTGTCGCGGCATTTTGACAGTTCTAGAAAAAGGTAGGATCGGGGAGATTTACAACCTCGGAGGACTCAACGTCACAGACAATCTTTCCATGGTGAGAGAGCTACTTCGGTTGATGAAGAAACCGGAAACGTTGATTTCCTATGTTCAGGACCGTCCGGGACATGATCGTCGTTATGCGTTGAGCTACAGCAAAATCGAGACCGAGCTTGGCTGGGCGCCAGCGATTTCCCTTGGCGATAGTCTACGCCAGACAATTGACTGGTATATGAGTAACAAGAAGTGGCTCGATGATGTGCGAGCGGGAGAATATCGCACATATTACAGAAGATTCTACGAGAACCGCGATCGTTCTCTTCATGCGATTGCCTGGGCGGGATTTCAGGTTCCTCAATAATTCTGGTCTGTGGTCTTGAAAATATTCAGAAAACGGCAGTGCGCTCCTCTTCAACCACGCGCACGGATTCTATGGATAGGAAATAGCGGGTGATGGAGCGAATAGAACTCCCCCTTCCTGACGTTTGTGAACTGCGGCCTAAGGTGTTTCATGATAAACGCGGTTTTTTTCTAGAAACTTACCATCAGACAAAATTTGCCGCACTTGGCATCGAAGATCACTTTGTTCAAGATAACCATTCGTGTTCTACCGGAGCGACGCTGCGCGGACTCCATTACCAATTGCGCCATCCTCAGGCAAAGCTTTGCCGGGTAGTGGAAGGAGCAGCCCTGGACATTGCTGTCGACATCCGGTCGGGTTCTCCTAACTTCGGGAAGTGGATCAGCCTTCGACTCTCCGCCCTTGAACAGAATCAGATCTATATACCACGAGGCTTTGCGCACGGATTCCTTGCTCTAACCGATACCGTCCAGTTTCTTTATAAATGCAGTGATTTTTATGATCCAAATGATGAACACGGAATTCTCTGGAGTGATCCCGACCTCAACATTTCTTGGGGAATAACAAACCCCCTTATTTCTGAAAAGGACGCGAATTACCCCAAATTCGCGCAAATCCCGCCAGAGCTCATGCCGCTGTACTCCCGCAAATGAAACGCAGAATTTTGCTGACAGGGAAGACTGGCCAAGTCGGTTCGGAACTCCTGCGATTATTGCCCAGACTTGGCGAAGTCGTTGCGCCAGATCGGCTGGAATTAGACTTGCTTAATGCAAACGATATCCGGCGAGCGGTGCGCGAGATCCGACCTGAGGTGATCATCAATGCCGCAGCGCACACAGCCGTTGACGCCGCCGAGACACAACAGGTCGATGCTTGCGCGCTAAACGCTAACGCCCCTGCGGTGTTCGCCGAAGAAGCGATGAAGCTTGGTGCGGTGCTCATACATTATTCGACAGACTATGTGTTCGACGGATCGACAAGCACACCTTACGAGGAGACGGACCTAGTCGCTCCGATCAATGTATATGGAAAAACAAAACTGGCCGGTGAGCAGGCAATCCACGCCTCGGGTGTGCCCCACCTAATCTTTCGGACGGCTTGGGTCTACGCTACCCAGGGGCGGAACTTTCTGTTGACGATCTTGCGGCTGGCCACGGAAAGGGAAGAGTTGAGAATCGTCCGCGACCAATTCGGGGCGCCGACCTGCAGTCGGGAAATTGCAGAAGCGACTGTGAAGATTCTCACTCAACTCACGGAGCAAAACAGTGATCTATCAACATTATTATCGCAACGTGGTGGAACTTATCACATGACCGCACAGGGCGCGACGAATTGGTACGAGTTTGCGTGCGCGATACTTGAAGAAGCCACTAACATATCGAGCGACTTTCCCTGGTTTGCCGTGGCCACGAGAGGGCGACCTCTCATAGCAAGGCGAGTCATACCAATTACCACAACCGAATTTCCCACTCCAGCTTCTCGCCCGGCCTTCTCCCTTCTTTCCAATTCCCGCCTCATCCGGACCTTCGGCTTCGGATTGCCGGACTGGCGCACGCAATTACGCCTTGTCTTTAAGCCGGAATATAGTACGCAAGTACACGGTCCTCGCCTCTGATCGCTAGCACTAGGCGAATCACCAGACCTCTAGCGATGACCACCTACTTCTGACATTTCGCATTCGTCGTCTGGAACACTTCCGGACAATATGCGTCCGGAGCTTCACCACACCAGTAGTTACGTCCCAAGTATTCTGTCCGGGGAAGCAGGTGGTCCAGTGTGCTGTGGGACATTACTTAGGGAGTTTTCGAGATCATGAGCACGTCCTCGACAAAGCCTTTTGAATCAATCGTTGTGAATGGTTCGAGTGTTTTCGGTGCAGTTGTTCGTGGCAGTTCGCGCACACTGTCATTAGATTTTGTATCTCGTCGTTTCCAAGCCTACTGCGGGCCTTCAGGTGGTGAACTTGAAGATCGTTCGACCGACCGCAGATTTGGCAACGCCACCGATCTCTTTCGAGCACTCTAGTACGAAGCGCTTGGTACTCAGGCAATGGAAGCTCCAAGCGCGGCATTCTCTGATGGAATTTCTTCATGATCCTACTCGATTACCTTGATGCGTTCTGTCCGCATGGGGGAGACACTCAAGACTATCCTGCGTTGTTGCGGGACTCATTCTTTGGGTTACCGTTCTAAGATCGCCCCCGCAAGAAAATCCGCGCAGATCATCTCCAGGCAATAACCACGAGATTTGTCAGTTCCCAGCATCAGGCCAGCGGTTTCGAGGGCCTTCTCGACCACTGGCAACTGACTCTTGTATAGCTTGAAGTAAATGATCTCCCAGGGCTCCGTTTCTTTCCCTGTCAGGTGACGTTCCACCGCGCATTTGAACCCTTCCTTCGGCATTTCCTTCGCTTTGTGCAACCAGGTTGCACAGTCAAATTCCTCCCCATCCTTACGTGCTACCTTGACCAGTTCGGTCGCTTTGCTCCAACCCACTTGCTGCAGTTCTTGTTTCGGAATCCGCGCCAGATTTTCGTGAATCGCCATCAGGTAATACGCCTTTCGCCGGGAATCGACAAATCGTTTCTCGAGGAATTCATCAAATGAATTCAGTTTCTCTAGTTGCCAATACTGCTTGGCGCGTACCTCGCATAGGTATTCCCCCAACTCGACGAACCGCACGTCCTTTTCCTGTTCCTTGGTCTTCTCCCAAGACAGAATTTCGTCAATCCGGCCAAGGACGAATACAGCCCTACGGCGATTAATCTCCGGTGTCTGCATCAATCCTCTGTTAATCCACAAGCTCGTCAAGCCATGCAAGGTTGCTCGCTCCTAATGTGCGGATGAGGGTGGAATCGATCAGCTTTTGGTCATCGAGACAGAGCCCGAGATGCGAGCAGCTCACACAGCCGTTTTGTGGAAAACGAATCCCACTGTGAGACGGGAATTGGGCGGCTTCGATCTGGTTGATCGTTGCCCCCACGAGCCGGCCAAATTCTAGGCGTTGTTCTTCGGAAATTGATGTCTTCAGGTATTGAATTTCTGGCTGATGCTTTCTCACAAAAACCACGAAGGCCACATCGGGAATCCCAGTCATCCAGGAATAGCAGATCAACTGAGGGTCGAGCGACATCAACCCATTTGGTTCCTCGGGATACCGACTGGCCGTAGTCTTCCAGTCCATCAGACAACGCTGGCCATCGAGCTCACCGATGGCATCAATGTAGGCAACAAACTGATTCGCGTTCGGGAGCTCCCGCACCAGTTTGATTTG
>DATMOO010000168.1:0-7155 GCA_035568275.1 Candidatus Sulfotelmatobacter sp.
GGCAGGATGCTGAAGATACGATGCAGGAAGTCCTGGTCAAGGCCCTTCCCTACTTGCCAAAGTTCGATAATCCCAGCGCGTTGGCGAAATGGCTTTACACCGTGGCCAAGAACCGCTGTCTCATGAGCCGGCGCAAGAGCAAGTTCGTGCCGAAACGCGAACTGTCTCTAGAAGAGTTAATGCCCGGCGGGGAGGAGTTGCAAAGGCTCGAAGGGGTAGCTCCCGTCAGCCCCGAAGGCTCCAGCATCCGTCGTGAGCAGGACCAGCGGTTACCGCGTTCGTTGGGCTGAACCTGTTCCAGTCCGGCTGACAAACTGGTGTCCTGCGATGCTCATACTCAAAAAACTGGGGTTGCAGTCGGCTTAAAGGCGTGCTGGGATTTTGCTTGCACTTAGGGCGCGGCTGAAAGCCGCTCCCTTTCAAAACGCGATCAAAATTCGAGTTTTTTCGCAGCCTCTGAATGCGTTCCCTGATATGAGCACAAGATTTTTCAGCCACCTGTTAAGGCTTGTGATCTTCAAGCGTAAGTTTGCCCCTCCATGCCAAGCGGTAGTGGGAGACCACGAAAAGTTTAGGAGAGCTCCTCAGTTCGGTCGGTTCCGGGCATCGCGGTATAATTGATTCCCGATCATGCCTGGTTCGCGTTATGCCCTGGTGGCTTACGTCGGGAAACCGGTCGGGGATTTCATCGCAAGCCTCCGCCGGGAATTGCATCCCGAACTTCCTCATCTGGCAGCCCACCTCACGATCCTGCCGCCCCGCGTTCTAAAGGGCTCTGAGAGTAGTGCCATTGAAAGCCTGGAACAGAGTTGCCGCGAAGTCGACCCTTTTGAGGTTACCTTGGGCGAGGTGGAGACCTTTATCCCTGTGACGCCCACCGTGTTTATTCGAGTTGCGCACGCGGCGGTTCGCATGCAGGAAGTCCACGATCAACTGAACCGCGATGGGGTTTGCTGCAGCGAGGAGTTGCCCTACATTCCGCACCTCACCATTGCCAAGATGGGCACGGAAGAGCAGGCGTGGAAGGCATTCGAGCTGGCGCGCCGGCGGTGGGCTCAGTATTCCGGCACCCGCCATATCGCTCTCGAAGAGGTAACGTTCGTACGCGAAGAGCAGCAGGGCCATTGGGTGGATCTTGCTTCCTTCCCGCTCGGCCGCCGGGTCGTGTCGCGCAGGAAGTAGCCTCGGAAGAGCCGCGCACCGCCCACTCGTCCAGAGTACAACCCCGATCGTGGCCAAATTCCCAATCGGAAGGAAGCCTTTGCCGGAGGGACATGTCCTTCCCGTTCTGGTTCCTTGGCCCTACGTGCGTTGCCTGCTGCGCTCGACGAGCGTTACATAAGGATGTCGAGGCATGGTGTGCTCGGGGATTACGCCCCTCCCCAGGCGAGCTGAGCTGCCCCCTCCAATCAGGAGACCACCTGCATGCACGTCGGGGTATATGGATCGGGTTACCTGGGCACCGTCATTTCGGCCTGCCTCGCCGACTTTGGCACCCCTGTAACGTGTTGCGATACCGACAGCACTCGCATGGTGGAGATGGCGCAGGGGAATATCTGTTTTTTCGAGAAAAACCTCAAAGAAATCGTGAAGCGCAATGTGCGCTGTGGGCGTCTGGCCTACTCCACCGACGTGGAGGCGTTCTCGAAAAGAGCACACGTGATTTTTCTAGCGGAAGATACGGCTGAGAATCTGGAGGAATTGGTCCTGCGGATCGTCCGCCATGCCATTCATCCCCTTACCTTCTCTCTGGTCACTCCGCTTCCGGTGGGCACTGCAACCCGCTTGGAAAAAGCCGTAAAAAGCGCGAAGTTGAAGGCGAACATTGTTTCGCAACCCATGTTCTTCACGGATGGCTGCGCAGTCGAGGACTTCAACTGGCCGGACCGCATCATCCTGGGCACCACCTCCTCCGAGGCGGTTGCGACCATAAAGCAGATTTTCCATCCCCTGGTCATGCGCGGAGTTCCCGTGGTCGTCACCAATCATGAGACCGCGGAACTGGTGCGCGAAGGGGCGACCGCGTTCGTAGCCACGAAGATTTCCCTCATCAACGAACTGGCCACACTGTGCGAGAAGGTCAACGCCGATGCGGTCAGTCTGGCTCTGGCTCTTGGACTCGATAAGAAAATTGCCCCCAGGTGTCTGCAGCCGGGCGCAGGCATGGGCGGCATCTTTGCCGAGTCGGACATGGATTCGCTCGCCGAACTCGCGCGCGAGAAGGGCGTAGAACTGAAAGTCCTCAGCGCGGCGCGGGAAGTAAACGCTGCGCTGGCGGAACGGCTGGTCGCCAAGATTTCCACCATGGTGCAGTCTGTGCAGAATAAAGAGGTTGGGATTCTCGGCCTCGCCTTCAAGCCCAACACCAATTCTGTTGCCGGGTCCTCGTCCATTCGCCTCGTGCAAACCCTGCTGGCCCAGGGCGCGAAGGTCCGAGCCTACGATCCAGAAGCGTTGGCCGAAGCAAAAATCCAGTTGAACGGCACGGTGCGCTACTGCGAGACAGCGTATGCGGTTGCCGAAGGCGTCGACGCGCTGGTTGTTGGCACTGCGTGGCCGGAATTCCGCACACTCGATTTCGGCAAGATCAAGCACCTTCTCAAGCGTCCCATCATCATCGATACCAAGAACCTGCTCGATTCGGCTCGGCTGCGCGCCATGGGCTTTCAATATGTGGGCGTCGGGCGCGGCTAAGATCTCTATTTTTCCCTGCACCCGTGCATTAAGGAAAATCTTTCGCTTTGTGATTTAACGCCGACCCCACCTCTCCCCGCACACAGTTGTTATAATAAAAAGCTCCAGCATCCCTCCACGTGGTGCCTGTAGTTCAGCGGTGGAACGCCGGACTGTGGCTCCGGATGACGTGGGTTCGAATCCCACCAGGCACCCCAATTCCACGATACTTTCCTACCTTCTTGGGGCAGAACTGCATCTGAAAACTGCCAGGCGAGACAGACACGTGCAGCTGTACGAAGCCGCCTGCAACTGTTCTGCATGATGAACGAATGATGGTACGCATTCTAAGCAAGCCAGCCTGGGTAGGTCTGCTCTCGACCGCGGGGATTCTGTTCGTGGTTCTGGGCATCGGACTGGCCGTCCTGGTTACGCATATCACGCCCATCGTGCGCGCGCGCGCCATCGATATGCTGCGCAGCCGTTTTGATAGCGATGCGGAATTTGGCGAGTTGCACGTCACGGTCTTGCATGGCATTTTCGTCAGCGGAAAGAATCTGGTCCTTCGCCATCGCGGCCGCACCGACGTCCCGCCGCTGCTCGATATCCGCGAATTCTCCGGCGAAATGAGCTTGCTGAGCCTGTTTCGCAAACCTTGGCATATTCGCCGGGTTGAGCTGAAAGGCATGGCGATTCACATCCCTCCAAAAGGTGAAAGGGAGCCAGAGCCGAGAAAGAAGCGTCGCGACATCCCCGTGATTGTGGATGAACTTATCTCCGACGACGGCGAACTCGATCTTATTCCCCGCAATCCGGATAAGCCCGTTCACCGGTTTCTGATTCATCATCTCGTCATGCATTCGGTCGGATTGGGCCATTCTGCCCCTTTCAAGGCGAGCCTCACCAATGCAGTGCCTCCCGGCGAGATCACCACCGAAGGCCATGTCGGTCCCTGGCAGATGGAAGAACCCGGTCTGACTCCGTTGTCGGCGAAATACACTTTCAAGAATGCTGACTTGGGCGTTTTTCGCGGCATCTCTGGCATCCTGTCCTCGGAGGGCAAGTTCGGTGGCATTCTGAACGACATCGACGTGACGGGCGAGACCACGACTCCGGATTTCTCGCTATCCATTGCCGGCCATCCCTTGCTGCTGAAAACCAACTTCGAAGCTACCGTCGACGGGACCAACGGCGACACACTACTCCACCCGGTGATTGCGCAATTTTTCAATACCACCCTGGTCTGTACTGGAGGTGTGGTGAAAGCGTTTCAGCATCCCGGGCGGGAGATTGTCCTCGATGTCAAAACCGACCACGCTCGCCTGGAAGACCTCATGCGGCTGGCGGTAAAGGCAGATACGCCGCCGATGACCGGTGATGTTCGCTTGACCACCAAACTCGATCTGCCCCCGGGTAAGGGCGACATTGCCGATCGCTTGCGATTGGATGGAACATTTGGGATCGGAATGGCTCAGTTCGCGAATGTCGAAACCCGGCAGAAGCTCGAGAGCCTCAGCCGCCGCGGCTTAGGCAAACCGAAGGATGAGGACGCGGGAAGCGCGGTGTCAGAGGTGAATGGAAGCTTTGTATTGCGGGGTGGCCAGATTACCTTTCGGGACCTAGCCTTCGGGGTAACGGGAGCGACGGTGGAGCTGGCGGGGACCTACGGCCTACGAGACGAAAAACTGGATTTTCACGGAACATTGCGTCTCGACGCGAAGTTGTCGCAGACAACCACTGGTGTCAAATCATTTCTGCTCAAACCGTTCGATCCTTTTTTTCGCAAGAATGGCGTGACCGTCCTGCCCATTAAGGTAACGGGAACGCGCGCGCAGCCCTCATTCGGCCTCGAATTCCGTCGAAAGAAAGAAGAGCCCAAGAGTACGGCTGGAGATTGACGCGAATCTTGCGCCATTCCTCAACGTGCGAAGAGGGGGCCGGAGGGTTGCTGCTCGACGACGCCCGCGACCTCAGCGGCTGAAGCCGCCTGGTTTTTGCGGCCCTTACGGCTCGGCTGAAGCCGAGCCCTTTCAAAGCCACAGATCTCTAGTGTCGTTGTCGAGTGGTGGTTTTGCGAGAACCCACCCTAACCTCGCAGAGAACGGGAGGCTAGGGTGGGGCACCCTCGGAGCCTTTTGAAAAATAACTGCGTCGCGACTTTTTCCGCAAACGGCGGAGCTGCCTTTTTCCTGCGGAAGCGACCTCATTTACTCGAGCACGAAAATATCATTCTTCGCGCAAATCTCCTTGAGGATTTTCGGCCACACACTCACGCTAACTTCTCCCAGGTGTGCCTTGCGCAGCAACAGCATCAGCGTGCGCGACTGGCCGATGCCGCCGCCGATCGAGAGCGGTATCTGATCTTCGAGGATAGCCCGATGATAGGGAAGCTTCATGAAATCGAGCTGCTTCGACATCTCGAGCTGCTTCGACATCTCGAGCTGCTGCTTCAGAGTATCTTTTGTGACCCGGATGCCCATCGACGTCAGCTCGTGCCGCCGCCGGGTCACCGGATTCCAAACCAGAATGTCGCCGTTGAGCCCGTGCGTCTCGGCGCCTGTTTCTTTGCTGGTGTCCGTAACCCAGTCGTCGTAATCGGCCGCGCGCATCTCGTGCGGATAGCCGTCCTTTAGAGGCCAGCCGATTCCGATGATGAAGATTGCTGGATATTTTTGCAGAACCGCCGTCTCGCGCTGCTTGCGAGGCAAGTCGGGGTAGAGTTCGAGGATCTCTTCCGCGTGCAGGAAAATGAGATCCTGGGGCAGGCTGGGGTAACGCGGATCTTTCAGTTGCGGGAACATTTCAATCGCAAACTGCTCGGCGCCGACGATCACCTTCCAGATCTTGCGAACCACGCTCTTCAGGAACTCGAGGTTGCGTTGCTCGGCCATGATCACCCGCTCCCAATCCCACTGGTCGACGTAGGCGCTGTGGTCATGATCAAGGAAGTAATCTTTGCGCACGGCGCGCATATCCGTGCAGATGCCTTCTCCATGCTTGCACCCGAACTGCTTCAGCGCGACCCGTTTCCACTTCGTCGCTGCCTGCACCACCTGGGCGTCCATCGGATGCTTGTCACGATCGTTCGAGATGTGGAACTGGATGGGCGTGCGCGACCCGTCGCGATCGAGCATGTCGTTGACGCCACTTTCCACGTCGACGATAAGCGGGACCTCGACCATCATCAGGTTCAATTCCTTGCATAGATTGTCTTCGATGTAACGCTTCACCCGGAAAATCGCCTGCTGTGTCTCCCTGGGTGTAAGTAGGGAGCGGTAGTCTCGAGGAAGAACCTGTTCCAATTCGTTGTAGTCGCCGATGCCCGGTCCGGCCAGGTCGGCTTTCTTATCAAGAACGACAGTGCTCATGAGCGTCTCCTTTGGCAAAAATCGCCCAGACGGTCTATTGGACCCTGCGGCACACCAAGAAGCAGTGCCGCGCGTCACAAGAGAGGGTGAGGTGAGGGTTCTGGCGGTCGGCTTGCTGGTCGTGAGCCTTTGGGCAGTATGAATTATCGATGCGACGTCGGCAGGGGACTAACCAAGATCAAAGTGCCGAGTCTATCCTTAGAGGAACAGTCTCGCGACATAAGCTGGGGTACCAATGAACCGCTGTCGGATCTTCTTATTATTGTTGTCCTGTTTGTGCATTCGCGTCGCCGTCTTCGCTCAAGCGGCTCCCGCAACCCCGCCGTCCTCCGATACCCGCAAGACCAGCAAACCCTACACTGGCGACCTCTCTATATTCGATTCTCCGGGACGCGATCAGCGGTTGCAGATTAATCGGGTCATGGACATCCTCGGCGTTGCGCCCGGCAAGAACGTCGCCGACATCGGCGCCGGCTCCGGTTGGTTTACCGTGCGCGCCGCCCGCCGCGTGGCGGAGACCGGAAAAGTCTATGCCGTCGACATCAACCCGGAAGCCATTCGCTACATCGACGAGCGCGCCAAGAAGGAGCAACTGCACGACGTGGTGACCATCCTTGGCAAAGAAGATGATCCCCTGTTGCCCGTGGGACAGATTGATGTCGTGCTGCTCCTGAAGACGTATCACGAAATCGCCAAGCCGATCGCCCTTCTGCGCAATCTCCGAGCCGCCTTGCGTCCGGGCGCGAAGATCGGAATCATCGACCGCAACGGCAACGGCGAAAATCATGGCGTTCAGCGTAGTACTGTGCTCCGGGAAGCGGCCGAGGCGGGATATGAATTGGCGGGAAGCTACGACTTCGTGAAAGATGACATGAATTACTTCCTGGTGTTCACTCCGAAGCCATAGTGCGCCAGTCTTTAAGCATCCAACTTCGCGCTACCCCTTTCGTCGTATCCATGCCCACATCTGACTGTGTTAGATTTTGATTCGAGTTATGAACGAAATTCTGGGCTGGGCACTGAATCTCGCGGCACAGCGCGGCGCGTCTTATGCGGATGCGCGCATCGTGGACGATCGCAGCCGCTCGCTTGCGACCAAAAACGGCAAGCTGGG
>DATMOO010000169.1:0-3780 GCA_035568275.1 Candidatus Sulfotelmatobacter sp.
GCGGCTGGGAAGCTCGCACACGCTTCGGACCAATGCGCGCTTGATTGCCGCCACGAACCGGGACTTAGAGACGATGGTGAGCGAGCAGAAGTTCCGGTCCGATCTCTTCTTTCGCTTGAATGTTTTTCCCGTCCATGTTCCGCCCTTGCGGGAACGCCAGGAGGATATTCCGCTCCTGGTCCGGCACTTCGCGCAGCAGTTTTCCAGGCGGATGAATAAGGTCATGGAAACGATTCCATCAGCGACGATGGATGCCCTGAGCCGGTATCATTGGCCGGGGAACATCCGAGAACTCCAAAATGTAATCGAGCGCGCCGTAATCATCTCGGAGGGTCCGGCCCTGAGTGTCGACCTGGGTGATCTGAAATTTTCCAAAGTCAGTCATGCAGGAGAAAGGATCGCTGCTCCGAATTCCACAACAAACGGCGCATTGCACAATCTCTTGGAGGAAACCGAACGTCAACAGGTCCTCCAAGCCCTCAGGCAGTGCAAATGGGTTGTTGCAGGCCCCCGTGGCGCGGCGGCACTCCTTGGAATGAACCGATCGACCCTCCAAGTAAGAATACGCAAACTCGGAATCTCACGCGGTTCTGCATAATCGCACGGTTTCGTTCCCTACGTCAGCTCCTTCCCCAAAAAGCGCGCACTTCTGACAGCCCGCTCTCGGTGTGCGAAGAAGTTAGCAGTCTGCCAGATACTTGGCAGTAGCACGCAGGCACTTAGACCCCACAAACCTCTCGCTCTGCGGCTATCTCAAGACAAATCAAGGAGTTCCATCGTTGCCGAAACAAGTTACGTTCTGGCATCCGTGTTGCCTTTCCTGATGCCGTCTGAATGCAACGCGGATGAGCGGGGAGGGGCTACTTCAATGATTCTGAATTTCATCGGGAAATGGAACAAGTGGTACCGCATGCTGCGCTACAGCAAAGGATTTGGACCGTTTGATTCCGTGCGCTACGCACTTTGGCTGGCACGGGGCTGAGTGGGGCCTTGCTATGGCTGGAACACAAATGGCGAATGGGCGGTCGGGTTTGCGGCTGGGTTTTGCCGGGAGACGCGCGAGTCGATCTTTGCTCGAAATCCAGGCTTGGATGCCGAGTGAGATCAAAGCCATCTCGCCGTTGGTTAACCGGTTGATGCGGCTGATTGAAGGATCGCGCTGCGTTGCAGGCAGCGAGCCTGCCGTTGAGTTGGCGCTTCACGAAGCGCTGAGCAATGCCGTCGTTCACGGCAACGGGATAGACGCCCGCAAGTTGGTTCACATTCGTTGTCAATGCGAGTTGGGAAAGGGAGTGTCCATTGTCGTCTCGGACTACGGGCAAGGGTTTGATCCGAAAGCGGTTCCAGACCCGTTGGCGGTCGAAAGACTGCAGGCCGAGCACGGTCGCGGCATCCACCTGATGAAGTTGGTGATGGACGAAGTCTCGTTTGAGCGTGGAGGCACGGAGGTCCATATGCGCAAGGGGCCGGCACGCGGGCCAAGAACAGAGCTGCGAAGCGGCAACGAAACCGCATACGGCAGCCCGTTGAGCAGCATTGAGCGCGGCGCCCTCCTTGCGAATATGCACACGCATCCACGCGGCCGGCATGAGAGGTAGACGTGCTGAAGATCACCATCATGGAGACGGCAGCAGATAGGAGATGGATCGTGCAGGGTCGCTTGGTAGGGCCGTGGGTCAACGAGCTAAGAACAACCTGGAAACAGGCGCACAAGAGCCAGGACAACAGACCCTGCATTATCGACCTCAATGACGTCACGTTCATCGACAAAAGTGGGGAACGACTGCTGCGCGCTATGTCCAAGAAAGGCGCGCAGCTTATAGCCAGGGGGCTTTACGTCAAGCATGTGCTTCTGCAACTGCAAGAGAGGAGGACCAATGACTACCCATCCGATGCATCTCTTTGATCCAGCCCTAAAAGGTTTCGCGGGGAAGCCCGCGCGGCCTGTTCGTCTGTCTCCAACAACACCGAACGATGTTTTCCTAAACGCCTTGCTCGCGACGGGCACGACAACAACCCTACGAAGGAGTCCTCTCCAGTGGGCCGTCGCGACAGGTTTGCACATTGTGATTCTGGCGGCGCTGATCATCGTGCCGTTGTACACCACCGGAACGATCCAACTGGACAGCTACAAAGACACTCCCCTGGCGGCGCCTCCCGCTGCGCTCCCGCCTCCACCGGCGGGGGCGCGGGCGGTGGCTCCGCACATAACACCTAAGCGCGCGAATCTCAGCTACACGCTAGGAAAAATAACTGCGCCCACCTCGATTCCGAAGACGGTCTCTGTGGGTAACGCAACTGCCGAGCCGGACTTGGGAGGCGTAGCGGGAGGCGTGGAGGGTGGCGTCCCTGGGGGCGTGCTCGGGGGACAGCTTGGTGGCTCACTCGGCGGAGTTATTGGTGGCACGGGAACTTCCATACCGATTCCGCCTCCACAGAAGCCGGCCGCGAAGCGAATTGTTCGCGTTGGCTCCGGCGTCAAAGCACCGCGGCAGACCTATTCGGTCCAACCCGCGTATCCAGCACTCGCGAGGGAAGCGCACGTCTGGGGCACCGTGGTAGTCAGCGCAGTGATCGACGAGCACGGAAACGTGGTGGGGGCGCACGCGGTGAGCGGGCACCCGTTACTTATACCGGCAGCACTGAACACGGTCCTGCAATGGAAGTATGAGCCAACGCTGCTTAATGGCTCGCCAGTGGCTGTCGAGATGGAAGTCACCGTTAATTTCAAGCTTGGAGGCTAGTTCCAAGTGCGAGCCTAGACGAACGGGAACCAAGAGCACGGGTAGCGATTCAATTCAGCAAATCGGCGGAGTAGGTCAACCGAGAGCAGTTTGAATGTGAGCAGAGAAGGAGAAGCAACATGCCAGTAGAACTCATGGACGCGGTCGTCGGAGCGAATGCGGCGAGCTCTTCCCCCGATCGCTTGGTTACACAGCAGGATGCCGCGCTGGTTGCTGGCGCAAAAACCGGGGATGCTCGCGCTTTTGAGCTACTAGTCCAACGGCACGAGGGGAAGATTTTTTCATTGGCTCAGCGCATGACACGCAATCGGGAGGACGCCGAAGATGTCGTGCAGCAGAGCTTCCAGAAAGCTTTCATTCATTTGAGGAAGTTTCAGGGGGAATCTTTGTTCTCCACCTGGCTAACACGGATCGCTATTAACGAGGCACTTATGTTGTTGCGCAGAAAGCGTGGATCGCGCGAGGTACCGATCGCGGAATCGACTACGGAGGACGAAACTGCGCTGCCGCTAGATGTCCCGGACTCGGGCCCGAACCCTGAGGACAGTTGCCTGCTGCGGGAGCAGAAGCGAATTCTCTCGGCGGCTGTAAACGAGTTAACTCCAGGAATGCGTAAAGCAATCGAACTGCGGGAACTTGGCGAGCTATCCACTGGAGAAACCGCCCAAGTCATGGGTTTGTCGGTGGGAGCAGTGAAGGCGAGGGTATTCCATGGGCGGAGGAAATTGCGCAAGACGTTGAAGTATTATGTCGAGTCCACGCGTACGTACGGAACCCGGGCGTTGCGAACGCGGAGATCAGTTCGTGATCGTTCACGGGCGATTCTCGAGCTTCGGCCGGCCTGTTAAGGGAACGCGTGAGCAGAAGGAGGAATAGCGATGGCCAACAAGAAATCGAAATTGTCTCCGCCTGAGCCTGCCCCCTTGAGCATTGGCAAGGGCGGTGCTGCGCTGGGGGAAATCGTGGTTTTCATCGATGGACGCACCGAGGCTGCGGGCATCTTGGAGTTCGCGGGCATGCTCGCCCAGGAGCACGA
>DATMOO010000170.1:0-9376 GCA_035568275.1 Candidatus Sulfotelmatobacter sp.
CACAGCATTGTCATCCTGAGCCGCGGGTTTTACGGCGAAGGAATTGATCTCGCTGTCAGCGCCAATGCTGGCCCCAGACTGCAGATCCTTCAGCCCGCACAAAACGCGGGCTTCAGGATGAAAAGCTATGGAAAATTTCGAATACTAGTGTTTCACTTCGCTCATCAGCGCCAGCAGATTGTCTTCCGTGTCGCGGAAGAACGTCATCCACAGATCGTGATCCGCCATGCGCGCGATCATGTGGGGCTCGTCTTCGAAGCGCACGCCCATGGCGTTCATCCCGGCGTGAGCGGCTTTTATGTCGGGCACCGCGAAATACAAGATCGAGCTGGCATGATCGAACTCCGGCTTCTCCGGACGGTCCAGCATTAACCTGACTCCACCACAATCGAAGAACGCCAGTCCGGGCGGCGCTTTGAACAACAGCTTCAAACCCAGCACCTTCTCATAGAACTCCGCGGCACGCTCCACATCATGCGTCCTGATCTGGATCTGCCCCAACCTCGTGATTCCCGGGCCTTCACTCATGGTCTTGACCTCCGTCAGTAAATTAGTTAGCATAGCTAACTATATTCGGGAGTCAATGTCAAGTACTTTGGTGGGAAAATTCGATCTGAGGGGTAGAAAGAACTTTAACCGCCGAGATCGCTGAGAAAAGTCGCGGAGGTCGCAGAGAAAGGTACTCTTAAGAAATAAATGCCACGCCCCTCTCCAATCAGTAATCAACAATCATCAGTCAACAATGAAGTCCTCACTGTTGCTGACCGATTGCACTCGGCCGCCATTCATCTGCTGCGGCGCGTGCGCAAGCAGGACAGTGCCACCGGCGAGGGCCCCGCGCGTCTTTCCGCGCTATCCGTGCTGGTCTTCGGCGGACCCAAAACGCTGAAGGAACTGGCGGCCGCGGAGCAGGTCAAGCCGCCTACGATGAGCCGCATCGTCTCGGGCCTGGCGCGCAGCCGCTTGGTCGAGATCACTGAAGATCCCGAAGACGCGCGCCGCCTGCGCATCGTGGCCACGCCCAAAGGCACGCGCCTGCTGCAAAAGGGCCGCGAGATGCGCATCGCCTACCTCGCCTCGCAGCTCGAGCGACTCACTCCCGACGAGCTTTCCCAACTGGGCGATGCTGTGGAAATCCTCAGCAAATTGCTCCAGAATTGGGGCTAATTTCGGCCTTGCGGTAACCATTCGGTCGAGTACCATGGGCACATGCATTAGAGGACGCGCGGTCTCATACTGATAGGTCTTCAGCGCCTAAGGGCGTGCAACTTCGTAAGTAAGACAGTTCGATAATGTTCCGGGATTCCCCTCCGGTCGGCCATCAGTACAAAGATGAACCTGTCTCGTTCACGCATCATCGTGGCGGTCGCGGCCCTTTTGTGGCTGGCCCACGTAGTTGTGTGTGTCACCCTCGGCGCCAATAGTCCGGGGCCATTCCTCTCGGACCTGATTCAGTTGGTGCTCGGCGTCCTGGTGATCGGCTCGATGCTGCTGGCCGCAGATCGCTCCGAGGGGATGGCGCGCGCCTTCTGGCGCCTGGGTGTAGCCGCCTACGGACTTTGGGCGATCGCGCAAGGGCTCGGCGTCTACAACGATCTTGCGCGCACTCCGGTCGTCACCTGGGTCGCCAATCTCTTGTTCTGCTTCTGGTTTGCGCCTCTGGCCATGGCGCTGTTCCTCGATCCCGAGCACGAAACCGGGCGCATCGATGCCATCCGTGTACTCGATTTCGTGCAGGGGATGCTGATCTGCGTCGCGGCCTACGTGTATTTCTTTTACCTGCCAAAGTCCGAGTCTTCCAGCGGACTTTCGCATGAGGTGTGGGCGCCGTATTTCGGAGGGTATGCGCTGGTCGCGCTGGCGTTTGTCTTGCGATCGATCTTCGCCCACTCGCGCGATGTCCGCGTGCTCTTCGGATCGATGGGACTATTTCTCTCGCTCTCGGGATGCGCCGATGCCCTCTACTACTACGGCCCCGGCGAGACCCTGAAGACCGGACAGTGGTTCGATTTACTTTGGAGCATTCTGCTGGTGGTCCCGATGCTCATCGCGACCGCGTGGAAGCAGGCTGAGGCTCCGATGATTCCGCTGGAACCGCCCCAGCGTGAAAAACGGATCTCCGCCGAGATCTCTTACCTGCTCTACCCCGTGCTGGTGCTGATCATGTCGTTGCGCATCGCGCAACAGCGCCTGATGCTGGCGGCTTTGGTGGTACTGCTGTCGTTCGTCACTTCGAGCGCGCGGATGCTGGTGACGCAGAGCCGGATGATGCACGCGAAAGAGGCGCTGCGCCGTGAGGCCTCGCGTGACAGCCTGACTAGCTTGTGGAATCACAAGGCGATCCTTGAGATTCTGGAGCGCGAATTGCTCCGGTCCGAGCGCGATCATCAGCCTGTCGGCGTGATCATGGTGGATGTCGATCACTTCAAAAAGGTGAATGACAGCCGCGGACACGCCGCCGGGGACGCCGTCTTGCGCATCATCGCCAGTGGCATTGCCGCGATGGTCCGGCCGTATGACTCCGTCGGCCGCTACGGCGGTGAGGAATTCCTGATCATCGCTCCCGGCTGCGGACTGGGAGAAACCTGGGAACTGGCCGAGCGCGTGCGCACGCACGTCGCCGGCTGCAGCATCATGGCGGGAGGCGCACCCGTCCAGGTCACGCTGAGCCTGGGAGTCGCCACGGGAGAAAACTCCGCCGATCTCGAAAAAGCTCTCAGCGGCGCCGATGCCGCGCTCTACCGCGCCAAAGCCGCCGGCCGAAATCGCGTGGAGCCCAGCCTGGGCCGCGCCGCAGGCGCCGGGCAAGGCAGCGCCCCCACTGCCGAGCGCGACTTCTGGATCTGATCGCGCAATTTTTCTTCCCTGCTACTGCTCGCTCAGCACGATTGCCGGATCCACTTGCATTGCACGTCGCGCGGGCACGATGCATGCCGCGAGCGCAACCACCGCAAATAAGATTGCGACGCAGCCCAAAACCAACGGATCGAGGGGAGCGACCCCATAGATCTCGTTCTGAACCACCGAGCGCAATGAAATCGAACCTGCGATACCTAGTATCAATCCTGCTGCGACCAGAACGAGTCCTTCTCGCAACACGAGCTTCACGATCCCGGAATTTGTGCTGCCTAGCGCAACTCGAATCCCGATCTCCTTCCGCCGTTGCGCTACCAAATAAGCCAATACTCCGTAAATTCCGAAAGCTGCGAGGAAGAGCGCGAGCACGCCAAAGGCCAGCCCCAGCAACATCGAGGTCCGCCGTGACGACAACGAAAGCTCTTCACGCTGCGCCATCGTCCTGATATCGAACAAGGGCATCTCCGGATCGATGGCCGCAATCTGGGCGCGGATCGCCGGTAATACGGAGGCAGCGTCGTTTCCTGCGGTCCTCACAACTATCGTGTAATTGTTCGAGGGACGTTGGGTATAGGGAAAATAATAAGCGCCCGCTTGATTCCCCTTGCCAGAAAGGTCCTCCAGTCTCACCGAGCGCACGACTCCAACAACGGTATATCGAATGGTTCGATCACTGATGACAAGAGCGTTGGCATCTGGTTCGAACATTCTTTGTCCGATCGGATCTCGACCAGGCCAAAAGCGTTTGGCGAGTCTTTCGTCAACGATAACCACGCGGGGCGCATTGCCATTATCACTGTCGTGAAAGAAGCGTCCTTGCAACAACGAAATCCCCATTGTCTCCAGGTATCCGGGCGTAACCGAAAGACGAATGGGAGAAATGACCGATTCGCCGGGTTTCATGGCATAGCCTTCGGCCACGATCACGCTGTTATCGTATCGACCTCCCAGAGGAACGACTGTGCTTGCTCCTGCTGCGGCCACACCCGCAATTTGCCGCACGGCCTCGAGCGACCGACTCACCAGCATCTCCAGGTGCGTGTCGTCGTACTTACCCGTCGGAGCACTTACCGACGCGGTCACAACGCTGTCCGTTCTGTAGCCCGGATCGACTTTCAGCAAGTGGCGAAAGCTCGCCAACAACAATCCAGCACCCACCAGCAAGGCGAAAGCGAATCCGATCTGTGCCACGACCAATACCTGGCGCACCGGCCTTGCCTTCGCACCTGTACCGGTTCTTTCGCTGTCGCGCAGAAAGGTGTGAAATCTTCGAATGGAAATTCCCACGACGGAAAGGCTACTGAGTAGTATGCTGGCGGCCGCCGCCATCAACACGGCTACCCAGATGACCTGGGAATCGATGCGCACTTCATACGCGCGTGGAAAGCGATTCACTCCGATCCACGCTATGGCGCGCAGTGCGAGTGCGCCTATCATCACTCCGCCCACACAACTGACCACGGCAAGAAGCAGATTCTCGGCCACGAATTGCCGCAACAGTTGCAACCGTCCCGCACCCAATGCCAACCGTGTCGCAAATTCCTTCTTTCGTAGAGTCAGCCGAGCGAATGCCAAATTTGCCACGTTCAATACGCCGATGAGCAGCACGAATATCGAACCGGACCACAACAGATACAATCCGGACCTCACATCCCTGACTACCATCTCCTGCAGCGGTTCGACAGAGCTATGGAAGCCCGCATTGATCAGAATCTCTTTGAACTTGGGGAACTTCTCCAGGTTAGCGGCATTGAGCGCATTCACTTGCGCCTGCACCTGTTGAATCGTTGCTCCTGGCTGCAGGCGACCGATGTTGTACCAATCATTGTTGTGATGAACAGTCTTCTCCTCATCGGTGAAGGCTGCCGGAATCCACATCTGCACTTCCGGATCGACGAATACAAAGTTCTGAGGCATCACTCCTACAACAGTGAATGGGCGTCCGTTCAACCGAACTTCGCTTCCGAGGCACCCAGGATTGCCTCCGCAGATCTGCTGCCACAGCCCATAACTCAAAATGATCTTCTGCTCCGCCCCGATCGTTCCCTCCGCCTCGCTAAACGTGCGGCCCACGAGCGGGGAGACTTGCAGCAAATGAAAGAGCGATGGTGTTGCGGTCATCGCCTTTTCCCGCTGCGCTGTTCCGTCAATGTCGATCGTCTCGTTGGAGAACCGGAAGGCAGCCTGCTCGGTCAAGGCTGTGACCCTCTCGCGCCTGTCAAAATAGTCCCCCGAGCTACTGATAAATTGTTCCCCGACTCCGGCCTTCGGATACCGATTCGACATCAGGACAATATTCTCTGAATTAGGAACCGGCAACGGTCGCAGTAGAACCGAGTGGACGATAGCGAAGATGGCGACGTTGACCCCGATGCAGGCCGAAAGCGTTGCTACGACTGCAAATGAAAAGCCTTTGCTTCTGATAAGAAATCTCACGCTGTACTTGAGATTACGGATTAACATTGCCAATCTCCTCCGGTCAGCACTCTGGCAAACCTAAGAAGCTTGCAGTCGCTCCGCCAAAGGCGAAGTCTCTATCTAATTGATGCATTTCTCCCGCAGTAGGAATGCGGTCCAAGGATGGGCCGTTGGCTGTCCGGTATTGGAATATGGTGTTCGGAGGTGGACACGGCACGCTTCGCGTCAGAGGAGTCCATTGGCGCTTCTTCGGGCCAGTGTGTTTCTTAAACAAAACCCTCAGCTGACGCCCACTGCGGCTTCAACCTTTACGTTGCGCAGGAAGTCGGCCGCCTCTTCGGGGATCACGGTGTTGATGAACATGCCGGAACCGAGTTCGAATCCTGCGGTGCGGGTGAGGCGCGGAATTACGCTCATGTACCAGTGGAAGTAGCGGACGCCGACGCACTCGGCGGGCGCGGTGCGGATGGCGAAGTTGAAATCGGGATTCTGCCGTCCGATATAGAGCTGGGCCAGCACGGTCCGCAGCACGCGTCCGAGGTCTACGATCTCTTTCGCGCTGACATCGCTGAAACTGGCCATGTGGCGCCGCGGATAAATGTGCGTGCAAAACGGGGCGGGCGAGGCAAACAGTTCGACCGCGACAAAGTGTTCGCTGGTCAGCACAATGCGCTTCTGCTCCTGGAGTTCTTCCTCGATGATCTGGCAAAACATGCAGCATCCGAAGTCGTCGAAGTGCTGCATCGCCTCCTGAAAACGCTGCCGCACCTGGTAGGAGATGACGGGCGTCGCGATCAATTGCGAGTGCGGATGCTCCAGGCTGGTGCCGGCATCCGTTCCGTGATTCTTGAAGATGGTGACCTGCGCGATGCGCGGATCAAGGCTGAGTTGGTCATGACGGATCTTATAAATGCGAAGGATGTCAGCCACCTGCGAATCGGGCATCATCGCCATGGCCAGGGAGTGATCGGGCGTCTCCACGATAACGTCGTGCTCTCCGAATCCGCCCATCGAGCGGCGCGAACGATGGATGGTGCGCTCGGGCAGGACGTCGGGAGAGAGTGCCGCGAACTTGTTGGGCACCACGCGCGCTTTTCATCCGTCTCCGTCGGGCAGGCGCAGGATCTCGGGCGGCGTCTGGCTTTCGTGGCCGGGGCAGAATGGGCATTTCTCGGAAAACGAAACAGCCGGTTTGGATTCGCGGTGCACGGCCATCTGATCGGGACGCTTGGCGCGTTCAGTGGCAATCACGACCCACTCTTTGATCATGAAATTCTGGCGAAGTTCCGGCATGAAGGTACCTCCAACGGAATAGTGTGCGCCTGAGATGGCAGAGGCGGCGAAAGAATCTGCGCCAACCACGCTCTGAGATTTCCCAAATTTGTACGGACGCGGTTTCGTCCGAAAACGGGAAAAGCAATGTTCTTGCTTGCTGAGTCCTATGTTGGTATGGGGCCGGTAAGTTTCTCCGCGATCTCAGCGGCAGTTCTCCGCGAACTCGGCGGTAAAGATCTCACCGCAGAGTTCGCAGAGAAGATCCCGCCGAGAGCGCAAAGAAAAGCCGAAAGTTCATCCTCCGAACTTGTACCGGCGCAAGCTCCGGCACAGCCGGTCACGGCGGCGCGGTGGATATCGCGGTAGAATGCTGCCGCACTCCACGAGGACCAATCGATGAATCGCAGGCGGCTTTCAGCAATCTGCATTTTCCTGTCTCTCGCAGTTTCGGTTTCCGCCCAGGACCTGAGCAAAATCAGCCGGCCCGAAGAAGCAGGATTCTCTTCCGAGCGACTGGCCCGCATTACCAAGTTCTTCCAGTCGGAGGTGGATCAGGGCGCGATCCCGGGCGCAGTGCTCGTGGTCGCGCGCAACGGCAAGATCGTCTATCGCCAGGCGATCGGCTATCAGGACCGGGAGAAGAAGATTCCGATGAAGCCCGATGCTATCTTCCGCATCTTCTCGATGACGAAGCCAGTGGCGTCGGTCGCGGTGATGATGCTCGTGGAGGAAGGCAAGATCGACGTGATGGCGCCCGTCTCGCAATATCTTTCCGAGTTCAAAGACGTCAAAATCGGAGTCGAGAAGACGGATCCCTCTACCGGGAAACCCACGCTGGCGCTCGAAGCCGCGCTGCGGCCCATGACCGTGCAGGATTTGCTGCGCCACACATCCGGTCTGGTCTACGGCCCGTTCGGAAACAAGCTGGTGCATCAGGCCTACAACAAGGCAAACCTGTTCGACCCCGGCCAGACGCTGGCGGAATTCGTCACCAAGATTTCGAAGCTGCCGCTGGCGCACCAACCAGGGACAGCCTGGGAATATGGCATGTCAGTGGACGTGCTTGGACGAATCGTGGAAGTGGTTTCCGGGATGCCGTTCGACCGCTTCCTCGAAGAGAAAATTAGCAAGCCGCTCGGCATGCCCGACACTGCGTTTTATCTGACGGCCTCGCAGGCTCCACGCGTCGTCGAACCGCAGGTGGAAGCGGCAACCGGCAAGCGTCCACAGTTTGGGGAAGTTGGGGACTTTACCAAGGAGAAGGTGAAATTCTTTTCGGGTGGAGGCGGGCTGCTCTCTACGGCGTCCGATTACGCGCGTTTCTGTCAGATGCTGCTCAATGGCGGCGAACTGAATGGGGTGCGCCTGCTCTCACCGAAGACGTTGGCAGTGATGACATCGGATCAAATTCCGCCGGGTGCTTCCCGCGTCGGACTGCTCGCGGCGACGCAGGATCTGTCTCCGCTGCCAGAACTCGGCCAGAGCTTCGGCTTGGGATTCGCCGTACGGACCGACTTGGGACACACCGCCGTGTCGGGGTCGGTCGGCGACGCCTTCTGGGCGGGCGCCGCTGGAACGTACTTCTGGATCGATCCGCAGGAAAAGCTGTATGCGGTAATGATGTTGCAGATGCCGTTCGTACAGGCAGGACATTATCGGCGGGCGCTGAGGGAAATGGTGTACGGGGCCTTAGTACCGTGAATCGGTTGCTCTGAGGCGCCTCCCCGGGCTGTCATCCTGAGCGGCGACTTTTGCCGCGAAGGATTTATGTACCCGCTGGCAGCATCGATACTGCCGGCAGGTGCAGCAGATCCTTCGCCTGCAAAAAACGCAGGCTTCAGGATGACAAGCGTTTGGAGGACTCTACAAATGGAGAGTCCTCAATCCCCCTTGTTGTCCGGTTTTCGTAACAACTCTGCTTCTTCTTTGATCTTGCTTCCGTCTCGGTCTAAGATTCGGCGGATTTCTTCCCCTCTAGTTCCGGTCCCAGTTCATCGGCACGTATAACACGCTGGGCGAGTCCATTTTGTGCAAGCCACCAGGCGTGTCTTTCAAAAAGGAGAATCTCGCATGGCTCTACGGAAGGTCGATTTCAACGTTCCCGACTCGCGCAAGGATGTCACATTGCGCAACGATCCCACGCGCATCGATCCCAAGAAACTGAAGCTGGGAAAGCAGGTCGCACGGCATGATCCGCGCACGCTGCTGATGGCTTCTTACATTACGCCGGCACTGCCGACACCTCCCGCCAGCTTCGACCTTAGCGGCAAAATAAAAACCTGGGGGATGATGGACAACGATCAGATCGGCGACTGCACCTGCGCGGCGGCGGGCCACCTGATCATGGAGTGGACCGTCAACGCCGGCCAGAAGATGGCTACGCCCAGCGACAAGCAGATCGTGTCCGCGTACTCGGCCATCACCGGCTACAACTCGACGACAGGTGCGAACGACAATGGCGCAGTCGAGATCGATGTCCTGAACTACTGGCGGCAAACTGGCATCGCCGGACACAAGATCGGGGCCTACGTCGCGCTCGAGCCCGCCAATCACAATCACATTATGGATTCGGTCTACATCTTTCAGGGCTGCTACATCGGCGTGCAGTTGCCGATCAGCGCGAAGGCACAGGTGCAGAACAATCAGCCGTGGTCGGTACCGCCGGGTGGCACCACCGGCGATGGATCCAAGGGATCGTGGGGAGGACACGCCATCCCGGTCGTGGCCTATGACTCGCGCGGGGTCACGTGCGTGACCTGGGGCGCGCTGCAGAGCATGACGTGGTCGTTCTGGGAGGCATATTGCGAGGAAGCGTACGCGATCCTCA
>DATMOO010000171.1:0-57435 GCA_035568275.1 Candidatus Sulfotelmatobacter sp.
CCTTGCGCTCGAGCGCTACTGCCTCCCGCACCGTGGCCAGTACCTTCACCTCCTGCGTGAGCTGCTCGGAAACATCGGCTAGCGCCTTGCCGACCTCGAGTCCCAGCCCTGAAATTTTCTGCACTACAGCCTCGACCGTTAGACCCTCGGCGGCTTGTCGGACCTCGGCCGCGCGCAATCGCGCGGCCCCTTCGGCCTTGGCGTCTGCGGCCTCGCGCGCAGATTCCACCTGCTCTTGGATCTCCGCGAACTCCTGCTGCATTTCCGCTCTGCTGCGCTTTGCTCGCACGGGTGCTTTCATTGCCTTCACGGGCATAGTCGTGTTCCTTTCGCAGGAAGATTATCAGATTTCAGCCCTTCACATTCACTAGACGTATGACCGACTTTTTTGCGCAAAGCCCTGCTTGACATGCTCGAAGAACCGTCCCAGTTCCGGACCCACTCCTGAGACGTAATCTTCTAAGTCCGCTAAGCCTAACTTCCGGCGCTACTAGATTCGCGAACGCGGTCGATTTTTTTCTCTAACGAATTTGAGCGTACCTCTGGAATGTGGGGTGGGGCGCAAGAGCATGATGCAGGCCGTCAAGGATATCTTCGCGAATCAACCGGGCAGACCCAAGCCCGTTATCCAGACGCTGCCTCCGCAACCCGGTGTCCCTCTGGTTTTGGGCTCTGATTCCGCCTGCGGTGCCGGAGCGGACCGACGGGGCTCCCGGTTCTCAGCGAGATCGTGCCGGACTCAACCGACTCTGGCACTCCTGCCAAGGCTACCTCGGATGGCATTGCGAAAACCGCCCTAGACCTGGTCGAAGACGGGCTGACATTCCTGGAGTCGTTTGGCTCAGGCGACGCTGGTCGACATAGCGAGGGCGTCGACGGCGCCACAACTCAGTTTCCTTTCTCGGCTCTGTTCCAGGACTGGTTCCGGGAGGCTGCCCGCTGCTGAACACGGCCATCGATTCCGACGATGGCAATCCTCGGCTGCGAACCAAAGCCCGCCAGGCTCTCAGTTCCTTGCTTGATCGGCTGCAATCCATTGCCGAGGAGGGGCAACGACGAGGCGAGGTGCGTGCCGCTGTCGATTCGGAAGAATTGGCCACCTTGATTGCAGCTACGCTTGAAGGCAGCATAAGGGTGAGCCGTTTGCAGAAGAAGGAAGAGCCTCGTGACCTTGCCGTCCGTCATCTAGAGGAATACCTCGAAACCAAAGTTCGTTCGCGGAAATCGAAGGCCGGAGCCGACAAGCCATGAGTACTCAAGAAATTCAGTCCCTTCTCGTTCATCCTGCGCCACGGCTGGTCGCTTACGCTACATCAATTCCTCAATGAAAGTCCGGGTCATGTCCTTGGGAATACGGTTGTCAGCGTGTACTAAGGGACCGTCATCCAGCACAGGCTCCGCTCCGTGGAGAGTCGGCACATCGGTGCGTTCGAAAAACTTGCCGATTGGAATCTCTTCATCCCACAGCAGAGATTTCCCCATCGCAGCCATCCAGTCCGTTGCATCGTATCCCTTTTCGTCCTCGAGCTTCTTCACGCGCGGGCGGAACCATTGGTAGGTATTGTCGTGGTTGTAGGTGACGCACGGGCTGAAGACGTCCAGAAACGAGAAGCCCTTATGCTGGATGCCCTGCTTGATCAGTTCGGTCAAATGTTTTTGTTCCGCGCTGAACCCGCGGGCTACAAATGTCGCTCCGGCGGCGAGAGCTAACGAGATTGGATTCACCGGAGCTTCGACACTTCCAAACGGCATGCTTTTCGTTTTCATGCCCAGGCGACTGGTGGGTGAGGTCTGGCCTGTCGTGAGGCCATAAATCTGGTTGTCCATCACGATATAGAGCAGGTCAACGTTGCGGCGCATGCTGTGCACGAAGTGATTGCCGCCGATGCCAAAACCGTCACCGTCGCCGCCCGTCACCAGTACGGTCAGCTCGTGGTTCGCAAGCTTGACGCCTGTGGCCACGGCCAGAGCCCGGCCGTGCAAGGTATGCATGCCATAGGTATTAATGAAGCCAGGAAAGTTTGACGAACAGCCGATACCGCTGATGGTGACCACATTGTGGTTCGGTATCTGCAGATCGACCAGAGCCTTCTGGACAGCGGCGAGCACTCCAAAGTCCCCGCACCCGGGACACCAATCGGGATCGACTTTGCCTTTCAGGTCCGACATTGCTACGTGATTGGTCGCCGCTAGAGCTGTCGCCATTTTCTGTTCTCCTCAAACCGGATTTCATCAAACAAGAATTTCGTGCGCGGGCACCGAGAGCTTGCACTTGCCACCCAGTTGTTCCTTTACCGCTTCGACGATGTGGTGGGGCATGAATGGCTCCCCATCGTATTTTCTGATGTGCCCATCGGGCACAAAGCTGGTCTCGCTTCGCAGGTACCGGGCGAACTGCCCGCTAAAATTGTTCTCCACGATGATCGTGTGCCGGGCTTGTTTGAGGATGTCAAGAATCGCATCTCCGTGAAGCGGCACCAGCCAGCGGATCTGGAGTTGATTGGCGGAAATGCCTTGCCCAGCAAGAATCTCGCAGGCCTCTTCGATCACGCCTTTGGTTGATCCCCAGCCGATCAGCGTGACATCCGCGTCACGCGGACCCCATAGGACAGGCGGAGGCACTGCAGCTTCAATACCCACAACCTTCCGCATGCGCTTTTCCATCATGGCGCGACGTTTGGTTGGGTTGGTGAACTCGTCGCTGATCAGGACTCCGTCTTCATCGTGCTCGTCGCTCGCAGCCGTGTGGGTATGACCCGGGACACCAGGAACGGCCCGTGGAGAGATGCCGCTGTCAGTGATCCGGTAACGCTTGTAGACACCGTCCCCATTTGACGCGGATGTTTCAGGAGCATCCATGATTAACTCACCGCGGTCGATGGGCGCGGCAAAATCCAGATCCTTCGGGTCAACGCTCAGCCTGCCTTCCGACAGCAACAGATCGCAGAGCACGATGCCCGGACACTGAAAGCGATCTGCGATATTGAAAATCTCAGGGATGAGTTTGAAGCAGTCGCCAATATCGAGAGGTGCGGCAATGGCACGAGGATAATCGCCGAATCCAGCCCCCAGCATTTGCCAGAGATCTCCTTGCTCTGTCTTGGTGGGAACGCCCGTGGATGGTCCGGCCCGCTGGCAGTCGATGACTACCACGGGAGTTTCCATCATTGCGGAGAGACCGAGGCCCTCAGTCATCAGCGCGAACCCGCCACCGGACGTGGCACACATGGACCGGACGCCGGCATGAGCCGCACCAATCGCCATATTGACCACGCCGATCTCGTCTTCGACTTGCCGGACCATGATGCCGGCTTTGCGAGCGTGAGCTGCCATCCAGTGCAGAACCCCGGTCGAAGGGCTCATGGGATACGCGCAATAGAATTTCACTCCCGCCGCCGCACCGCCCATCGCCATCGCGATGTTGCCGCTCAACACGGCGTAGCGGTTTGCAGTCATCGGAAGGGGCCAGGCAAAGGGTTGGAAATTCGCGCCTGCATAGTCGTACCCCGCTCGCGCGATGCCGATATTCTCCGACACTACGGCATCACCCTTTTTCTTGAACTGCTCGGTCAGAACCTGCTCCAGTGCCTGGAAGCCGATGCCCATCATGCTGAGACCGGCGCCTACGGCCAGTGTGTTCTGGGCCACCTTGTTCCGGGTGACGTCCGCCAGTTTGGAAACCGGCAGTGGGCAGAGTTGCACGCCTTGCGCGGCGATGCCCGGCTTGATTGTTTCCGAGTTATAAAGGCAAGCAGCCCCCTCGGTGAGCAGTCCAAGGTGGCGATCCATCGCGTCCTGATTCAGAGGAATCAGCAAATCCACGCGATCGCCCATGTTCGTGACTCTGTCCGGGCCGGTGCGAATCGTGAGAAACGTGTGTCCTCCACGGATGATCGACTGGTAGGCGTTATAAGCATTCAAATGCAAACCGCGGCGACTGAAAATCTTTGCAAAAATGTCGCCCGGCGTGGCCACACCCTGACCGGCCGCGCCTCCGATGCCGATGGCAAATGTTTTCCCCATGGCAAGCTCCTAACCGGGATAAGCTCCCGTAATGTAGCCTTCCAGTTCCTGAATCGTCTGCGCCTGGCCGTCGATAATCCATTTCACCAAGTCACCAATGGACACCACTCCCACGACGGCATCCTGCTGCACCACCGGCAGGTGGCGAAAACGATGCTTGGTCATGATGGCCATGCACTCGTCCACGGTGTGCTGCGGACTCACAAAGACAACCGGGCACGTCATGATCTCGCGAACCAAAGTCTCGCGCGACGAATGGCCCTTGAGGATCACCTTGCGTGCGTAATCACGTTCCGAGAGGATACCGACCAGTCTCTCGCCGGAAATAACGAGCAAGGCGCCCACGGCATACTCGGCCATCTTCTCAATCGCTTCATACACCGACTGTTCCGGAGTTACCGATAACACGCGGTTCTCGTCTTTACTCCTCAGAATCGATGCAATCGAGTCAGAGAGTTTCATCAGGCCTCCTCCCAGTCACTTGCCGGTGCGTGGATCCCACACCGGGTTACCCTTGTTGTCGCGGAACATAAGCGTGTCCGTGCCCTTCACCAGTTCTCGCGCCAGGATCACCTCTGATGTATCTTGCTTTACCTTTGAGCCGGTCACAGACACGTGGTCTCCCTTGGCGAAACTGACACCGATCTCCTCTTGAAATGGTTTGGGGGACACGTAGATGTGGAGTTTGTCAGCGCCGCTCTTGATGATCAGTTCCGTGAAATCCTTTCTGGTCCCGACCGACAGTTGGTTCACTTCGTCGACTACGCCGTCGGTCTTCGCCTCCGTCTGAAGGTCGTACTTGGGCAGATTGCTGTCTGCTGGAGGCGCTTTTTGTGAGAGTCCCGCGGGCGCGCACACTAATAGCAACAAAGGGATTGAAAGAACTGTGAGGGCTCGACGCGAACGAATGGCGGCTTCCTGGCTGAGTAGCACGGCACCTCCTCATCGCTGACGGGAAATCCGATGCGGAGGGCGAGGTGCCTCTCTATATGCGCCACGGCCCCGAGAAAGGATTCCCGGTCTGCCTGATAGTTTCCTGACGATAAGGCCGGTGACTCAGATTACTTCTAGAAAGATACAGAATCGTACACCCACGGGGGGCGTCTGCGCCAGATGCAAACAACGTTCGAAATCGACGTCTATCAGCAGGACCTTTTTGCGGACGACTTCAAAAGGTGCAGTCTGGTCTACTCCCCAGCCTTGGCACGATCTGGCTTCTTGTCGCCTTCGGCCAGCTTCACCAGATTCGCGACCCGGTGGAACTCATCGGTGTCCTTCTTCAGATTCGAATAGTCCACGTCGGCGTAGTTATTTCTCAGCTCGGACATCAGGTAAGAACGGCGTATCGTGTTGTTATCGTGGCTGCACCAAAACGGGTTGGTTGCGGAATCTGCCCTCTGCCGGGAGACTGCCTTCCACGATTGCGGTGCTTCGCGAATGTCATATCCCGCGGCCAGCATCCATTCCAGGCCTACGCGATCGGCCTGATTCTCCAGAGAGCGCGAGTACTGGGTGCGAATGCCTGCGGCGAGCAGATCGGCAACGAACGATCCGCCGTAGGGAATGAAAGCGCCGCCGGCCCGGAGAGCGATTCGTTCATTCCAGTAATATTGATACCGAAGCCACACATGCTTCTCGACGGCATGTGAGATCTCATGCGAGAGAACAAAAGCGAGTTGGGACTCATTTTCGAGCACGTCGAAAACACCCGAGTGCACGATCACAACGCCATTGGGATAGCTGGCTGCGTTGAAGCTCTTCTTGTCGACCAGAAAAAACTTGAACGGAATCTTAAGAGGGTCACCGTCGGACAGATCTTTCTGGTGGGCTGGGATGAGGCTGTTCCCTAGCCGGGAAATGTAGTCCTGCGCCTCGTGATCAGGAACGATCTTGAACGTGGCCCAGCGCATCTTGAGCTCGCCAGGCTCAAAACTGGCGTAATCTGGCTCGGTCACTGTGGGTGCGAAGCGCCTCCACATCCTGGCTTCGCCGTTGGATACCTCGGCGTGCTGAAATTCGACTTTTTGGGCCCGAATGGAACCGTCGAGTTGGCGCACACCTTCGTAGGAAACGAAGGTGTCGAGGTTCAGGGAATCGGGAGTGAGCCTTGTGCCTTCGAAGTTTTTTTGGGTGACGGATTTTTTCCGCTCTGCGAGGTTGGGTTTCAAGGACACAGCTGTCGCGGGCGTGACGGTAATTCTCTGGCCGTCCGCATGGATCATTCCGCTCCATCCTGCGTCGTTCTTTGTGAGGAACGGGAGTTTTTCCAAAAGAGCGGTCCGCTTGACCGTCAGGGTGTCATAAGAAAATACCTTGATCGACCTGGCTTTCAGTTCACCGGAAGCTTCGTCGTAGTCGCCTTTGATTTCCAGTTCCGTGCCAATGCGGACATCTTCGGGCTTGAACACATCCAGGGAGTTGTCGGTTTGCTTTTCCAGTTCGAGCGAAACGGCCTTGTCGCGGGTAACCTTGTACTCGTCGATCGCGAAGCTTGTGGGCGAGTTGATGGCAGTGACGAAACCGTGGATGGTGACGTCCTTGCAAAGCGCAGCAGCACTTGCGAAGAGGACACAAAGAAGTGTTTTCGCAATAAGTCGATGCATACGAAAGGCCTTTGAAGGGGCCCCAACGCCGAGATCATAGCACGCAACTAGCGATGGCTAAGCACAGTCAGCGGTCGAGATCAGCTAGACTTGAAGGATGACCACCGCAACACTTAATTCCCTCTCCCGCGCCTCCTCCGCGTACCTGCGCTCGGCGATGCATCAGCCTATCCGGTGGCATGAGTGGGGCCCGGAGGCATTCGCCATCGCCCAGCGCGAGAACAAGCCGATGTTGCTCGATATCGGGGCGGTTTGGTGTCACTGGTGTCACGTGATGGATCGCGAGTCGTATGACGACCCCGAGGTTGCGGCGATCGTGAATGAACATTTCATCGCCGTCAAGGTGGATCGCGACGAGCGTCCCGATATCGATAGCCGGTACCAGTCCGCGGTGCAGGCGGTGAGCGGGCAGGGGGGATGGCCGCTGACGGCGTTTCTGACACCAGATGGAAAACCGTTTTATGGCGGCACTTATTTTCCGCCCCACGATGGATATGGGCGTCCAAGTTTCCGGCGGGTGTTGTTGAGTATTGCGAATGCTTACAAAGAAAAGCATGGGGATGTGGTCGAGCAGGCGGCAATGGTCGAAAACGCGATTGTGCAGGCCGAGTCGTTTCACGGGCGTAGCGGACGGGTTTCGGGAAGCGTCGTCGAGGCGATTCAGGAATCGGCATTCAAGATGTTTGATGCGCAGCATGGAGGGTTTGGGTCGGCACCGAAGTTTCCGCATCCGTCGGCGCTGGAGTTGCTGATTGAGAGATATGCACGGGTCGCTTCGCTCCGCGGGGCGGACGAAGGCGTCCGTCCCTACTTAGAACCGGCGGAGCTGCGCTCCGCCGGACAGCCGGGAGCGGCCGTCCCCACAAAAGACAAGGAACTGCGAAATCTTATCGTTTCCACGCTTGAGCACATGGCCCTCGGTGGGGTCTACGACCAGCTTGCCGGGGGGTTTCATCGCTATTCCGTGGATGAGCGCTGGGTGGTGCCCCACTTCGAGAAGATGTCGTACGACAACTCGGAACTGCTGAAGAACTACGTGCACGCGTATCAAGCAACGGGGGAAAAATTCTTTGCAGAGGTGGCGCGAGACATCATCCGTTGGATAGATGAGTGGCTGAGCGATCGCGAGCGCGGCGGATTCTATGCATCGCAGGACGCCGACATCAACATGGACGATGACGGTGATTACTTCACCTGGACTCTGGACGAGGCGCGAGCAGTGCTGACAGAGGAAGAAGCGCAGGTAGCGGCGCTGCGATACGACATCAACGAGATCGGGGAAATGCATCACAATCCGGCGAAGAATGTGCTTTATGTGCGGGCATCGCTGGACGAGATCGCGGCACGGATGAAACTATCGCTGGATCGAGTGGGCGAATTGCTGGAATCGGCCAAGAGGAAGATGTACGCGGCGCGGTTGCAGCGGCCGACACCTTTTGTCGACAAGACGGTCTACGTGGGGTGGAACAGCTTGTCAGTCTCGGCCTATTTGCAGGCGGCGCGCATACTGAAGCTGCCCCAAGCCCGACGTTTTGCCCTGCGCTCGCTTGACCGGCTGCTGAGCCACACGTGGAAGAGACCGGCGGACGGGGCATCAGCAATTGCGCGAGGATCGCTACTCCACGTCGTCGCCTATTCGGATCCCAATGCGGAGCATCGAGACGTCGCAGGATTGCTCGAGGACTACGCATTCACTGCGATTGCCTGTCTCGATGCCTATGAGGCTTCGTCCGATCTGAGTTATTTCAAGTTCGCACAAGCCATCGCTGACGCCATGATCGACCGGTTCTTCGATGCAACGTCCGGAGGCTTCTTCGACCGGGAACCTGGCGCCGACGGCACCAATTTTGGCGTCCTCACCACCCGCAGGAAGCCGCTGCAGGATTCGCCCACTCCCGCGGGAAACCCCATGGCGGCGGTGGCTTTGATGCGACTGCATCACTACACCGGCGATGGAGCGTACCGCGACAAGGCAGAGCAAACGCTGGAGACATTCGCGGGCGTGGCAGAACAGTTCGGAATCTTCGCCGCAACTTACGGGATCGCCGTTCTCCATCTTCTCGATAAACCGGTGCAGGTAGTGGTGATCGCCGGCGAAGACGGGAATGGCGATTCTCTGGAAGAGGCGGCGACGGCTCAATTCAGGTTCACCGAGACCAGCTTACGGCTGGCGGCCAACCAAGTGGTTCCTTCGAATCTCCCTCCTACGTTAGCGGCAAGCCTTCCCCATCTTCCGCAACTAAGTTCCGGAAAGTCGTTCGCGGTCGTTTGTTCGGGATCTTCCTGCCAACCACCTGTATTTGACGCCAGCGGTTTGCGGGAATTGGTGCGGGCAGCGTTGCGCGGAGAATAGGCCGTTGGCAGTGGCCGGGCGCGGAATCCAAAAAATAGAGGCTGACGGGGTTATAAGATCCGTCAGCCCAAAAATTGCAAGCCTTGTTACCTGGCCCAGTTACGACAGGTTACTTTGGTTACCTTGCAGCCATAGCTAGCTTCCCATAATTTAGGTCGGCAAGCTGGATTGGCAGTGAGTTGATCTGGGTGGGCACAGAATGAGCGGGCCGCCGTCCGCGGCGGGAACCAGAGGCGCGGCCGCTGCCATGAATGTGCCCACTAGTCCGACGATCAGGATGGCAATCCTGACTGTGCGTTTCATGGGTTCGTCTCCTATCCGCGCAGGATGTTCCTCAAACAACCCCCCCAACGCGGACGACGCATTATAGGGCACTTGTCAAGCGTCGTGTGCAAGGATTTTCATCCTTGTACCCTTCCAGTGCACTAGATGCGCAAAATCCGCGCACATCGTCAGCGGCAAACTATTTTAAATTCATAGCGCTAGACACAAAAACGGAAGTCTTTGTTTGCGGAGAGGACCGTTTGGCACCGCAGGATCTTTTGCGGAATTGTTGTTACGAAAGCCGGACGCACTCGAAGCGCACTAGCGCTTGCGGAAAAACTCGTTTTATATGCGGACAACGTCCCTCAGCGGCTAAAGCCGGACTGATTTTGTGGAACTTTAGCGGCGCGGCTTGAAGCCGCGCCCTTTCAAAACGGGTTTACAGACTGAATTTTTCCGCAAGCTGACTAGCGCAAGGGGCTGCAGGAAAGCCGAAGTCTACTTCTTCGAGCCGGCACGAATGAGAGCGGCAAAGCTGCCAGTACCGGCACCGTCTGCTCCTGCTGCGGCACCTTCCGCCAGGGGAGCGGGAGCCTGGGTGCGAGAGAGCGCGCGATCCACCATCCCCTCAAACATGGGAATGAGCGAATCAGCAGGCAGCGGATGGTGAATATCCGACAGACTCTGCTCCCAGCGCTGAGGCTGTAGCAGCGAGCGGGAGCTATCACGCGCAGGACGCTTCACGGCTACATAGCCGAGCCACAAGCCCAGGCTGCAGTTGTAGGCCGCCATGTTCGCGATGCTCATCCAAGGCCCGTCAAGATGGCTGCCCACCCAGGAACTGATCAGGATCAGTTCGATCATGGCGAATGATCCGAAACCCAAGGCGATTCCAAAGCTCTGCTGACGGCGGCTGACGCCCACGTAATGGGCAAAGAAGAGCAGGAACAGCACCATCCCTACTTGAATCATTCGCACGCAGCGCTGTGAGGTGACGATCGCCTGCAACAAGGGGGGCATGTCGGACGAGTTCGTGGAAACCGACACCACCGCCGCAACCAGGAGCATTACGAGGCCCGCCCATTTGAAGAGCACAGTTCCTAAGTCGCGGAGAGTGTGGAACATGCGGAAAACATCCACAAACACTTCGTGGATCACGAGGAAACCGAACGTCACAGTGATGCCATTGCAGGCCCAGTAGAGATAGAAAAGTGCGTCATAGCTGCGCCACACATAGGCGGGAAAAACTACTGCGAAGGTCAGCAATTGGGTCAGGATGTAGCCGAAAAAAAACTTAAAATTCCGCAGCTGGCCGCGACGCAGCATCAGGCCGGCGATTCCCATCTCGATGACAGGATGCAGGAGCCACAGCATGTAGTAGAGAACCTTGGTTTTTTCGCTCAAGCTTCTGCTCTCAGGGCAGCGGACGTGTTCTCTACCGGCGCAAAAACTCAATTGCCGGAAACGGACAAATGGCGACCACTCACGTGCGCGTGGGTGGCATTAACAGTTGTTAGGCTAGCCTTTCGCATTCTGGCGTTCAATGGACTGAAGTAATCGTCAGTAACGTTACCCCTGCACAGATTTCTGGGCAAGGTTACCTTCGTGCTAGGAAAGTGGGGGGGGCTCCCCCACCATCGTGTAGGGCCGTCCCATTCGTAGCCATTCGTAGCAATGAGGGCCGATGTGATGGCAGACACGAATACCGGAAGCAGCAATCGCGTCTACACTGCAAGATTGGTGGATTTTGCCCCTTCAGGCATCTGGCGTCGAGTGGATGTACGCCCGCATCATGCGGACCTCGTCATCCTTCTCGTTCAGATCGTGGAGCAGAATATCGCGCAGCGAAACCATGCCTACGAGCTGGCCCTCATGGCAAACGGGCAGGTGTCGAAAGCCGTGGCGACGCATCAGAGCCATGCAGGTTTCAAGGTCCTCTCCGGTTCCGACGGCTAAAGGATCATCGGTCATGACCTCGGCCAAGCAGGTGGCACGCGGATCGAGGCCTTCGGCTACCACCCGGCGCATAAGATCGCGCTCAGAGAAGATCCCCACCAGTTTTCCGCCGTGAATGACCGGGACGGCCCCGATATTGCGTTCGACCATGGCCCGTACAGTCTCCAGGACGGTATGGCCCATGTCCGCTTGATACGTTTCCTGATCTTTGATCAGCTCGCAGATACGCATTTGACACCTCCCGGCTTGCAGGAATCCGAGCTGGCCCAACGCATCGATTGGGTCGCGAGTATATGACGGAGACGAGATGTAAATAAAGGGAAAAAGGTTGGGAGGAAGAGAAGCTAGACTGGCTTCGGTTCCTGCTCACCCACAAAGACGAAGTAGGAGGAGTTCCATAACTCTGTGGGCACAGTTCCCCGCGTACGCGCGGTGACTACGATGTTGTATTCGTCAACCGCACCACGGCTCAGATCGTGCAGGGGATCGCCAGCCTCTGGGGGCGTATGATCCCTGGATGGCTTAGCTCCTACCGGCTCCACAACCGCCAGCCATGCCAGGAACTCGTGCAGGTCGCGCGTGCGGGGGCGTCCAGGAATCACATAAGACACTTCGGCTTCCTGGGTAGAGAAGTGCCAGGCTAAAGATGCCGTTAAATCGACGGCTTTCTCGTAAGCGCCTTCAGGGATGAGACCGGCTTCAGGGTTATCAAAGGCGATGCAAAGTTTGCGCTCGTCTTCGCGGGCAAATTCGCGCACCTTGAGCGAACCTGACTTCGCCGTGGCCTTCCAGTCCACATGGCGGGCGGAGTCTTCGGGCATGTATTCGCGAATGCGGTAGAGATCGGATCCGCGACCGCACACGAAGCTTTCCCATTCGCCGCGAACCAAGGGCAGAATTTCAAACGCTTCGTCGGTCGGCTCAATGCGTGGGTACACCAGAATCTCCCGAGCCAGCGAAACGTGACGTGTTTTAGTGAGAAAAGCGAAGGGGAACCGGGTCGCCAAGCCGAAGCTGTCTTCGCGATAGCAGCCGCGGTGGTCGAATTTCAACTCCAGGTCCGCGCTAGCTTCACCTTTTGGAGCGAGAAAGGGAAAGTACGCCATAGCCTGAAAAATTCCTGGCGAAGGCGGAATCAGGGTTACTCGACGCAGCCGCCGGTCGGGCAGACGCAGCCACTGCCTTTCTTTCGGGCGATTAAAGGGAAAGGCAAAGGTCGTGGCTTCCCAGTGCCACTGCTTTGCGACTTTCTTGCGTTTCTTACGGGTGGGGATGACGCGGACGGAAAACGACGGCAACAGGCGCCGCGGATTGTGCAGCACAATGCGACCGAGGACGGGCCGCCCGGCGAAGACATGCTCGGGCAGGTGAATATCGAGTTCGAGATAGCGCAGCACCAGGGCAGAGACATATCCCGAGACGACGATCGCAGCCAGCATTGCCGCCACGACGATGTAGAGCAGATTGTTGCCCGTATTCAGGGATGCAATGCCGATCACCAGCGTCACCAGAACATACACAATGCCGGCGCGCGTGACATCGTAATCGAACGACTCGCGCAAGCGCTCGACGGCTACACGGCGCGCCAGGTACGGTACGGTCACGAGTCCGACCAGCGTGGCAAGGACAAGGGAAACGGACGCGAGAATGACCGTCGCCCAGAGATTCCCGGAATCGCGCGACACCGTGGAAAACAGGGCTGAGGCGAAGGCCAGGCCTAATCCCAAGAGTGCCAGCAAAAACTTGATCCAAACCTCGGCCGCAGCCGATTGCAGCCACTGAATGGTGCGGCTGGAAGCGGAAGAGCCTGAGCGAAGCGGATTGGTAAGGGCAGAACCCACTGAATTCGAGCCTAGCATCCTCGGCCAGAACGGACAATCGGGAACGGCTTGCAGGGAAAGCGTTCGTAACCAACAAACAAATTCGTAAACCGAAAAGGACACGAAGATACACAAAGGGAAAACGTCTTTCCTTCGTGATCCTTCGTGTCCTTCGTGGTTATTGCTTTTGCGTGCCTATCACCCTGGGCGAGCCAAGTGCCAAGTGCTAACTGCCGGGCGGTTGTGCTACGCTCTTGCCCTCTCGGTTTCCCAAGCTAAGACTTTTTCTACCTATCCACACCACCGGAGCTTGAGGAGGTTCCCATACCAAATGAGTAAACGCGCAGTGGCGGAATTCTTTGGAACATTTTGGCTGGTTTTCGGCGGATGCGGAGCGGCTGTGCTGGCCGCCGGGGTTCCCAGCGTCGGCATCGGATATGCCGGTGTCGCCCTGGCTTTCGGCCTCACCGTTCTGACCATGGCCTTTGCCATCGGACATATTTCAGGATGCCACTTGAATCCTGCTGTGAGCCTCGGGCTGGTCACCGGAAAGCGCTTCCCTGCTTCGGAACTGCTGCCGCATGTCATCGCACAAGTACTGGGCGGAATCGCTGCAGCCGGGGTACTCTACATCATCGCAAGCGGCAACATCGGCTTCGACATTCACAACGGATTCGCATTAAACGGCTATGGCGATCATTCTCCGAATGGCTATTCCCTGCTGGCGGGCTTCGTCGCAGAAGTCGTGCTGACGGCGTTTTTCCTGATCGTCATTATGTTAGCAACCGATGAGCGCGTACCGAAGGGATTCGCGCCAATCGCCATCGGACTTTGCCTGACACTGATTCACCTGGTTGGAATTCCAGTGACGAACCTGTCGGTGAATCTGGCGCGCAGCACCGGGCCCGCCGTTTTTGCAGGCGGCTGGGCACTCCAGCAGTTATGGATGTTCTGGGTCGCGCCGTTGATTGGCGGGGCGCTCGGGGGAGTGATCTACGACATGCTGTTTGGAGCCAAAGGAAAAGTACAAGCCGCGCTCGAGCAGGATGTTCGGGTTCCTCAGGCTGTGAGCTGACCTAACAACAGTAAGCCACGGATCTTACGGATTCGCACGGATAGAGCGAAAATTGCTTGATCCGTGAAGCTCCGTGAGAATCCGTGGCTGAATATTTTTGACTGCTAACCATTTGGAAAAGGTGACCGTGCCTACGCCATCGAATCTCGCAAGACTCAGGATTTCCGCGCTATCTACTGTTTGTGTCGCAGCTACTCTGATCATCCTCTCGCCCGCGCTGGCCGACAGTCCTGCGAAGATTGGGAACGTAAACGCGGATCGTGTTGCCGCCGACACCGACGGCGCCAATTGGTTGCTCAACGGACGCAACTTCGAATCCAATCACTTCAGCCCGCTGAAGCAGGTTACGGATCAGAATGTTTCCGGACTGGGGCTCGCGTGGTACATGGAAGTCGACAGCGGCATGGGCATCGTCTCCGAACCGATCGTCGTCGACGGTGTGGCCTACATCAGCGCGCCGCAGTCCAAGGTGTACGCCTTGGAGGCGGGGACTGGGAGATTGATCTGGAAGTTTGATCCGAAGGTGCGACTGGATCAAGCGCTCAACGGTTCTTACTCGGCGCGCACGAATGCGGGCGTAGCGGTGTGGGAGGGCAAAGTCTTCGTCGGGACGGGCGACTGCCGCCTGGTCGCCATCGATGCGGCCACCGGCAAGCAGGTCTGGGAGGCGTTGGTTTGCGAGCCGACGCAGACCGGCATCACCAACGCGCCTCATGTGGCCAAAGGCATGGTGTTCATGGGCTACAACGGCTCCGACGACGGAGTGCGCGGCGCAATTGCCGCCTACGATGCCAATACCGGGAAAGAACTCTGGCGCTTCTGGACGGTTCCGGGCGATCCCAAGAAGCCGTTCGAATCGAAGGCTCTGAAGCAAATCGCGGCCAAGACGTGGCCGCTCGGTGACGCCTGGAAGATGGGCGGCGGCGATGTATGGACGGCGATCACTTACGATCCGGTGACCGATTTCGTGATCTTTGGTACGGCGGGGGCCGGGGCCGATTACGGGGAGCTTTCAGCACTCCGCGCCCAGGGTGACAAGCTTTTTGCCGGATGCATTGTGGCCGTCAAGGCATCTACGGGCGAATATGTCTGGCACTACCAGACCAGTTCGCCGGGATTGCAAACGGAAAATAATCACATCGTCATGGCCGATCTCCCTATTAACGGCGAGAAGCATCACGTAGCTATGACCGTGCCGAAACATGGCTTCTACTACGTGCTCGATGCCTGGACCGGAAAGCTGCTCTCCGCCAAGCCGATTGTGAAAGTGAACTGGGCCACATCGGTCGACCTCACGACCGGAAAAGCTGTCGAGGTTCCCGCGTCGCAAGGCGGGGGCAAGCAGTGGACTGTTCACAACTGGTGGCCGATGAGCTATGACGCAGGGACTGGACTCGTCTACATTCCGGCTACCGATCGCAAGCCGAACTCTCACGCCGATGTCGAAACCGGCGAGTGGATGGGGCAGACTGAAGGAAAGCTCATCGCGTGGGATCCAGTGAATCAATCGGAGCGGTGGTCCGTGGAAGAAGAAATTGCCACAAACGGCGGTGTGCTCTCGACTGCCGGGAATCTTGTGTTTCAGGGCCAGGGCAACGGAGAGTTTGCCGCATACACGGCGGATACAGGCAAGAAAATCTGGTCGATCGACACAGGGTCGGCGATCGAATCGATTCCAGTGACCTACTCCGTCAATGGCGAGCAGTACGTGTTGCTGCCGGTAGGATGGGGATCAGGATCGCGGCTGTTCGCTCCCTCCTGGACGATGGGGACTCCACGTTCGAAACGCGGTCCGTCGCGGATTCTGGCGTTCAAACTGGGCGGCAACGTTTCCTTCCCGACACCGCCTGACGTAGTTCCGCCCGTGCCGAAGCCGCCGATGCAAACCGCCGATGCAGCGAGGATCGCGGAAGGCGAGAAGCTGTATAAGACTTTCTACTGCGACGGCTGCCACTCGCCACATCTCGACGGGAGCAGCGCGTGGGTGCTGAATGGAGCAATTCCAGATCTGCGTTACGCTCCGCCTGACGTACACGCGCAGTGGTACAGCATCGTGTTAGCCGGCACGCACTGGGACAAGGGCATGCCCGGATTTTCGAATCCGCCCAAGTTCGCGTTTCCCCATCTGCGCATGAGCCCCAAGCAGGCCGATGCGATTCACGCGTACGTGATCGATGGAGCGTGGAAGGCTTACAACGGAGAGCATCCGGGGGAGACCGCCGACCCGGCGCATAAGAAATAGGTGGACTGAAAGAATCCGCGACGCAAAGAATTGCCCCTGTTAGCCGGAACCAAAGAACAGAAGGGTGCCCCACTTCTGGCCGCTTTTGCCAGAAGTGGGGATTTTGATGGGTCCTACCCCTCCCCCTGCGTGGTCTTGTAGAATCATCAGGTTACGGGGAAATTGCATTTTAATCTCAGGGCTGAAATGAGATGGAGGCAAAATCTTGAAAAGAGGCGGTCCTGAATGATCTAAAAAAAGGACCGAAACCGGGATTAGTTGCACTCATCTCTTTAGCCGAGACCTACAGCGTCTTGGACGAGAAAGATGAGGCTTTTGAGTTGCTCGAGGCGGCTTATCAGCAGCGCGTCAGCTCGTTAGTCTTCCTCGGCGTTATGCCAACGTTTGGCAACATTCGCACCAATCCCCGCTACGTCGACTTGCTGCGCCGGATGGGTCTGCCAGGGTTAATGAACGGTCGTAGAGTCAATTCCTGATTTGGAGTAACCGAAAACGTTCAGCCTAGTACTCTAAGGTTTCTCTTGTGCTAATCGCGCTTATGACGGACGACATTGAAGTTTTCATCGGCAGATTTCCGCTGTGCCTCGCAATTATGACCCGTGGTCACCAATTGCACTCTCCCTAACTCATTCTCTCTATTCGACCTGCAGGAATTTCAGGAAATATATGTACAAATCTGTAAGCAAATGTTCCTTCGGAAACACTGTGGGAAACTTCCGGCCTGACCCGGCAACCGCCTCAGCCACAAGAACTTCCGCCTCAGTACTGCGCCAGTTCCTTCATCGCCAGATACAGATCATTCGGCTGAGGCAGGATGGCGTCTTCCAGGATCGGCTGGTAGGCGACGAACGTGTCTTTGGCAGCGACGCGGCGGACTGGGGCGTCGAGTTGGTCGAAGAGCTGGTCGGCGATGCGGGCGGCGATTTCGGCGCCGTATCCCCAGCTGAGCGTGTCCTCGTAGGCGACGAGCGCGCGATTGGTTTTCGCGACTGACGCAGCGATCGTCTCCCAATCGAACGGATTGAGGCTTCGCAGGTCGATGAGTTCGACGCTGACTCCCTGTTCGCGTTCCAGCTTCTGCGCGGCCTGCAAGGCACGAGGTACCACCGCGCCGTACGTGATCACCGTTAAATCTGTTCCGGGATGCACGATCTTCGCCTTGCCGAACGGAATCATGTACTCCGGCCCGGGATACGCGGCACGCCCATAGGACTCACGGTACAGGCGCTTGTGTTCGAGAAAGAGAACCGGGTCGTCGCAGCGGATGGCAGTGCGGAGAAGTCCGGCGGCATCGAGCGCGTTCGACGGAAACACGACGCGCAAGCCTGGTAGATGCGTGAAGATGCTTTCGCCACACTGTGAGTGATAAATGGCACCGCCCGTCAGATATCCGCCGATCGCGACACGAATCACCACCGGGCAGGAGAATCCGTTGTTGGAACGCCAGCGAATCGTGCTGAGCTCGTCGCGAATCTGCATCATCGCGGGCCAGATGTAGTCGAAGAATTGAATTTCAACCACCGGCTTCAGTCCGCGGGTTGCCATGCCAGTCGCACGGCCCACGATCGCAGCCTCGGCTAACGGCGAATTGAAAACGCGGTCATTGCCGAATTCATTTTGCAGGCCAAAGGTCAGCTTGAAAACCCCGCCTTTTCCTTTGACTAACTTCTGACGGAGGTACTCTTCGCGGCTGCAATCGGCGACGTCTTCGCCGAAGATCACGATGCGATCGTCGCGCTTCATCTCATCGCGCAGCGTGGCGTTAATCAGGTCGGCCATCGTTTTCGCGGTCGCCTTCTTGCCATCGGACGAGGACTCGGTGGCCGGAAGCGTGTCAAATGCCGGTGACGTTACGTCAATATCCGGCGAGTAAACGAAATTCATCACCGATTCCGGCGGCGGCGGGAGCGCTTCCAGGGCGCGATCGACCGCAGACTGCAGCTCTGCTTCAACTTCTTTCTCGAGTTGATTGATCCCCTTGTCGTCAAGAATGCCCTCGCGGAGAAGATACATCTGCGTGCGCGTCACTGGATCGCGCTGCGCGTCGCGCTCGCGCTCTGATTCAGGGCGGTAGAGTCGCTCATCATCGGAGAGGGAATGCGAATACGGCCGAATCACGTGAGCATGGACAAAGGCTGGCCCGAGTCCCTCACGGCAGTATCGGGCCGCGCGCTGGAACGCGGCATAGCTAGCAACCGGATCGGTGCCGTCGACTTCTTCGAAGTGGAAATTGGGAAATCCGGAGACGAGACGTGAAATGCTGCCGCCCGCGGTCTGCACTTCGACCGGAACCGAAATGGCATAGCCATTGTCCTGGACGCAGAAAATAATGGGAAGCTTGCCCAGGGCGGCGGCGTTCATCGCCTCCCAGAACTCGCCTTCGCTCGAGGTGCCATCGCCTAGGGATACGTAAGTGACTTCGTCGTTTTGAAAGCTGACGTTTTTGAACTGCCTGTAGTCTGCGACACCCGCCGGAACATCCGCGGCCTTGGGATGACGCGCGAAATAGCGTCCACCTTCGGCGCAGCCCACCGCCTGCAGAATCTGTGAGCCGGTCGGCGATGACTGCGTCACAATGTGTAGCGACGGATAGCTCCAGTGCGAGGGCATCTGGCGCCCGCCAGAGCTGGGATCGTCGGCGGCGCCGACACCCTGAAGGAACATCTGGTAGGGTTGAACACCCAAAGCCAGGCACAGTGCACGATCTCGATAATAGGGGTAGAACCAGTCGTATCCGGACCGGAGCGCCAATCCGGCAGCGACACCGATGGCTTCATGCCCGGCGCCTGACATCTGAAAATAGATCTTCTGCTGGCGCTTGAGGAGAATCTCCCGGTCGTCGATGCGGCGGGAGGTGTACATCAGGCGGTAGGCCTGAATCAGTTGCTCGCGGGAGAGTCCGCCTTGAACTTTCGACTTCTTGGTTCCGTTGGCCAGGGCCAGCTTGGGGTCGGTTTTTGTCGTCGCCATTCGGGTGATTGGTTCCTATAAGCTTAGATTCCGACCTGACGCAACTCGATTCCCCTTGGGGGATTGAAACTTGTTCGATTGTATATGGTGAGGCGGGGTTGGAAAAGTAAGGAGTTTCGGGTAGGGCCATGCGTGACTGTCGACCAGCCATACGAGCCTTCGATTCCTTTACTTTCGGGAACGGACCTACTTAAACTCAGGACTTGTAGAGCTCTCCGCTGCGCAGATGTAAAACGAGTGGTCAGACCACGTGACCTTTATTTCGGCATAGTGTGACTTCGATCCTAGACGACGCTCGCGGAGAGACTCTGGTGGATGTCGCACAGAAAGCGTTAGTGGTGGAAACGCGGCGGCCCTAATTTCAACCTCAACCACGGTAAAGTCATTTTGCCTTTCTCTGCGCTCTTGGCGGTCGTTCTCGGCGACCTCCGCGATCTAAGCCTCTGTTTTCCCCAGTCTGTCCAAAACCCCAAAACCCAGAGGCCGCCGAGAACCTCCGCCGAGTTCGCAGAGAAAAACTATCTGGCGATACGGCCGCAGTCGCGGGGCTGCAAGTGTTATTGGCCAACCCCCACCTCAGAGGCGCGTGCGGGTTAACGCACCCATGCTCCCGACGCCTGCGGCATCCTGCACAAAATAGCGACGCTGAAAATAGAGGGCAACGTTCACCAGTCCGATGAGTGCCGGAACCTCGACCAGTGGCCCAATCACGGCCGCGAACGCCGCTCCCGAATTGATTCCAAAGACTGCCACCGCTACCGCGATCGCAAGCTCAAAATTGTTGCTGGCGGCAGTAAAGGACAGAGTCGCTGTCTTCGAGTAGTCCGCTCCCAGCTTGCGCCCCATGTAAAACGAGACCTGGAACATCAGGACGAAGTAAATCAGCAGCGGTACCGCGATCCGAACCACATCCAGCGGCAGGCGAACAATGTAGCTGCCTTTGAGCGAGAACATCACGACTATGGTGAACAGGAGCGCGACCAGGGTGATCGGACTGATCTTCGGGATGAAGGTCTTTTCATACCACTGCTTGCCCCGCGCACGCACGAGCGTGAATCGGGTGATCACCCCAGCCAAAAACGGGATTCCCAGATAGATAAAAACGCTCTTGGCGATGTCACGAATCGAAACATTCACGACCGATCCTTGCAGCCCGAACAAATCCGGCAACTTGGTGACGAAAATCCATGTGTACAACGAGTAGAACAGCACCTGAAAGACGGAATTGAACGCTACCAGACCCGCGGCGTATTCTGAATCACCTTTGGCCAGTTCATTCCACACGATGACCATGGCGATGCAGCGGGCGAGGCCAATCATGATGAGGCCGGCCATGTAATCGGGGTAGCCGCGCAGGAAAATGATCGCCAAAGCAAACAATGAGCAGGGGCCCGATCACCCAGTTCTGCAGCAGCGAAAGAGCGAGAATTTTCTTGTTACGGAATACTTGACTCATCTCCTCATAACGGACCTTGGCCAGCGGTGGGTACATCATGAGGATCAGGCCCACGGCGATGGGGACAGAAGTTGTGCCCCCGCTGAAGCGGTTCAGGAAGGGCAGAATACCCGGCAGCGCCCATCCGGCAGTGATGCCGATCAGCATAGCGGTGAAGATCCAGACTGTCAGGTAGCGGTCGAGAAAGCCGAGGCGCGACGATACACTGCTGTTCATGGGAACATGAGCCTCAGTGGCACGATCATTTTTCAGGCACAGACGCGAGTGATTGGCGCCCGATGTTGATCAGTTCTTTTCTAAGCGCCATGGAATCCAGTGTGGCAAGTGGAAGGCTCAGGAAAAGACTGATCCTCCGGTCCAGTAAAAAGTAGGCCTCGCGAAAGGCCCTCTCCACCGCCTCGGGAGTTCCCCGGATTTCATCCGGGTCGGGAATCCCCCAGTGTGCGGTGATGGGTTGACCCGGCCACACCGGACAAACTTCCTTGGCGGCGTTGTCACAAACGGTAAACACGAAATCGAGCTGTGGCGCGCCCGCTTGCTCGAACTCGTCCCAACTCTTGCTGCGCAAGCCATCCGTGGAAAGATGCGCCGAGGTCAACTGCTTAAGCGCGGCGGGATGCACTCGTCCCGCAGGATGGCTGCCAGCGCTGTACGCAGTGAATTTTGGCCGGCCTTTGTGGTTCAGGATGGCTTCGGCCATGATGGAGCGCGCGGAGTTTCCGGTGCATAGAAACAAAACGTTGTGATGTTTCGGCATAAAGGTTCGGCGCCCTCATCCGCAGCAGGTGGGAGCACAACAAGAAGCAGCCGGTTTTACGGCGCGGATGAAGCCGCTGAAAAACTTTCCGTCGATCTCCGCGGGGTCGAGTTTCACGGGAATCTGCTGACCCGACAGAAATTCCAGCGCGTCTTCGGCACGGTAGACGCGTGTGGGCTCAATATCAATTTGCTCGAATCCAGCAGCCGCCAACTTGGCGCGGTATTCGTTTTCTTCCAGCGCGCCGGCAATGCATCCGACCCAAGCGAGCACGCTTTGGCGAATCTCGGGCAGCATCTCGCCGCGGGTGACCACGTCGGACACCGCAAAACGGCCTCCGGGTTTGAGCACGCGGAAGGCTTCGCGCAAGACTTTGCCTTTGTCTGCAGAAAGATTGATCACGCAGTTCGAGATGATGACGTCGACTGAATTATCCGGCAACGGAATGTTCTCAATCTCGCCCTTCAGGAATTCGACATTCTCAACGCCCGCTTTGCGCTTGTTTTCGTTGGCCAGGGCAAGCATTTCGTCAGTCATATCGAGGCCGTAGGCTTTGCCGGTGGGACCGACCCGGCGCGCGGAGAGCAGGACATCGATGCCGCCGCCGGAGCCCAGATCGAGCACGGTCTCACCGGGCTTAAGCTCCGCCAGGGCCGTGGGATTGCCGCATCCGAGCGAGGCCAGCAACGCTTCCTCGGGAATCTGTCCAGTTTGGGCGGCGTCGTATAGATTCGTCGTAATAGGATCGCAGCACCCAGTGCTGGCGGTCGCACCACAGCAGGAACTGCCGCCGGTTTTCACGCGCAAAGCAGCTTCGCCGTATTTCTGTTTTACGACTTCCTTGATGTCGGTAGTTTCAGTGGTGCTCATAAAATGACTCCTATCTGCAGATCTGTACGATGTCTTGCGGCTTAAGGGCTTTGTTACGAGTGCAGCATTCGGCGTAAAGGAACTGCAGCAGTTCCTGCAGAGCTTCGGTGTTGGCGGTGTAACGAAGAAATGTCCCCTCCCGTTTCACGGCCACCAGGTCTTCGGTGCGTAATTTGTCGAGGTGATGGGAGAGCGTCGAATTGGGGATTTCCAATTCTTCCTGAATCTCGCTGACCACAAGTCCTTCGGGATGCGCGGTCAGCAACAGCTGCATGATTCGCAGCCTGGGCTCGGTGCCCATGGCGGAGAACATGTCAGCGAATTTGGCGACGCGCTCGGCGGATTTGGTCGGGGAGGGCTTTGTACCGGTCATATTTCGATAATACTAGAAATACCGACGGACTGCAAGTGGCAAAGCCGAGCTGCGCTCGGGGGACGGGCGGAAGCGCCCGTCCCCACACAAATCCCCAGACCTACACGGGCTGAGTGCTGACGGCTGACTGCCGAGTGCTTTATTCTGACAGAGCACATGATTCGTATCCGCCGTGCGTTTGATCCGCACTCTATAAAGCTTGTCATCTTCGATCTCGATGGCACCCTCATCGACTCGCGCCTCGACCTGGTGCACTCGGTGAATGCGGCCTTGCGCCACATTCACCGTCCTGAATTGCCGGAAGAGGTAATCGCCAGTTACGTGGGCGATGGGGCGCCGATTTTGATTCAGCGCGCATTGGGAGGCGAGAAAGTTGACGAGGCGCTGGTCCGCAAAGGGCTGGAATTCTTCCTTTCCTACTACCGCGAGCACAAATTGGACCACACGACCGTGTATCCCGGGATTCAGGAGGCGCTAGGCGCGATTCAGAGCTCCGGCAACGGGATGCCGCGGAAAATGGCGGTGTTGACAAACAAACCGGTGAATCCTTCGCGAGCCATCGTCGAATCTTTGGGGCTGGGCCAGTATTTCTCGCAGATTTATGGCGGGAACAGCTTCTCCACGAAGAAGCCGGAACCCGAGGGCGCGCTGAAACTGGTGAGTGAAGCGGGTGTGCGGCCGGAGTTGGCCGCAATTGTTGGCGATTCTCATGTGGACATCCGCACCGGACGCAATGCCGGGTTGTGGACGATTGCCGTCACCTATGGATTCGCACCGCATACCTTGGAAGAGGAAGATCCGGATGTTTTGGTCGATTCGCCCGAGGAATTGAGTACCATCTTTCTGTCTCAGCGATCGTTGCAAGAGCAAAAATGAAGGCCGACAACTTCGGTTTCACCCCAAAAGAATTGCGCAAGTTGCGCAGCATGAAGAATCCGTACGGCATTCAGAAGTTCCTTGACGACATGCCGTATCACCTGGAGGATACGGCCTGGTCACCGCGCAAAGTACTAGCCGAACAGTCGTCGCATTGTCTGGAGGGCGCCATCTTCGGTGCAGCCGCTCTACGGGCGAATGGATACGCGCCTTTGCTGCTGGATTTCGAAGCCGAGCATGATACCGACCACGTGATTGCGATTTTTCGCCAGGACGGCTGCTGGGGTGCGGTGGCGAAGTCTAATTACACCGGATGCCGCTGGAGGGAACCGATCTATCGCAACCTGCGGGAACTCGCGCTGAGTTATTTCAACGCCTACTTCAACCTGAGGCGTGAGCGGACCCTGCGGCGATACTCGCTTCCGGTCAACCTTTCGCGCTTCGACTCGCAGAACTGGATGACCACTGACCAACCCGTTTGGTTCATCGTCTATCATCTGTTCGATGTGAAGCACTTTTCCCTGCTCACAAAGGCGCAGGAGAAACGCCTGCACCGAGTCGACGAAAGGCTGTTTCAGGCAGAGTGCTTAGGGAAGGCTTATAAAGATCGGGATTAGTCAGTAATGGATGCCCGCCGTCACCCTCGTTACAAGCTGGAAGTCGATGTTCGCATCTATCCACGCAACTCTCAGGTGGTTCGAGGGCATTCGGTCGACATTAGCGAGTCGGGGATTTCCGCCATGCTGCGCGTGGAGGTACCTGTAGGCGAGGTAGTGCGACTGGAGTTCACCGTGCCCACCGGTGAGGTTCAGATTCATGCTCTCGTTCGCCAACGGAATGCTTTCCGCTACGGCTTTCAATTCCTGGAGGCTGTTTCCCAGCTCGAGATCATTCAGCGCGCCTGCCGGCAATTGGACGTTTCGCGGTCAACGTCCGGCAGACTGGAGAGCTGAAGATTTCATGTCCATCTAATTCTCCTCCGTTTGCATCCTCAAGACACGATATCGCGTCAATGAGGTTAAGATTAGACCTATGCGGATGAGACTCCTCCCCATCGGCATTTGCACGCTCGCGTGCTTGAGCGCGATCGCGCAGCAGGATGCGCCGTCCGGAACTCCCGCCAATGCTGCCCCGCCGGCCGCAGATGCCAGCAAGGCGCCTGGCAGCGCTCAGGCGACGACTCCGCGGGAACGGCCCGATCTCACTCCCGACGCCAACGGCAAGCTCTCACCGGAGCAGATGCGCGAGCTGACGCGCGTGGTTGCGCAGAACTACCGGGATAACTACAAGAAGCAGCGCGACTACACCTACATCGAGCGTGATGTCGATAAATCCTTGGGTGGCAATGGACAGGTCAAGTCGACGGAAATAAGGACCTATGAAATCGTTGAAATCTATGGCGAACAGGTGCGGCGGCTGATCGAAAAAGACGACAAGGCCCTCGACGCCAAGGAGGCGGCGAAAGAAGAGGAACGCATACAGAAGATCGTCGACAAACACAAGAATGAATCTGAGGACGATCGGAAGAAGCGTATTGAGAAGGAAACAAAACAGCGGGAGGAAGGCCGCAAATTCGTGAGCGCAGTTGCGGATTCCCACGACTTCCGGCTGGTTGGAACGGAACTGGTGGATGGCCGCGAAGCCTGGGTCATCGATGGCGAGCCACGGCCCGGTTTTGAATCGGAGGACAAGGGTGCAAAGTTCGTCTCCAAGTTTCGCGGACGCCTGTGGATCGATAAAGAGGATATGCAACTGGTAAAAACGGACATTGAGGCCGTGGACACGGCTTCTTTCGGATGGATTGTCGCCCGCATTCACAAAGGAACGCGCGTGATGTACGAACAGATGCGGATGAGCGACGAAATCTGGCTGCCCCAGCATTTGACCTTTAGATTCGATGCCCGGGTTGCACTGTTGAAGGGCTACAACATCGACGGGGAGCAGACCTATCGCGACTACAGGAAGTTTCGGACCTCATCCAAGATCGTTGGCATTGGAGAAGTGCAGGAACCGAAATGAACTGTATCTCCGGAAGAGTTTCAGAATTTGTGGAGACAGCCGCCTTCGGCTGTCCGGCCGCGGGAGCGGCCGATTGGCCCCGTGCACCGGAAATTCAGTGCTGAGATGACGGACTTCGGAGCACGAGAGGGACGGCTTTCTTGGTAGTTGTGCGGCCAAAAAACCAGTCGCCCTTCGGGCGACGGACAGCCGAAGGCGGCTGTCCCCACACAGTAGCCCCGCCACATCGCCGCTTGGACCACTGAGGCTTTATAATGCGAGGTCCCAACGTGAGTGCACTCGCGTGAACTGACTCCTCCGCGCTGAGACATTGCAGTCGAATTCCTCACGAGGTCTAGATGACTTCCCTCACCCGTCGTGATCTGCTTCGCACCGGCTTAGCGCTTTCGGCTTCCACCCTGGTCCCTGGGACTGTTCAGCGTGCATATGCACTACTCGGGCGCTATCCCGCAGTGGAGCCTGCCGGTGCTCTTCCTCCGCGGGAACGCCTCCTGTTCGATTTTGGCTGGAAGTTCTTTCAAGGGCACGGCTCCGATCCGGCGCGCGATCTAGGGTTCGGCAAGGGGCAAGGAGATTTCGCCAAAAGCGGCGAGTTCTGGTTTTCCACGCAGAAGTTCGATGACTCTCAATGGCGCGATCTCAATTTGCCGCATGACTGGGCGGTTGAACTGCCGTTCGTGCGCGATGAGGAGCAGAACAGCCACGGGTACAAGCCTCTGGGGAGGCGGTATCCCGAAACCAGCGTTGGCTGGTACCGGCGCACGTTCGATGTTCCGAAGGAAGATTCGGGCCGGCGCTCTGTGGTCGAATTCGACGGAGCCTTCCGCAGCGCGCTCGTTTTTCTCAACGGTTACTTCATCGGACGCAACGACAACGGCTACGCGCCATTCCGTTTCGATCTGACTGACTTCCTGAACTACGGTGGGAAAAATTATCTGATGGTTCGTATGGACGCCAGCTTCGGCGATGGCTGGTTCTACGAAGGAGCCGGAATTTATCGGCATGTGTGGCTGACGAAAACTGACTCGCTTCATCTCGGCCACTGCGAAACATTTATTCGCGCTGCGGTGAAGGGCAACTCCGCCGCTCTCGCGTTGAGCACGATCGTAAAGAACGACGGTTCGCTGGCCGAGAACTGCCGCGTGCGCTGGCAAGTCGTGGACTCCAACGGAAAGGTGGTCGCGACAGCAGATTCACCGCAGCAATCGATCGCGCCCGACGGTTCCGCCGCATTCACGGCAAACGCGAACCTGGCGAATCCGGCACTCTGGTCACCGGAAACGCCGAATCTCTATTCGGCTACGGTGACAGTCGAGTCCACCGGCAAGGCGCGTGATGCCGAGCGCGTGAACTTCGGCGTGCGCGATATCAAGTGGGACGCCGACAAGGGATTCTTCCTCAACGGCAAGCCCGTCAAGATCAAAGGTACTTGCAACCATCAAGATCATGCAGGAGTCGGCGCGGCACTTCCCGACCGTCTGCAAGCGTTTCGCCTGGCGGTGCTGAAAGACATGGGCGGGAACGCTGTGCGCACCTCGCATAACATGCCGACGCCGGAGTGGGTCGAGGCCTGCGACCGCATGGGCATGATGATGATGTGCGAAACGCGGCTGATGAGCGCCAATCCGGAGGGTATGGCGCAACTGGAAACCATGGTGAAGCGTTACCGCAATTCGCCATCGATCATCCTCTGGTCCATGGGAAACGAAGAGTGGACCATGATGCCGCAGCCGCAGGGTGTGCGCGTTATCGACGACATGATCAAGCGCACCCATGAACTCGATCCTACGCGCATGTGCACCGCCGCAGTGAATGCGGACTTTCAGACCCACTTTCCCGAGCAACTCGACGTCATGGGATTCAATTACAACCTGAAAGTGCACGATGCGTGGCACAAGAGCCATCCAAAGACGCCGTCGGTGGGGTCGGAGACGGCCAGCACGGTTTCGACGCGCGGTATTTATTCGACGGACAAGCTGCGCAACTGGGTCAGCGCTTACGATCTGAATCACACTTCGTGGTCTCAACTCGCCGAGGAGTGGTGGAAGTTCTACGCGACACGCGAATGGCTCTCGGGCGGCTTCGCCTGGACCGGATTCGACTACCGTGGTGAACCGACCCCTTACGGATGGCCATCGATCAACTCGCAGTTCGGCATCGTCGACATGTGCGGCTTTCCCAAAGACAACTTTTATTACTACAAAGCATGGTGGGGATCGGAGCCGGTGCTGCACCTCTTTCCTCACTGGAATTGGGAACAGCGCGACGGCGAGCCGATTTCAGTGTGGGTGCATTCAAACCTGGATTCGGTGGAAGTCTTTCTCAATGGCAAGAGCCGCGGTGCGCAGAAGGTAGAGCCCTACACGCATCTGGAGTGGAAAGTCCCTTACGAGCCCGGAGTGCTCGAGGCTCGAGGCACGAAGGACGGGAAAGTCGTGCTAACTCAAAAACGAGAGACCACGGGCGACCCTGAAACGATCCGGCTGAGTCCCGACCGCACGGAGATCAATGCCGATGGGGAAGATGTCTGCGTTCTGCGCGTGGAGGTGCTCGACAAGGAAGGACGGCCGGTTCCTACCGCCGACGTTCCGATTCTGTTCAAGGTGACTGGAGAAGGTGAGCTAATCGGCGTGGGTAACGGCGACCCGAATTGCCAGGAATCCGATAAAGAACCGAAGCGCAGCTTGTTCAACGGGCTGGCGCAAGTCATCGTGCAGGGGAATCGAACGCCGGGGACGATTACGGTTGAGGCGCACACTGGGGATTGGCCGCCGCCGAAACTTCCGCCTACGCAAGTGACGATTACAACTAGGAAGGTGGGGTTGCGGCCGAGCGTGGGATAGTCGCGGCAATGCGCGGGCGAGACGCCCGCGCGACAGCCGGCGGGACGCCGGCGCTACCACGGGAGATGCATGTCGAAATCACGCAGGGACTTTCTTACGCTGTCCTCGCTCGGAATCCTGGGCGCTGCGGCGGTATCGCGAATTCACGCACAGAATCTTTCCACTCTGCCGCCTGGAGCACCACCCGCGTTCGGCGCTGGGCCCGCTTTTGGGCCCGAAGTGTCGGTGAACACTTTTGCCGAAGGTGAGAAACTGGTCCAGTTTCCGCTCACCGACGCCGAGCGCGCTATGGCTGCCGCCACGTGGCGCCGAACCCTTGCGTCGGTGTACGAGCGGCGGACGGGCCCGCGCAAACTGCGGCTTGAATCCAATCTGGCGCCAGCCACACGATGGGATCCTGCACTGCCAGGCGTGAAGATGGCGGCACAGGAGAACCGGTTCGTCAGGAGCAAAGCTAATCCCGGTTCCCTGCCCCCAAAAGACGAAGACATCGCTTACGCGCCCTTGACGAAACTCTCCCGCTGGATCGAAACGCGACAGATCACTTCCGAGCGCCTGACGAAGATCTATCTGGATCGGCTCGAGCGCTTCAATCCCAAGCTGCGATGCGCCATCACCATCACGCGGGAGCTGGCGTTAAAACAGACCAAGCAGGCGGATCGAGAGATCTCTGGCGGCAAGTACCGCGGGCCGCTGCACGGAATTCCCTGGGGCGGAAAAGATCTGCTCGACACAGCGGGAATCCCGACCACGTATGGCGCGGAACCTTACCGTAATCGAATTCCGTCGGAAGACGCCGTCGTTGTGAAGCGGCTTCGCGACGCGGGCGCGGTGCTGATCGCAAAGCTCAGCCTGGGTGCGCTCGCCTTGAACGACATTTGGTTCGGCGGGCAGACGATGAATCCATGGCTGCCGGAAGAAGGATCGTCCGGCTCAAGCGCCGGTCCAGGAGCCGCAACGGCGGCGGGACTCGTGGGATTTTCCATCGGCAGCGAAACTGGCGGTAGCATCGTGAGTCCGTCCATGCGCTGCGGCGTGACCGGCCTGCGTCCTACTTATGGGCGCGTGCCGCGCACCGGAGCCATGACCCTGTGCTGGTCGCTCGACAAGCTGGGTCCAATGACTCGTGGTGTCGAAGACACCCTGCTCGTACTGCAGGCGATCTCCGGGCCCGACGCGGGCGATATTGCGAGTGTGCCCAGCCATCTCGATTTCGACGCGACCCGCAGGATCAAAGGGCTGCGGCTCGGGTACTTCCCCAGCTGGATGAAGGAGCGTCCGGCAACCGAGGTGGATCGGGCTGCACTGGAGACGGCCAAGAAGGTCGGCTTCGAACTGGTCGAAGTTTCGATTCCCGATTGGCCGTATGACTGCCTGAACTTAATTCTGTTCGCGGAAGGTGCGGCTGCGTTTGAGGAGCTCACGCTGAGCGGTGGCCTTGGCGAGTTGAAAGCGCAAGTTCCCGACGCTTGGCCGAACCTGTTCCGGCAGGCGAGATTCCTGTCGGCGGTCGACTTCGTACAGGCTGATCGTATGCGGCGCAAGGTCGCCAATGAAATGGGCCGCTTGTTCTCGGAAGTCGATCTGCTACTGGTGCCTTCTCTGCGCGACGAGATGCTGGTCATCACGAATTTCACAGGACATCCCTCGCTTACCCTGCGCGCGGGATTCGTCGAAGTACAGCAAGCGAGAAGCGATTGGGCTCCGGATCCAGCGCATCCCCTTCCAGCATTTGCGACGCCGAAACGCGTGCCGCATGGGGTGACGCTCATTGGACGCCTTTTCGATGAAGGGACTCTGGGGGCGGCCGGCATAGCGCTTGAGCAGGCGTTTGGGGTCACGGACCAGCGCCCGCCGGGCTTTTAGCTCGCGATTGTATTTCGTCCTGCCGCAAGCCAAGAACACACTGGGCGATCTCTACCGGCGCATTTATAATTCCGCCGCCGAAGCGTTTCTTCCCCCGGCGGCCTCTGCCATGCTTTCACGCACACTTGCGCTCGCAGTGCTTCTTACTGCCCCTCTCGCCACCGCCCGCGATAAGCCAGAGAACTGGATACAGGTCACCAGCCCACACTTTATCGTGGCGACCAATGCCAATGAGAAGCAGGGCCGCCGAATCGCCGACCAGTTCGAACGCATGCGCTCGGTTTTCCATGCGGCATTCCCCAAACTGGAAGTCGATCCCGGAGTGCCGATCGTTGTGCTCGCTCTCAAAGACGAAAAGGACTTCCGGGCTCTCGAACCGGAGGCGTATCTGGCAAAGGGATCGCTCAAGCTCGGAGGCTTGTTCCTGCACGGTCCGGACAAGAATTATGTGTTAATGCGGATCGATGCTGAAGGGCAACATCCCTATTCGGTGATTTATCACGAGTACACGCATCTGCTCATCAGCAAGTCCGCCGATTGGATGCCCTTGTGGATGAATGAGGGACTGGCGGAGTTTTACGAGAACACGGAAATCCACGAGAAGGATGCCTCTCTCGGAGAACCAAGCGCAGAGAATCTTGAGTGGCTACGGCAGAATCGTCTTCTTCCACTGGCCACTCTCTTGGCTGTGGACCAGAAATCTCCGTACTACCACGAGGAGAAGAAAGGCTCGATCTTTTATGCCGAGTCGTGGGCTCTTACGCACTACATCCAGATGAATGATTTTGCCCAGAAGACCCACCTATTGAACGACTACTCGGCCTTACTGGTTCAAAAAGTCGATCCGGTCACAGCCGCTACGCGTGCCTTCGGCGATTTGAAGCAACTGGAGGCGGACCTGGGGAACTACATCCGGGGAGGCTCTTTTCGCTACTTCAAGATGACGACTATGACTGAGGTGGATGATTCCGCGTTCAAATTGCAATCTCTCACCGGCGCGCAATCCGACGCTCTGCGGGCGGATTTTCTGGCGTACAACCATAGAACGCGCGATGCCCAGAGTCTCCTGGATCGTGTACTCCAGGAAGATCCTAAGAACGTCTCAGCGCAAGAGACCAAGGGCTTTCTTGCCATGCAAGAAGGCCACTCCGAGGAAGCGAAGAAATGGTATGAGCAGGCAGTGCAACTGGATTCGCAAAGTTTTCTTGCCCATTACTACTACGCGGTCATGTCGATGCGTGACGCTCGCGGGGCGACCGGACAGGACCAGGTAGAAAGCAGCCTTCGTGCAGCGATTAAGCTGAATCCTGTGTTTGCGCCGGCATTCGACAGCCTCGGCGTCTTTCTCGCGATGCAGCACAAGAACCTTGACGAAGCTCGCATGATGGGACTGACGGCGGTCTCCCTGGATCCGTCGAACGTCGGCTACCGGATCAACGTCGCCAATATCCTGATGACCATGGAACAAAGTCAGAATGCGATCGTGGTTTTGCACGCTGCGGCGAAACTCGCGAAGACGCCGGCGGAAAGCCAGATGGTGGCCGATGTCCTCACGCGCGCGCAGGAGTATGCCGAGGCACAATCTCGTTTTGCCGAACGACAGAAAAGGGCACGGGAGGATCAGAGCGGCCATGATCGGACTTTGGCCGAAGGCACTGTGCCCAAGCTAAAGCGGCGGGAACAGTTCGTACCGAAAGGCCCGCACCGCTTCGCCGTCGGCGTTCTGAAGAGCGTCACCTGTGATAGTCCGTCGTTGGACCTGACAGTTTCAGGCAGTGGAAAAGCTCTTTCCTTACACGTCGAGAACTACTATAAGATCCCCTTCAGTACTTTAGGATTTCAGCCGGAAAGAGACCTCAATCCCTGCACAGACCTGGAAAACCATCCGGCGAAGGTGGAATATGTTGAATCCGCCAACCCGTCTGTGACAGCACAGATTGTTTCTATCGAACTTCACAAGTGACCCTCGCCCACATCGCTCGTATCGAGCATTTATAATGGAAAGATTCTCCGGCGGCGAGATTCGGCTCTGGGGTGCTGCCGGCGAAACCAGGCCGAGCGTTGCTCGGCGGACGGGCGAGGCGCCCGTCCCTACAGAAGCGGATTCCTCGCTTTGCTCGGAACGACAAAATGCCTGGCCGGATCGAGGACAGAAGGTGTCCTCAATTTGAGCTAGTGTTCGTAGGTCGTTCGGTCGCTAAGCCTAGAGCTCAAGGCTAAGAGCTTCTTTCATGGATTTCAAACTCGTTTCCAGTTACAAACCGCAAGGCGATCAGGCAGCCGCGATCCAGGCGCTGACCCGCGGTCTATTTGATCGCGAGCAGCATCAGGTGCTGCTGGGCGTCACGGGGTCTGGCAAGACCTTCACCATGGCGAAAGTGATTGAGGCGCTGAACCGCCCAACGATCGTCATGGCGCATAACAAGACTTTGGCAGCGCAGCTCTATCACGAATTCAAGAGTTTCTTCCCGCAAAATGCCGTCGAGTATTTCGTTTCCTACTATGACTACTACCAACCGGAAGCCTACGTTCCGGCGGCGGATCTTTATATCGAGAAGGAAGCGACCATCAATGATGAGCTTGACAAGCTGCGACTCTCGGCCACGCGATCGCTGTTCGAGCGGCGCGATGCGCTGATTGTCGCGTCGGTGAGTTGTATCTACGGTTTGGGATCGCCTGAGGCCTATTACGGGATGATGTTGTTCGTCGAGAAGGGCCAGAAGGTAAAGCGCGAGGACATTACCCGCAAGCTGGTCGACATCCTTTACGAGCGGACCAATGGCGAGTTCCGCCGCGGAACGTTCCGCGTGCGCGGCGACGTCATCGAGGTCTTTCCCACTTACGACGACATGGCGTACCGCATCGAGATGTGGGGAGATCAGATTGAATCGCTCTCGCAGATCGATCCACTGTTCGGCACAGTGAAGCAGAAGTACATGCGGTTGCCGATTTACCCCAAGACGCACTATGTCATGAAGGAGGAGACCCGGGCGTCGGCGGTGGAGTCGATCAAGAAGGAACTGGCGTGGTGGGAAGTTGAACTCGAGAAGCAGGGACGGCTGGTCGAATCGCAGCGGATTCATCAGCGCACCATGTTTGATCTGGAAATGATCAAGGCCATGGGCTATTGCCACGGGATTGAGAACTATTCACGGCATTTCACGGGACGGTTGCCGGGCGAGCCTCCGCCGACGCTGCTCGACTATTTTCCGCGCGATTTCCTGATGTTCATCGACGAATCGCACCAGACTGTGCCGCAACTGCGCGGGATGTACGCGGGCGATCGCTCGCGCAAGGAAGTCCTGGTTGAGTACGGATTCCGCATGCCATCGGCGCTCGATAACCGTCCGCTGACGTTCGAGGAGTTTGAGCATCGGACCAACCAGCTCGTTTATGTTTCGGCGACGCCCGGGCCTTATGAGCTGACGAAGTCCGCGGGCGTGGTGGTGGAGCAGATCATTCGACCGACCGGATTGATTGATCCTCCGGTGGAAGTGCGACCGGTCAAGGGGCAGATTGACGATCTGCTGCACGAGATTCGTGCGCGGGTGGAAAAGGGCGAGCGGGTGCTGGTCACGACTTTAACCAAGCGCATGGCGGAGGACCTGGCCGAGTACTACGCAGAGGTCGGCGTGAAGTGCCGCTACATGCACTCAGAGATCGAGACCCTGGAACGAGTGAAGATCCTGCGCGATCTGCGCAAAGGAGAGTTTGATGTACTGATTGGTATCAATCTCTTGCGCGAAGGGCTGGATTTGCCGGAAGTGTCTCTGGTCGCGATTCTCGATGCCGATAAGGAAGGATTCCTGCGGTCCTCAGGCTCTTTGATTCAGACTATAGGACGCTGCGCACGGCACCTAAACGGGCGCGCAATTCTATATGCGGATCGGCAGACCGACTCGATGAAACGGGCGATGGACGAAACGTCCCGCCGCCGCGCGATTCAAACGGCGTACAACGAGGAGCACGGCATCACTCCAGAGTCGATTGTCCGTCCGCTCGACATGACGCTGGCGGCGATCGTCGCTGCCGACTATACCGACCTGACCGCCGGTGAAGCCGAAGGCAAGCCTGAGTTCAAGTCGCAGGAAGAAGTCGACGCCTACATCGCGAATCTGGAAAGTGATATGCGTGAGGCTGCGAAGCGGTTCGAGTTCGAAAAAGCAGCCAAACTTAGAGACACGATTAAGGAGCTGAGGACGAAAGAGTTTCTGTTCGCATGAAATTCCCATTTCCAACGATCGCTGCCGCGTTCCGCGAGCGACGCATTGTTCGTCAGCCCATTCCAGATGTAACGGAGAAAGATGTCGATCGGATTGTTCGCCGTGATTTTCCTAGAGAGCGGTATGACACCGTGATGGGCGTTCTCCGAGAGTACTCACAAGGAAGATTGCCCAAAGAATGCTCGCGAGTGCACCTTGCCGCACTGAAACTGGCACAAGGCGATTTGGAACGTTTGCGCCTCCACGTCGGCCGCTCTGAGCAAGGCTATCGAGACGTCTTAGCCGCAGCCGAGTATCCGGAGTATATGAGGGCGGCTGCCTTTCGGGTTTCAAGGCTGCCTCCCAAAGAGCAGCTTCGGATCGTTACTAGCGACTGGGATCAGTACGCGAAATGACTCCAAAAGTAAAACCTTTTGCTGCTGTTGCCGGAGCCCGGCCAGCAAGTCCTCCGTAAGAGCAAGAACACTGACGGCTACCGAGCGCGATGAGACGAGCCCAGAAGCGTGAGCCGTTTTTGCGAAGCAAGGAAGGGTATCTGGCGCGTAGGGACTCTCACGATCTAATTCTGCTGCGCCGAAGGCAGGATTCCTTGTTGCGCGACGAATAACATCCGGCGGGTCCGAGCCTGCCGGGCTTTGCCCGGCCGGACAGCCGAGGGCGGCTGTCCCCACATGGTTCTATATCAGCCCGAGGCTCTAGCGTCCGTATGCGGCTGATGCGGCCATCGGTTTCCGGTGCATCGTGTATCCGTCGTAGCTCTCTTGCCGGAAGTTCAAGTTGGGAGCGCAGAGCTTTTCGGTTTGGCTAAGAAATAGATATCCGCCGGGTTCGAGATAGAGGTGCAATCGCTCCATCAGCGCGGTGCGCTGGGCGCGGGAAAGCTGCGGCAGGACATCCATGCAGAAAATGCAGTCGAAGCGGCCGATATAAACCGGCTTGGTCAGATTCATCGTGTTGAACGTGACCAGGCTGCGAAGGCGAGGCTTCACCAACAGGTGCGCACCATTGGTCGGTCCATTGGAGGAACTGCCGTTGTTGGAACTGCCGTTGGCGGAGTTTGCAATTGCAGTTTCCTCCGAGCCATTCGCATTGCCGTTCGGACTTCCAATTTTCGAGAAGCAGGCACGGATCATCGCCGGCGGCAGTCCCTGCAAGGCTGATTGCGGATACAGTCCGCGCTCGGCGACCTGAATCGAAGACGGCAGCAAATCGCTGCCTACAATGTGAACGGACCATTCCTTGGTCGACTGTCCCGAACCGTTAGCCTCCAATACTCCTCCGTTGCGGTTCGGACTCTTCGATTCTTTAGTGGCGCTTCCGTTCGTTGAGCCGTTGCTTGCGCCACCGCCCGCTGCATTGGGCATAGCCTCGCAGATTGCCATGGCAATCGAATATGCTTCTTCACCGGTTGCACAACCGGCACTCCAGATGCGAAGCGTGCACGCAGCGTCGTCCGCTTTGCGGGCGTAGAGTTGCGGCATTACATGACGCGCCAACGCATTCATGGCTCCGGGATGCCGGTAGAATCCAGTCTTTGCGTTGAGCACGCCATCGAGGAACTCCGCAAGCTGGGAAGGATCGAGATCACAGGCGCGCACCCGTTCGAGCAAGGCCGCGGGCGATTCCAGTTCATGCGCTTCCAGATAATCGGCCAGGTGCGCCGCTAATGCGCTGTTCGGACAGTCGAGCAGAATCCCGGTCTGGCGCTCCACTAGCAGGCGCAGTTCAGAGAGTTCGTGCTCGAGAATGGTGACGCCTGCGATCAGTCTATGCATAGATCCTTTCCTCAGAAGCGCGCCGGATGAGGCCGTCGCCCGGGGGAGGAGAGGGTTCTCAATTCTTAGTTTTAGTTCTCAATTCTCGATTCTCAGTTCAGCTTTCGCTTCTGCCTTTTACCTTCTGGCTTCTCACTTCTCAGTTTCCGGCTACGGCCGCGTACGACTTGCCCGAATCCTGCCCTGCCTGCTGCGCGACTACATTCATTTCCTTTTCCAGCGAGGAAAAACGCTGCATGATCTCGTGAATACGGAGCGTCATATTGCGGATGGTCTCGATCTGTGCGCGCGTCTGGGCCGAGAAGCTGCCGGGCTCCAGCAAGAGCAGGTCCGAGTTTCCCAATACCGAGGTGAGTGCGTTGTTCAGATTGTGGCGCATCTCGAGCATGTATCGTCCAAGCGTGGCCTGACGCTCGAGCGCAGAGCAGGCAAACTCCGCGGCGCGTGCCCGGGTTTCGGCTCGCGAGCGGTGTACGGCCTCCGCGGCCGCCAGTACCAGGGTCTCAAGCCAGTGCTCGCTCGGCCGCAACAGCATGACACGAGGCCAGCGGTCTCGCACCAACTGCGCCGTGGCCGCATCGTGGCATAGGCAGAAAATCGGTTGCGAGGTGGAGTGCAATGGCTCGAGCACAACGGAAAGCAGATCGCGGCGCAACTGGCCCACAATGGCGACGTCGAACACATCGGCGGCAAAGCGGGGCCACAGCTCGCCGCTCAGGAGAGTGAACGTGGGCACGTTCCGCTCCATCTGCCAGCGGGCAGTGATGCGCCGCGAGAAGTCGGGCTCGTCGGAGATGATCAGGACGGTGGGCGTTTGCACGTGCCAGTTTTCCTCTTTTTATCTATATACCAGTGCAGCGACGGACAATCCCTGTCCGCTCATTTCTTTTTTGGCGGCTGCGGCGCCGAATCCGGATCCCAGCCGGGCGAACTGGAGACTTCAAACTCAGGAGCTTCCGCCTGTGGTGGGGCGGGTTTGATGGACTTAGTCGTGGGCGCACCCGCGGGTTTTGCACCGGGTTTCGGTGCGGTTGCGGCCGCAGCAGCCTTCGCCGCGAGCGCGGGGGGTTTGCTGGCCGGGACAGCGGCCTTGGCCGGAGTTGCTGACACCGGTTTCGGCAGCGCCGCAGGTTTCGCGGGCACCGCGGATTTCGCAGCAGCAGCCGACTTCGTCTTGCCATCTCCCTCCGCGGCCTTGCCGCGTCCTAGCGCGTGCTCTACCGAAGCGCGCAAGTCAACCAGCATGCGCAGCGGTGATCCGGAAGAATATTCCGCCTGGAACATCACCTTCCAAGACTGGCAGATCATGCGCAGCCGTATGATCGGCTCCTGAGCGGAGAATTGCGCGCGGCGGCAGTCGAGCGTTTCTATCCCCCTATCTTCAAGCTCGGTCAAGCCATCGAGAATCAGGTTCAGGTCACCGAGCATCAGCCGGAAAAAAGCCCGACGCATCAGGTAGCCGAACCGAGTAAACGCCACCAATGCGACTGGCAGGTAGAACAACTCTCCGGCAAGCCCCTTGGCTTTTCGGCCTTGTTCCAGAACTCCGCCGTGCAACAGTTCGTCGAGCGACTTGCATTTGCGAGCAGCGTCGAGCACCCGGTCCAGCGCGTTGAGCCAAACGGGAGGTTTCAGTTCAATCGGGCCGAGCACTGTTTCCATCGCTTGAGCCACATAAGCAAGATCAACCTGTGTGTCGTTGAGTCCCGCCGGCGCGTTCTGGCTGAAGTACTGCACCAGCAGGAAGTCGACCTTATCTCGAATGGCATCACTCTTGGTGGATTTTGCCAGGAAATGCTCCAACAGCGTGACGATCCCTTCTTGACTCACCAGCGAGCTGGTTTGCAGGAATTGTCGGAGCTGGTGCACCTGGATGGCTCCATCCATATGGTCAAGCCACTGATTGGCCTGTTCGACGGTCTCTTTGCCGGGCAGTTCCACGCCGGCTTCCAGTTCGGCGCACGGTTTCACATCGATGGCGAACTCGCGCGCCAGTTCGAAGTAAATGGGATAAAGCTTGCGCGCGTAACTCCATTGCGTGGCGAGATCTTGCACGGGTGTGGTTGGAGTCATGGTTTCACGATCCAGTTGGGCACTTCGCGGTTGAACCGCGCGGCCACGAGTGTGTTCCCAGGGTGATACTGCACCGCGACCACGCGAGCATCCTCTTCAAACGAGCCGTCGGAATTGCGTAACCGCAGAACATCGGCAAACTCGAGAGGAGTTTTGCAGGCGAACAGGACCTCGCGCGGCGTACCAAATTCAATCACGATGCTTTCGCTGAAATCCGGCGACTGGCCGGACTCGACCATGCGCGCGAACTGCACCGGCATCCGCATGGCGGTCGCGTCCGGAAAAAAACGCGCCAGGCTGGCGACGAGGCTGGCGTCTTGCGGGTAGCGCGCGGTAGCTGTGGCTTGCTGCGCCAATTGATGTAGATCCTCTTACCTTAAAACTCTCTAACCGGAACTCGTTCGCCCCGTTGAAATGCGGTCGGGCTCCCCCTCTTCCTGGTTTGGAAGAGCTTTGGGGAGCCGGTACCCGCGGTTCACAGGAAATTCAAGCAAGGTGGGCACCATCCCGCGGAACGGAAGGGCTAGCACTGAGGGGAACGGGCTTTCAGCGAGTTAGCATGCGGGAGACGCGGTTGCGGCCTCCGCAAAGCTAGTTCGCGTCTCAAGCTGAGATGGCAGTCTCACTTCGCTCGCCATCGCCGACAATCTCAAAAAACATCACACGCGCGTGTGTGACGGCGACTTGTGGAGAGCGAAATCAGCATTGGTGCCATGGCGCCGCTGTTGCGCTACCCAATCCAGACAGCACTCGTCTACATCCTCAACCGTACGGCAAAATCGCAAGTCAGGCATCAGCTTCGAGAGTCACAAATGACAAATGTATGAACGCCACCCGGTACTTACCTCTCGCCGTTGTCGCCGGTCTCTTTGAATTCGCTGCTGTATGTCAAACACCGCAGTCACTTTCCGTTCCGGCCGACTCGCCGCGATGGGAACTCCAGCAGGGCGCCAAGGTGGCGGAATACCTCGGCCGTAAGTGCCTCGCGATCGACGGAGGAGCGGCGGTGTTGAAGGACTTCGAGATGCGCGACGGAGTTCTGGATGTAGATGTCGCAACCGCGGCGAAACGCGGATTCTTTGGCTTCGATGTTCGGATCGATAAAGATGGGGCCAACTACGAAGAGATCTACCTTCGACAGCATAAGTCTGGACTTCCGGACGCGATGCAGTACACGCCGGTTCTCAACACCGGCCGGAACTGGCAGCTGTTCAACGGACCGGGCTTTACCGGCGCCGTCGATATTCCGAGAGCTGAATGGTTCCATCTCCGCCTCGAGATCGCGGGCGCACAGGCGAAGCTCTATGTGAAAGATATGGATCAGCCAGCCCTGGTCATGAGCGATCTGAAGAGCGGCGTCCAGAAAGGTCAGATCGCTCTGTTCGTCCTCACCGGAGCCACGTACTTCTCAAACTTCGAGGTGCGGATCATGCCGGATTTGCCGTGGGAGCGGCATCTCCCGCCCATGCCTCAGAACACCCTCACGCACTGGAGCCTTTCACCGGCCTACGATGGACTGGCGCGCAATCTGGAACGCCCACTGGCCAAGTCAGAGAGCGATGCGATTCAGTGGCAGGATGTCGAGGCCGAACCACCCGGCTTTGTGGTCCTTTATCGTTATCGCCAGGCGCCGCACCCGATGGTCACGTTTCAGGGAGACTTCTCGAAGCGCCTGGAACCTCAACCGGGGATGAAGGTCCTCTACGCGCGCACCACCATCCAAGCGGACCGCGACCAACTGAAGAAGCTTGAAATAGGCTACAGCGACGATGTCAGCGTATTCCTGAACGGCATGATTCTGTATCGCGGACGAAGCGCCCAGGGATTCCGCGATCCGGGCTTTTTGGGTATCGTGAATCCGGAGAACGACGCCGTTTACCTGCCGCTGAAGAAAGGTAATAACGAATTGATGTTGGCTATCAGCGAACTCGGCGGAGGATGGGGATTCATCTGCAGGTTAGCGGACGTCGAGTGAGGTCAACGGCTCATTCATCGCGCAGAGTCTGCGCCGGGTCGATTCGTGCAATCCGCAGCGTAGGCACGGTCCCAGCAATGACTGTTACAGACGCGAGAATCAGGATGACGCATACAATTGTGGGAATGTCGTAGATCCCCACCCCATACAACACGCTGCGCATTGCCCTCAGCGCTCCCGCGCACAAGACCAATCCCAGAATGAGTCCCAACCCGGAGGCCCGCACTCCGGGACCGCCTATATTGACCATGGCTTGTTGAATAGTGGAACCCAGTGCCATACGGATGCCAATCTCTCTTGTCTTTTGCGCGACAATGTTTGCCACCAAGGCGAAGATTCCGACGGCGCTCAGCAACAGAGCCAGAACCGCCATGGTGCTTAGTAGCGCTACTTCGACCCGTTGCGTCGCCAACGTCCTCTCGAGCAGATCGTTCATCCTGTAGAAGCCGGAGAAGGGCAGGTTGGGATCGACGCTCGCGAGCGCGCGCTGCATCTGCGCGGTCAGTCCCTCTACCGGGCCCGCTGTGCGGACGATCCAGCTGGGCTGGAACCATACGTGGAGTAGTGACAGCGACGGAGCGTCCACTTGGGTGGCGGGAATATACATTAGCTCTTCGGCCGAAAGGGGAGCGGTAGGATCCAACCCCGGCTCGATCGCCACATCTTCTACCACCCCGACAATCATTTTGTCCTTATCCACGTAGTGCCCCAGCGGACTTGCCCCGTTGAAGAACTTGCGGACGAATGTCTGATTGACGATGGCCACTTGTTGCGAATTGGGACCGTCTGCGTCAGTAAATGCCCGGCCCATGAGGATAGGAATCTGTAATGCCCCGAAATAGTCCGGCGAAATGTACGCCTCGCCGGTCATCACTTGCTGGCCGGATTCTTTGCCGTCGCTGAGCATCACTCCACTGTTGAGCGTGCGCTCAAATGGCAGACTCAGGCCGACCGCAGCGTGCTGCACTCCTGGAATCTGCCGCATCGCGGCGATGCTCGCGTACAAAAGCTTTCGAAACTCTGCTGAATCATGGAAACGTGCGTCGTCGAGGGACGCTTTCGCTGTCATGACCCCGGTTGAGTCGAATCCGGGCGGCAGAGTTTGAAGATGAACAAGAGTGCGAATGAGCAGGCCCGACGACGCCAGCAACACCACAGTCAACGCAACTTCGCCGGCAATCAATCCCTGCCGTAAACCCAGTTGGTTGGCGCGGCCCGTGGAGCGATTCGCGATCGCCGAGCGCAAGTCATACCTTAGCCCTGTAAGGGCAGGAATCATTCCGAACAGCACGCTCGTGAGCACGGATATGAGAACCGTGAAAGCCAGTACACGCCCATCCAGGGGTACGGCAGCCACAGGAAAGAAGTGTTCAGGTAAAAGCTGGAGCAGTCCCCGCAGAGTCACGAAACCGACTGCTATTCCAGCGGTTCCACCGACGAATGCCAATAACAGAGTTTCGACCCAGAATTGTTTCTGAATCTGCCAGCGCGAGGCGCCGAGGGCGAGTCGGGTGGCGACTTCAGGCATCCGCCGCAGCATGCGCACCAGCGTCAGACCAGCCAGGTTGGCGCAGGCGATCAGCAGAATGATCCCGGCTGCCAGCATTAACGCTAAGACCTGCGGGCGGAGCGTAGCCGTCTCTCCTTTTTGGAGCGGCACAGAATAATATGTCACTTGTGCGCCGGGGTTGTCCTGGAGTTCATAGCGCACGGTGCGGAGGGACCAGGCACGATTGATCTCGGCATCCGCTTGCTGCCAGGTAGCGCCCTCCCGTAATCGCGTGATCAAGTCAAAGTTCGTTCCTCCGCCTTCACCGTCGCGGCTGGCCTGTAATGCTGTATATACGTCGGCATCCAACGGAACCGTTACACCATCGGGAAGTACTCCCACTACTGTGTACGGCTCGCCTTTCAACAGAATGTTTTTGCCTGATATGTTGGGATCAGAAGCGAAAGCATTTCGCCACAAACCATAGCTGAGGATGGCTGTCCTTGCTCCGTGCGGAAGATCTTCCGCTTCCGAGAAATTGCGGCCGACGATGGGATGAATGGCCAGCACATCGAAGTAGTGCGCGGAGACGCGTCCGGCGTGAAGATATTGCACCTGCGAATCCGCCTGAAGATTAACGCCTGAAGTTCTCGTCGCTGAAACAGCCGCGATCAGAGAGGGAACGTTGTCGCGCAACAGTTCCCATTGTTCGCCATTTACGTGATGCCGCTCGTCCCAGCCCATGGGACCGGTGACGTGCGTGTAGATCGTTCCCATCCGCTCGGGCTGGGAGTAAGGCAAGCTCTTCAGCAGAAGCGCATTGACAATTGAGAAAATGGCGGTGTTTGCGCCAATCGAGAGCGCTAGCGTAAGGACTACCGTGACCGTGAAGCCGGGATTTCGCCACAACTGGCGAACTGCAAACCTAAGATTCTGATTGAGTATTTCCACGAAAATATCCTCGGAGATCCATGTTGCGCACTCTTACCGACTCTCTCGCCTCAGCGGCAGTTCTACGGTGCTGCCTGCATCTTGTCCACCGAAGTCCAGCGTTCGGAAAAGCAAGAAACGATGGCGTTTCTACCATCTGAAACCTGATCCTTGATTGTCCGCTTGTGAACATTCCTGTGCGCTGGTGGACAGGCTCGGTTTTCGCTAGGTGGTGTATGCGCGGCGTATCGTCGGCTATTCGGAGGTAGAGAGGCCCCTCATTGCAGGGTATGGCTTGATGAACTTGCCCCGGAGGGAGATCCCATCCCGATGTTGTAACGCTTGAGTTTGCGGTAGAGGGTCGCGCGGCTGATACCGAGCATTCTTCCGGCAAGCGCCTTGTCGCCGTTGACCTGTTCAAAAACACGCTGAATAGTGGCGCGTTCGATATCCTCCAGATCGGTTGTGGACAAAGGCGTTCGAGGCGCCACCGCAACCACCGCCTCTGCCAGATCCGGATCTAGCACGGGCGGTTTGCTCGTGTGTACCACAGGAGTGGTCGTCAAACCCGCGCCCGAGGCAATGGCCGGTGGAAGATCACTCAATTCGATGATCTGCCCATTTCCTAACGCCACAGCTCTTTCAACGCAGTTTTCCAGCTCTCGGACGTTGCCCGGCCATTCGTATTGCATAAGAGCTTTCATCGCGGCGCTGGAGACATGTTGCTCGCCTCCAGGGGCATAGCGCTCCAGAAACCAGTGCACGAGCATCGGGATATCGCTACGGCGCTCGCGGAGAGAGGGCACGAAGAGCGTGACTACATTCAGACGGAAATAAAGATCTTTGCGGAAGGTTCCGTTCTTGTAAGCGGCCTCGAGATCACGATTCGTGGCAGCAATGACCCGCACGTCGACCTTGATCCGCTGATTACTGCCCACCGGCCGTACTTCTTTTTCCTGCAGGACGCGCAGGAGCTTCGCCTGCAGCTCCAGTGGCAACTCGCCCACTTCGTCGAGGAAGATGGTGCCGCCATCAGCCGCTTGAAACAGTCCCTGCTTGGACTTCAAAGCCCCGGTGAACGCCCCTTTTTCGTAGCCGAACAGCTCGCTTTCGATGAGCGTGGGAACGAGGGATCCGCAATCGACCGCGACGAACGGACGGCCGGCAAAAGCTCCGCGGAAATGCATCGCGCGGGCGACGAGCTCTTTGCCGGTGCCGCTCTCGCCATAAATGAGCACAGGCGTGCGCGTATCCTTCAATCGCGCCACCAGGCGCATCACTTCCTGGATGCGCGTGGACGAACCGACAATCCCATGCACTGCAGTTTCAGAATCAGTGCGCTGTCGCAGGAATTCGTTTTCCTCGACCAGGCGGACTTTCTCCGCCATGCGCCGCAGAAACAGCCGCAATTCTTCCAGGGGTGAAAACGGCTTAGTGATGTAGTCGTAAGCGCCCAATTTCATCGCCTGCACAGCGGTTTCGATCGACCCATGTCCGGTCATCAGCGCCACTTCGGTGCGGGGAAGAAGTTTCTTGATCTTCTCAAGGAATTCCAGTCCCGACATGTGCGGCATCACCATGTCGGACAAAATCATGTGCACCGACTGCTCTTCCAGAAGAGCCAAAGCCGACTCCCCGCTCTCGGCCTCCAGGCAAACAAATCCGAGCGCCTCGCCTACCGTTGAGCACAGCTTGCGGATGGTCTGCTCGTCATCGACGATCAGCATGCGTATGCGGAGATCTTCCTTACCGGCAATATTCACTACTCGACCTTTCCAAACGTTTTCGAGATCACATCAATGAATTGCTGAACGCGGAACGGCTTCTCCACGCAGGGAGCGCCCGTCGCGCGCAAGGTTGCCACCGTCTCTTCGTTCGCGATATCTCCGGTAATGAAGACCAGGCGATTCGCAAGATCCGGCCGGTGCTTGGCGATCCAGGCATGCACCTGTCCGCCGTCCACGCCGCCAGGGGTCCGCATGTCAGAGACGATGCCGAGATAAGATCCGTCCTCCAGCAATCGCAAGGCATCGACGCCGGACTCGCAACAAACAACCGGATATCCGCTGCGCTCGAGAGCTGCTTGCACGTAGGCCATCACCGCCGGCTCATCTTCGATGAGCAAGACCGGCAGAGCTTGAGTTTTCAAGGCTGGCAGGCTCATGGTTGTGTCACTCCCGCGGCCACGCCCAGAGACGCGGCCTGAGGCGTTGCAGGCAAGCGAACAATGAAGGTCGCTCCCTGGCCCCCGATGTTGTTGTGGCAGAGAATTTCGCCACCGTGTTCTTTCACGATTCCGTAGCAGATACTGAGGCCCAGACCCGTACCTTTGCCGACTTCCTTGGTCGTGAAGAAAGGATCAAAAATCTTGTCGGGATGTGAAATTCCATTTCCGTTATCGGAGAAGGAAACTTCGACCGAATCGCCGGACTTGGTCGACATGATCTCGATGCGTGCGGGACGTCCGACCTCGCGCACCGCGTCGTAGGCATTGTTCAGGATGTTGAGAAAGACCTGTTGCAACTGGTGCGCGTCGCCGATCACGTCGGGAAGTCCTTCATCCAAGTGTTCGACCACGTCGACGCCGTGACTATTAAAGTCATAGGAGCGCAGCTGAATGGTGCGCCGCAAAATCCCGTTCAGTTGCACAGGATTGCGTTGCGGCGGCATCTGACGCGCAAAGCTGAGCAGGTTTTGCACGATCTGCTTGGTGCGCTGCGCTTCTTGCAGGATCACTCGCAGGTCCTTCCGCGCAGCATCGGTCAAATCTGGATTTTCCATCAGCAAGTCGGCGAAACCGAGAATCGCGGTCAGCGGGTTATTCACCTCGTGCGCCACACCGGAGACCAACTGCCCGACCGCCGCCATCTTTTCCGTGTGGAGTAACTTGTCGCGCAGCACGGCGGAATCCGTGATGTCGGTGAGGACCAGAACGATGCTGGTCACCGTGCCCTGCTCGTCGCGCATTGGACTGAGGTTCGCTGAGAATTTCCCGGTCGCACCGCTACGTCGCACGATTTCCAGTTCGAGGTTGTCCACTTGCTGACCGTTCAAGGTGCTGTGCACAGCTTCGGCCAATGCCTGCGCAATGTTCGGCGCGGCCAATTCGAGCAGCGGACGCCCCAGCAATTCCCGCTGTTCAAATCCGGCATCGAACCAGCGGCGGTTCGCGTAACTGATTAGTCCTGCGGTGTCGGCCACCAGAATCAGGCTCTGCGTGTTGTTCAGGATCTTGCCCGAGAAATCGCGTTCCCGATGCAACTCCGACTGGTAGGTTCGAAGGCCGGTGACATCCAGCATCAGCCCGCGAATCTGCAGCACGCGGCCCTGGTTGTCGTACATCCCGAAGGCGTTAATCAGCACGTGAATCAGCGAGCCGTCCTTGCGCCGCAGGGTAGCCTCAAAATTGCGCAGGCTGCCCTGTTCCTCCATGACCTTCGCATGCTGCTGCCGCTGCTCGGGGTTGAGATAAAGCTGGGTCGAGATATCGATCTGCAGCAACTCTTCACGGCTGCGGTAGCCGAGCATCCGCACCATGGCGTCATTGACTTCCACAAATCGCCCGCCCGGCGTGCTGAAGAAGAGACCTTCCTGAATATTGTCGAAGAGTTCGCGGTACCGCCGTTCCGCCTCGCTACGGTCAGAGATGTCTTTCAGAACGTGAATGGTCTGCAGGCCTTCCCCGGACGCGTCGTGCACGCGCGAGGTTGAGACCAGGTAGGTGCGGTCGAAAACCGGGTGAGCAAACTCGCCCGAGTCATCCCCCATCGAGCGGCAAAAGGGGCAGGAATACGAGGCAGAATCGCTGGTCAACGCCATCAGTGCGCGAATATTGAGTCCGATCAACTCTGCCGGGGGCACACCAATCATCGCGGCCAGCGAACGGTTCACTCGCAACACTTTGTCGGACTGGTCGTGCACGACAATGAAGTCCGAAATGGCATCAAATATTTCGATCCAGTGGCGGTTCGACTTTTCGATCTGCGTGAACAGCCGCGCATTGTCCAGCGCCATAGCGGCATGCCCCGCCATCGTCTCCAGGAAAACCCGATCCTCCTGGTTCAGGGCCCCCGCGCGGCCGGAAAGACAAAGAATTCCGGCAAGTTCACCATTGGCACCAGTGAGCCGCACCAATCTGCAGTCGGTCCAAGTTAGCTTGGCGGCGGGCTCCATTCCCAGCATTTCCTGGGCAGAACCGCAGGTCACCTTTTCCGGGTGACAAGCGACAAACTCGCCAAGCGTGGTGCCCAGGTCTCGCTCACTCTCACGATCCATGGACGAGGTCGTTTGGGTTTCTGTTCTAACCAGGCTCCCCTCCGCTTTTTGTGAAGAGCGGCCTAGCTTTTCTTCTTCGGACGAAGGAGCAATCTCCGATATCGCAGGAGATAAGGCCGGCTGCGCCTGATAGAGCGCAACGGGTTGCCAACGGCCGTCCTGATGCAACGCCAGCAGTCCGCCCCGTGAGCTCGTCAGTTCCACCGTGCGGCGAACAAAGCGGGATGCAAACTCGGGCAAGTGCAGGCTGCCCTCAATATCCCGCGCCAGTTCGATCAACGCCTCGGCGCGCCGCCGATGTTGTTCCGACTGGTGCAAATTGCTGGCAACTTCCAAGACGACCGCAGCCTGGTTCGACAAAGCCTGCGCGCGCCTTACGTCCTCCTGTGAAATCCCGGTGCCGTCGAGACGGTCGAGCACCCCGAACATTCCCAGTAGCTTGCCACTGGCGCCGAGGAGCGGCACGGCAAGAAACTGATGCACTTTGTATTTCGAAACGACTTCAACATTGACACCTGGAACCCGGCTCGCTTCATCCGTCCAAAAAACCTCTTTGGATCGCAGGGCTTGGGTAGCGACCCCTTCTGGAAAAATGGTGTCGACCGGGCGTGGTTGTCCTTGTTCTACTCCGTAACGTACCTGGAATTGGTCATTCTCCAGCAGGGCGATGAAGCATCTCCCGAAGCCGAGAAATCCCGAAGCTCGGATGACGAACGCCTGTAGAAAACGATTCAGATCTCCGCTGGCGCTGAGTTCCAGCGAAATCTCAAGGAGTTGATGAAGTTCCTGCGCCTGGGAGTGTGCTGTGGCATGCAGCTCCGCGTGTGCCACCGCGACTGCGCCAAAGCCTGCGATCGCTGCCACCAGTGCGCGTTCCTCGGCCGTAAAGATGCCGTCCTGCCGCGGATAAATTAAGATCGCGCCCTGGGTGCGGGCCGTGCGAAAGGGTGCGGCAATGAGTGAGCCTGGAGAGACCAGGTTTCCGAGGGAATGAACGTCCGCCCCGATCGAGAGCGTGACAGGCTCTCCCGCCGCCACCGCCCGCTGCGCAAGGTCGGCTGCGAAGCGCAAAGTTTGCCGATCGTGCCGGGCGCGCGCCGAAGTCGCCAGTTGCGGAGTCTCCGCCGACACCGCTTTCAACTCGAACGGACCTTCCCGGCGCAGCAGCACGCATACCAGTCGTGTACGCAAGAGCAAGCGAAGCCGATCGGCCAGCGCCTCGATAACGGCGCCCACATCCGGGCTCCCATACAAGGCATGGGCAACGTCCGCCAGAATCTCGGCCCGTCGATGCTCTTCCCGTGACGCCTCGCCAAGACGGGCCGCTTCCAGAAGACTACCCAGTTGACCCGCCAGAATGGTGGCTTTAGCGGCGAAATCCTCATTAAACGCCTCATCGTTGGCGTCGTGCAGGAAGGTGAGAGCACCGATGACCTCATTGAAGACCAGCAAGGGCGCGGCCAGCAGCGAGCGGGCCTCAAATTCCCGAGCCGCAGGGAACGCGGCCGAATTCACATGATTCGCGAAGATCGTACGCCGCTGCCGCACCGCTTCTGCAGTCACGGTGCTCTCCATCGGACGCAGACGAAGTCCGACGAAACGCTGTGACATCTTGCCGTCGGCTTGCTCACCTAAGAGCTCGTCCCCAGACTGGCAGCGCCAGAAGTAGACTCCGGAAACGTCAAAAAACTCCCGCGTGGCCTGGCAGAACAACTGAATGAGCTGGTTGAGCTGTGGTCGTTCGCCGGCCTTGGCAGCAATACGGAGCAGTAGCTTCTGGAAGCCCTCATCGGAACCGGAGAAGGCTCGATCCCCCGGAGGGACCATCGAACTACGAACAGAAGCACTGACATCTGCACCGGCGCTGGGGAAATAGTTTTCGCGATTCACAAGTGCTTGAATCTATTGGGAAACTAACTGTCATCTCAATTTGAGTCAAGGGAAATGGATCACGAGGTGCCTTGATGTGAAATCCCGTGACTCGGAGTGAGATTTTGTCTCACCGTGAGAAACAGTACTCGGTTTTTGCCGAATGAGACAACGCTAATTGCGAGCAGGCATAAAAAGTACCCCTCCGTCTTGAAGTAACGCTTTGTTGTTCAATCATTTACTGCCCATTACTTTGGTTTTTCCAAGAAGGTTCCGTTGGCCTAGGCATTGCACTCTTGCCTTTGCCAGTTCTTGGAATCGGAGGAGGATTTGTGTCTCAGCGAATCGCGGCCGCAGTGCTAGCAGTCGTAACGATTGTGGCGGCTTTTAGTCTGTCCCACGCAGGTGCCCAGACAACGCAGAGTGACGAAATCAATCGTCGGGCGAAGACTAAGGTACAGCCTTTTTACCCGGAATTAGCACGCAAGATGAATATCGCCGGAACGGTAAAGATCGAGGTAACGGTCGCCCCCAATGGCACGGTCAAGGAAGCTCGGATCGTTGGCGGACACCCGGTTCTGGCCAGTTCAGCTCTCGACGCGGCCAAGAAGTGGCGCTTTGAACCAGCGCCGTCAGAGAGTACGGGCGTCATTGAGTTCAAGTTCGAGCCGCGGTAACTCGGATCAGCGCGGAGGAGACAGGCATGACTATCGGCAAGAAGTTATACGTGAACTTCGGCATCATCCTCATCATGGTGCTGGCGCTCTTCCTGGCGAATTGGTTGGCGGTAAGGCGCGAACACGATGCCAAGAAGGCAGCGCAACAATCGCAGGACTTGGCCGAGGCCACCAACGCGGTCCGCTCCCAGATGATGCAGAACCGCCTCTATCTGAGCAACTACTTGCTGAGCGGAGACACACGCGAAGTTGACCGCATGAACGAGGGTCTTCGCACCCTGAACGAGAAGCTCGAACTGGGCAAGTCACTGGCCAGCTCCGACCAGATCAAGACGTCCCTGAACAAGGTGCAGCAGCTGGAGCAGTCGTGGGGCAAGGAATTCGCGCAACCGCTGATCGAGAAGCGAAAAGACGTTGACTCGGGCAATGCCACGGTCGCCGAACTGCAGATCTTTTACCTGCAGAAGGATGCCTCGTCCTGGGTCAAGAATTCCAGCGATTCGCTCGACGTCGCGGATGGCGAAAACCGCAAAGTGGTCGACGAGCGGAGCAATTCCGACGTAAGTGCTGCGAACTGGACCATCTGGATTTCATTCGTGGCCACACTGGCCGCATTGATCGCCGGAGCAATCATTGCGTACCGGACCGCCAAGTCAATCACCGAGCCGCTGACCAATCTCATGAATGTGGCGCGGGCCATCGGAAACACCGGCGATCTGGAACATAACATCGACCTTGGCCGTGACGACGAGATCGGCGAACTGGCCCGTACCTTCCACAAGATGGTCACCTACCTGAAGGAGATGGCGGGAGTTTCCGAAGCCATCGCCGGGGGCGATCTGACACTCGAAGTAAAGCCGCGCTCCTCGCACGACACCCTGGGCAACGCCTTCGCCAAGATGGTCGAAGGACTTGCCGGGCTGGTGCGGAGTGTCCGCGACGCCTCGTCGCAAGTCGCCAGCGCCTCCAACCAGGTCGCCGGGGCTTCCGACGATTCGGCCAAGATTGGGCTGCAAGCCTCGTCTGCCATCGATGAAGTCACCAGCACGATGCACGAGATGAGCGTCAACGTGCAGAACATGGTGAAGAGCACGCAGGTGCAAGCTTCCAGCGTCAGCGAAACCTCGGCTTCGATCGACCAGATGGTCGCCTCGATCCAGCGCGTAGCCGATACCGCCAAGGTGCTGCTCGACATCTCCAACCGCTCGCGCGAAGAAGTCCACAGTGGCATCGGCACCATGGAGAAGGCGACCGATGGCCTGAACCGTATCAACACGACCATTAACTCCTCGGGCGAGATCATTGGAGCCCTCGGACAGCGCGCCGACGACATCGGCAAGATCATCGAGGTCATCGACGATCTGGCCGAGCAGACCAACCTGCTCGCGCTGAACGCCGCCATTGAAGCCGCACGTGCTGGAGAACATGGCTTGGGATTCGCTGTGGTCGCCGACGAAGTCCGCAAGCTGGCGGAGAAGTCCGCGCAATCCACGAAGGAAATCTCCGAACTCATTCAGAGCATTCAGAAAGAAGCCCGCAAGGCGGTCGAGAACATGGATCGCTCCACGGCAATTGTGAACGAAGGACTGGATCTGGGTTCCGAATTGAATTCAGCCTTAAAGAAGATCTCGAACGTGGTCACCGAAGTTTACAAGTTCGCGCAGGAAATCGGCGCCGCCACTAACGAGCAGTCGCATGGATCTTCGCAGATCGCGCGAGCCACCACGCGGTTGAACGAGATCACGCACGAAATCAACTCGGCCGTTGAAGAGCAGGCGTCCGGGGCTCAAGCGGTTGTCAAGGCGATGGAACGCATGCGGGAACTGGTGCAGCAGTCGACGTCGAGTTCCACGGAACTGGCCGCTTCATCCGAGCAGATGTCAAAGATGTCGCGCAGCCTGCTTGATTTCATCGACCGGTTCGCACTGGCGGAAGCTCTGCGGGAGAAGGGGGCGGATTCCGCAGGCCGCAACGCCAAGCGCGCAGCCGCAGGCGGAGCGCAGTTCTAGACCTCAGGAGCCCAAGACCATGAGCCGCGAACTCCATATCGTGGGTTTCCAGGTGGGCCGCGAGACCTATGGCGTGCCCATCACTTCCCTGCACGAGATCGTACGGGTGCCGGAAATCACGGCCGTGCCTGACGCCCCCGACTACCTCGAAGGTGTCATCAACCTGCGCGGCAAGATCGTTTCCGTCATGGACCTGCGCAAACGTTTTGGAGAAAAGCAGGCCGCCGTCAAAAGAACCAATCGCATCCTGGTGGTCGAGCACGCCGGAAGGCTGGCGGGTCTCATTGTAGATTCGGCTTCCGAAGTGTTGAAGATTCCAGCCGACGCCGTGGAAGCTCCGCCTGCCGTTTTTCAGGAAGGCGGGCTCAATTGCGTTACCGGCCTGGGAAAGGTCTCAGGGCGGTTGATCGTACTTCTCGATATGAGCAAACTGCTGGCCCCTGCGAGCCTCGTAAGCAAGGGCGAGTCTGAGGATAAGAAAACAGCAGCCAAGGCGGGGGCGCGGTAATGGTGGGAGTTATTTCAATTCAGCGTCAGGCGGGACGAGAACACGCATGAGCACATCCGGAGCGGCACCCGCTCCCATACTCACCGATGCGGAACTGAAGCTGTTGCAGGCACTCATTTATCAGGAGTGCGGCATGGCCTTCGACGAACGCCGCACGCATTTCCTTCAGGACCGGCTGTTGCGCCGGTTGAAAGAGTGCCGAGCCGACTCTTTCTACGCCTACTACCGCCTGCTCATCAGCCAGCAAGGCAAGGAAGAACTCGCCAAGCTGCTGGAGAACCTCACCGTCAACGAAACCAGCTTTTTTCGCCACAAGGCACAACTCGATCTTTTCCAGAAGACCGTTCTGGAAGAGCTGCTGAAGCACAAAAGTGCGCGCCGGGAGTACTCGATCCGGATTTGGAGTGCGGGCTGCTCGACCGGACAGGAAGCTTACACCCTGGCGATGCTGGTCACCGACGCTCTGGCGTACTACTACCTGCGCAATCCGCTGCCCATCGACATGCCCTTGCCCAAGCCGCTGGTGCCTCCGCCGTGGCGGGTCGAGATCCTGGCCAGCGATATCAGCTACTCGGTATTGCGGCACGGGCAGGAGGGCGCCTATAGCGAGCATCAGATGTCGATGGTCGACTACGGCTACCGAATGCGGTATTTCGACAAGGTCTCCGACCGCTACGCCATCAAGAAGGCGCTGAAGGAGATGGTGCACTTCGACTTTCACAACCTGAAAACCGAGTATCTGCCGCAGCGCAACGATGTGATCTTCTGCCGCAACGTGATGATGTACTTCGATGAAGCCGAGCAGAAGCGGCTGATTGAAAAGTTTTACCGCTGCTTGAATCCGAACGGCTATCTCTTTGTTGGCCATGCCGAAAGCCTGCTGGGTCTTACCCAGAAGTTTCAGATGGTGCACAAGGATAGCGGGACAGCCTATCAGCGGCTTGAGATGAAAGAGTAAGCATGAGCAATTCCCCCGATGAGCGCGGCGTGGAACTGCGGGAACTCTTCTATGAGACGTCGCAGGAGCTCGTCCAGGCTCTCAACGAAGAAGCCCTGAAGCTGGAGAAGAATCCCGCCGACGAGGAGATCGTGCGCTCGATCCGGCGGACGGTGCACACCTTGAAAGGAGATTCAGCCGCCTGCGGCCTGCGCGAATTGAGCGAACTGGCGCATCAGTTCGAAGACGCGCTTTCGCTGGAGAGTGCAGCTTCGCATGCAGCCGTCGCTGAAATCGCTTTCGCTACCGCCGACATTTTCAGCGAGATGATTGCGGCTTATCGCAACGGAACTAAGCTCCCAGCCACCAAGAACTTAAGCAAGAAGATTCAGGAGCTGACTTCCGCGCCGAAAACCGGTAAGACGCGGGGCAAAAAGACAGGCGGAAGGACGTCCAAAGGTAAAGAGTCGACGGGAAAGGCTTCTGTGAGCAAGTCGTCGAGCAAAGCCGACGCTCATTGGACCGAGTACGAAAGACTGGCCATGTCCAAGGCGCAAGCCTCCGGGCAAGACGTGCTGCACGTAATCGCCAAAATTGACGCGCACTGTGCCATGCCCATCGCGGGACGACAGTTGGTTCACAATGCAATCGGCACCATGGGCCCCGTGATTGCCGTTCGTCCCGATGCCAAGTCTCCGGCAGCCGCGAAATTCATCGAGTTCGTAGTCGCCACGGTACAAACCCCGGAGCAAATTGCGGCCAAATGCAAGATTCCGACCATCGTGGAAGAAGTGAGTGTCGAGGTATTGCTGCGTGCCAATACGGCACCGCAGCCTGCTGCGCTGGAAGCTTCGCCCGAGACCTCCGCGCCCGATGCGGCTGCCGCAATCGAAACGGCGCTGCCTGAGCCGTCCGCTGCCGCTATGCTGCCCGCCGGTTCCGTCCCCGTGTCGCAGGAAAATCTGCTGCGAGTCGAGGCTGGACGGATCGATAGCGTTCTCAACCTGGTGGGCGAGCTGATTATCGGCAAGTCGATGCTGCAGCAGGCATTAAACGAATTCACCAAGCGTTTCCCCAAAGAGGCCCTGCGCGGAAAATTTGCCGATGCCATGGCCTTCCAGGCCCGCGTCCTCAATGACCTGCAACGTTCGGTCATGAAGATTCGCATGGTGCCCGTCGATCAACTCTTCCGTCGCTTCCCGCGCATGGTGCGCGATGTCGCACGCCAGTGTGGGCGCGAAGTGGAACTGACGGTTAGCGGACAGGACACCGACCTCGACAAAGGGATTCTCGACGCAATCGCCGAGCCTCTCACACATTTGGTCCGCAATGCGATCAGTCACGGCATCGAGTCTCCTGAGGAACGGCGGAAGCTCGGCAAGCCTAGCCAAGGCATGGTACGTCTCAACGCCTATCACCAGGGCAACCAGGTCATCGTCGAAGTCACCGACGACGGGCGCGGCATCGACGTCGGCAAAATCCGTACCAAGGCGTTCGAACTCGGCCTCACGACACCGGAAGAAGCCTCCAAAATGAGCGAACTGGAGGTTCTAAACTTTATCTTCCGCCCCGGCTTCTCGACCGCCGAGCAGGTCACCGAAGTCTCCGGACGGGGCGTCGGCATGGATGTGGTCCAGAGCGTCCTGCACCGGCTGAAGGCCTCGATCAGCGTCGACACCCGTCTCGGGCAGGGGACAACGTTCCGCCTGAAGCTGCCTTTGACTCTCGCCATCATCAAGGCGCTGCTGTTCTGGGTCGAGCAGAGGCTTTACGCAATCCCGCTGAACGCTGTGCTGGAAATCGCTCGCACCTTCGAAGGGGAAGTGCATCAGGTCGACAATTACGAAGTTCTGCAACTCCGCAACCAAGTGCTGCCCTTGCTCCGCTTGGGACGCCCGGCGCCGGAGGGAGACCGCAAAACCAAGCTTTTTGTTCTCATCATCACCGTCAGCGAAAAGAAGTACGGCCTGATTGTCGACGCGCTCGAAGGCGAAGAAGAGCTGGTCATCAAAGCCCTGGACGATCAGACCTTCTCGACCGATCTGGTCTCAGGCGCTTCGATCCTGGGAGACGGCCGGGTCGTCCTGATACTGAATCTGCCCGCAGTGGTAGAACACGTCGCCCGTTTGCGGCCACAGGAGATGGGACGGGCGAATTCCGGCCTGTTGTTGACGCACACCGATCGCATGCGTCTGGCGCTCACTCCGGAAGTCGGAGGCCAGGTATGAAGCAGGTACGGGTGCTGGTGGTCGACGATTCGGCGCTCATGCGCAAGCTGATCCCGCAGATGCTCGCCGTTGACGAAGCCATTAACGTCGTGGGAACCGCGATGGATGGGTCGTTCTGCCTGAAAAAGATCGAGGAACTCAAGCCCAACGTGGTTACGCTCGATCTGGAAATGCCGGGCATGAACGGCATCGACACGCTGAAAGAGATCATGCGGCACAATCCGGTTCCGGTCATCGTGTTCAGCTCGCACAGCACCGAAGGCGCAAGCGTAACCATGAAAGCGCTGGGGTTGGGAGCGTTCGATTTCGTTACCAAGCCCAAGGACGCGTCGGCGCACATGGCAGAGATCGCGCGAGAGTTGATCGCCAAGGTAAAGGCGGCCGCAGAGTGCAAGCTGAAGCCGCGCATGATAGCGGGCTTGCCTTCGAAGCCGGAAAAACCACCTGCACCGGCCGGATCCCCGAACAAGATTGTTGCCATCGGCGTTTCGACTGGAGGCCCGCAAGCTCTGGAGTTCGTGCTGTCGTCGCTGCCCGGAGACTTCCCTGGGGCCATCACCGTGGTGCAGCACATGCCTGACGGTTTTACCGAAATGTTTGCGCGGCGGCTGGACGAAGTCTGCCCTCTGCGTGTGAAAGAGGCGCAGTCGGGCGACATGCTTCTCCCCGGGCGGGTGCTGATCTGCCCCGGAAGCCGCCACATGAAGGTCAAGCGCCTGCCGCTGGGCGACATTGCCGTCCTCAGCGATGAGCCGCGCGTCAACGGACATCGGCCCAGTGTCGACGTCCTTCTCAGGAGCGTCGCGGAAGAGTTCCGCGGCAATGCGGTCGGCGTGTTGATGACCGGGATGGGCGATGACGGCGCGGAAGGATTAGGCGCCATTAAGAAAGAAGGCGGCATGACCATTGCGCAGAGTGAGGAATCCTGCGTGGTTTATGGCATGCCCAAAGCGGCAATCGAGCGTGGCTACGCCATTCGTGTAGTCGGGCTCGACACCATGGGATCGACGCTGCAGGCCCTTTGCGGACGCGGCGAAGGCGGTTCCACAGGGCGTGCTGTGCGCGCCGGTAGCTGAGATCGGGCACGAAAAGCCGATGACCAGCGTTATCTGGTTACGGCTAACGGCCCATGATATGCAGTAGAAAGGGGAGGTCTGTTATGGAGCAGTTCGCACCAGTGAAACGCAGCAAAGACGGGCAGCCAGTCCGCTATCTAATCGTGGACGATTCCGTATTTGCACGTAAGAATCTGGCCCGCATGATCGAAACGTTCGGCGGGCAGGTGGCGGCTGAAGCCGGCGACGGCTTGACTGCCATCAGCGAGTTCGACCGCACGCATCCTGACATCGTGCTCATGGACATTACCATGCCGCAGATGGAGGGGATCGAAGCGGCTGAACGGATCGTCCAGCAGCATCCGGAAGCGCGCATCGTAATGGTCTCCTCCGTCGGATATCAGGAGAACATTGTCGCGGCGCTGCAACGGGGTGCACGCCATTTCGTGCAGAAACCGGTGAAGCCGGAAGTGCTTTATGAAGTGATCAAGTACGTGCTCGGTGAAGACGGCGCAGTGACGAATGCCGCAGGAGCGGGAGCCTAATTCAATGAAGATGGAACTGATCCAGCCTTTCATCAACGCGGCCGATGCCGTGTTGTCTCAAGGCCTGCAGGGCTCGACCAAGGTGGGAAACCTCATCATGGAAGAGGAAGCCTATCGCCGCAAAGGCGTGGCGGGCATGATTGCTCTGACGGGCGATATCGAGGGCAGGATCATTCTCGATCTCGAGCCGCAGACCGCCGTCAAGGTGGCCAGCCACTATGCCGGCGCGGACCTTCCCGAATCCGACGCGCTCATCAAGGAAACCATCTTCGAGCTCGCCAATCAGGTTGTCGGCAATGCCATCTCGGCGCTCAACGATCAGGGATTCCATTTCCGCGTGCATCCCCCGCTCCTACTCACCGCGCAGGAGGGCGACAAGACCAGCGAAGACACAGAAGCGTTGATGATCAGCTTCGAGACCTCCCTCGGCCACGTCTTCATGAACGTCGCGCTGCGCTACAACAAACGCCGATTGGCCGATCATGCGGCGGTGGGCGCGTA